>CAJVWH010000009.1 GCA_913009575.1 uncultured bacterium
GATCTCTTGTAAAGGAATGGTTTTGGTATACCGAAAATTGGATGTTTTTAATACTTTCGGGGTTTTTCTACAACCTCGTTATCTGTCAGAAAGAGAAAAATTAGATGAATGAAAATGAGAGTGAATGGGAACTCGAACCGAGTAATGCACATCCTAGAGCGGCAGAAATATTAACTGATGAATTCTTCTGGGATTGCGTAGACGATAATTCGCCTTTTGGAAATGATAATGGCGCTGATATATTAGAATTTTATCGTGAATGGCGAGAAGACAATAAGCCCTCTGATGCATTAAGTTTTTTCAACGATATATTAGATAATTGGGATGTGAATTCATCCGCTTTTGAGGGCATTACGGACCCTAATGAATTAGAAAATGTATATGACGATTTTAATGTACATTCATATGATGACAGCATAATAGCCTTGGCTTTTGGGCAACTTCTTTTCGATGGCGAGGTAAATGACGAAATTAGAAAACTTACTTTGGAAGCTATTGATCGTCAAATGGCTCCAGTTTGCTTGAATTATTATGGTGAAGAGATTCATGATGAGAGGAAAATTAGATTGAATAGAATGAAGGAGATTATTTTGTCTCTATAACCATTTAACACTTAACAATAAATGTAACGGGACATTCGAAACAATATTAATCGATTTAACGTATCGTAACTATAATTCCAGTTAAAGAAACTTAGTGCTTCAATTTTATCCTGTTTATTACTGATATTGCCGCTGGCATCATAGACCGGCGGTTTGCTCACGAAAGATACAAGGACACCCAAGAGTATATCACTAGTCACTATGGCTTGTATTGTACTGATGGGCCCTAGTACCGTTAGTATTGTTTGCTTTTAAATAACGAGGTATATAAATAGTGTTGCTGCAAAAATACCAATTAAATCGTATATTCTATGTGATATAGATTTTGCCCCATACCAACGATGAGCAGTGACAAAATAAGATCTGCATATAATCCAGGGAAGCGAAAAACCTGAAATAGAAGCAATAATATAAGTTGCCGTTATTGACAATGGCAAATTGCTTTTAAGCAATAATGCAAGACCACCACCAATGACACCAAATACAATCGCAACACACAGAGACGCCAAGTGAGCTTCTTTAGGCTGGAGGTTTACTGTGGGGCTTTGATCGCTTTCATTGATACCTGACTGTTTATCTACCATCTTTCATCTCGCTTAATTGATTCTAAATTTTATTCAAAATAATACTTTAACTACGTCGCCCGCCTATATGAAAATTTGAGAATAGTATACTTGAATAGTTAAAAAGCTTAAAACTGAAATAGTTAAATTCACCAGAGACAAGAGCTCTCAGGGTCAGGTCCTGATGGCTACATCTCTTCTTCAAGCGAATATGGATTTAAAAACTGCCTCCCCCAAAACAGTTTTCTATCTGTCTCGCTTAGTTGGGCTTCGTCACAAACTGAATGCCAGTTTGTTTCAATTATTTTTTTTTGATTTTTTTTTTAATGATACGGCGACCACCGAGATCTACACTCTTTCCCTACACGACGCTCTTCCGATCTTAACCAATAAAGAATTAGATCAAGTGAAGGAACAAGAGATATTTTTAGCTGATTTTTCTTTAATGACTGACCACGGCACTTTTATTATTAACGGTGTTGAGCGTGTGGTGGTGCCCCAACTTGCCCGTTCTTTTGGAGTTTTTTTTACCGCCAACGATATAAAAGGAAAAAGATATTTCGGTGCGAAAGTAATTCCCAGCCGTGGAGCTTGGATTGAAATTGAAACTGAAGCGGATGGAGTGATTTACGCCAGAATTGACCGCAAACGGAAAATTCCCGTAACTTCGCTTTTGCGAATTTTTGGAGCAAAATCCGAAAAAGAAATTGAAAAAGCATTTGAGAAAAAGGATAATGGAGAAACAGCTTTTATAAAAAAGACTCTGGAAAAAGATACCGCCAAAAGTTTGGAAGATGCGTATATTGAAATTTATAGCAGGCTGCGGCCCGGGGAACCATCTAATTTTGAAAGCGCCAAAAATTATTTTGATTCAATTTTTGGCCCCGCCCGCTACGATATTTCCCGCGTGGGCAGATATAGACTAAACCACCGCCTTGGTCTTTCACTGAAAGATATTGATTCCGCCCCCCGAGTTGTAACACTCAGCGATCTTTTTGATATCATCTCAGAGATTATTAGATTGAATAATACTCCCAACGCGCAGCCGGACGATATTGACCATTTGGGCGTCAGGAGAGTGAGAGGTGTTGGAGAGCTTATTCAACAAAGGTTGAGAGTGGGAATGGCCAGAATGAAAAAGAATATTCAAGACAGAATGTCAACTGTTGACCCGGGTACATTAACGCCCGCCCATCTTATCAATAATAGGCCTTTTATGGCGACGATAAAGGAATTTTTTGCCACCAACCAACTTTCTCAGTTTATGAGCCAAAAAAATATTTTGGACGAACTGGAACATTTAAGGAGACTTTCAGCCCTGGGACCCGGTGGATTAACGAGGGAAAGAGCCGGTTTTGAGGTCCGTGATGTCCATCCGTCCCACTATGGAAGAATTTGTCCCATTCAAACTCCCGAAGGACCGAATATAGGATTGGTTGTTTATCTCGCGATTCACGCGCGCCTTAACGAGTATGGCATTCTGGAAACCCCGTATCTCAAAGTGGAAAAGGGAAAAATAACGAAGGAGGTGGTTTATTTGAATGCTCTTGACGAGTCAAAATATAATATTGCCCATGCCGGCGTTAATTATAATCCTGACACTGGCGAGATTTTGGACCACAAAGTAGAGGCGAGAGTGCGTTCAAAACCCAGCTTTGCGACTAAGAATACGATTGATTTTATTGATGTATGCACCAATCAAGCATTCAGTATTTCCACAAGTCTAATTCCTTTTTTGGAGCACAACGACGCCACCCGAGCCCTTATGGGTTCTAATATGCAAAGGCAATCCGTGCCATGTATCATCCCTCAGGCACCTTTGATAGCGACGGGCATTGAAGAAAAAGCGGCTCGTGATTCCGGACGTTTGGTCATTTGTGGAGAAGATGGAGTTGTTGACGCTGTTGACGCGTCTAAAATTTCCGTTACCGGGAAAGACGGCAAGAAAAAAACATATGAACTTGTGAATTTTATGCGTTCAAACGCCTTTACCACAATTCACCAAAGGCCCTTGGTGAATTTAGGAGATAAAGTTTCCAAAGGTGATATTATGGCGGATAATTATTCCAGCGACAACGGGCAGTTGGCGCTGGGACAGAATTTATTGGTCGCCTTTCTTTCTTGGAAAGGGTACAATTTTGAAGACGCGATTATAATTTCGGAAAATCTGGTAAAAAAGAATAAATTTTCTTCTGTGCACATTGAGAAATTTTCCGTCAATGTGCGCGATACCAAGCTTGGTCCCGAGATAAATACTTGCGATATTCCGAATGTTGGAGAGGAAAAATTAAAAGACCTTGACGAAGAAGGTATTGTGAGAATAGGGGCCGAAGTGATGCCGGGCGACATATTAGTGGGAAAAATTACCCCCAAAGGTGAAGCTGACCTTACTCCTGAAGAACGTTTGCTTCGTTCAATTTTCGGCGAAAAAGCGAGAGATGTTAAAGATACCTCTTTGAGGGTTGAACATGGCAAACGGGGAAGGGTGATCGCCGTGAAAATTTTTTCCCGCGATTTAGGAGATAAATTGGAACCGGGAATAATCAAACGTATTTCTGTTGAGGTTGCACAATTAAGAAGGATTTCAGTGGGAGACAAAATGGCGGGCCGCCACGGCAATAAAGGCGTTATTTCCAAAATTTTGCCGGCTGAAGATATGCCTTATTTGGAGGATGGCACCCCTGTAGACATTATTTTGAGCCCCCTTGGTGTGGCTTCAAGGATGAATTTGGGGCAGATTCTTGAAACTCATCTGGGATGGGCGGCTGATAAGCTTGGATATCAGGCGATTACTCCTTCGTTTTCCGGAGCAAAAGAAAGGGAAATTAAAGAAGAATTAGTGAAAGCCGGATTGCCGGAATCCGGCAAAGTGAAGCTTTATGACGGCACAACTGGAGATCATTTTGAACAAAAAGTAATGGTCGGAAGAATTTATATAATGAAGCTTGACCATATGGTTGAAGATAAAATCCACATGCGGTCAATCGGTCCCTATTCTTTAATTACGCAACAGCCTCTTGGGGGTAAGGCGCAGGGGGGAGGACAAAGATTCGGAGAGATGGAAGTTTGGGCATTGGAAGGATACGGCGCCGCTCATAACTTACAGGAAATGCTCACGGTCAAATCGGACGACATTTCCGGAAGAGCGGCCATTTATGACGCGATTATAAGAGGAGAGAAATTCAGAAATCCAAATTTACCGGCTTCATTTCATGTTTTGCTGAATGAATTGAAGGCTTTGGCGTTGGATATTGAATTGAAATAAATTAACATTTAACGGCAAAATTATAAATTAATCGGAATAAGGGGCGGAATGCCTAAATTTATTATTCATTAACATTCGTATAAAATTGGCATGGATAAAAAAGTAATGGATTTTAATTCAATAACTATTAAACTGGCTTCTCCAGAGAAAATTTTGTCGTGGTCGCATGGCGAAGTGACAAAACCGGAGACCATCAATTACAGAACGCAACGTTCAGAGAGAAATGGTCTGTTTTGCGAGCGTATTTTCGGACCTGATAAAGATTATGAATGTTACTGCGGAAAATACCGCCGAATAAGGTATAAGGGAATTGTATGCGAAAAATGCGGAGTTGAGATTACGCGATCAATTGTCAGGCGGGAAAGAATGGGACATATCGCTTTGGCCGTTCCTATTTCACATATCTGGTTTTTAAGGGGGATACCTTCAAGGATGGGTCTTCTTCTCGGTCTTCCGGTGGCTGATTTGGAAAAAGTAATTTATTTCGCGAGATATGTAATAACGAAGGTCAACGAAAAAGATAAAGCGGCAGTGTTTAAAAATCTTAATTCGGAGTATAAAACAAAGATTAAAAGCGTAGCTTCACCTGAAGAAAAAGAGATATTAAAAGAAGCGTTCAAAAACGGCAAAGCGGATTTAGATGGCATTCAATTATACAAGACGCTGGGGCAGGTGGAGTACTATTCTTTAAGCATGAAATATGGAGAAATTTTTGAGGCGGGCATTGGCGCCGGAGCGGTTCATGATATTTTTAAAAGCATCAATTTGGAGAAAATGCGGGGAGAACTGGAAGAAAAAATAAAAAATTCCAAGGCGGATCAACAGCGTAAATTTCTTGCCAGATTAAATCTCGTTAAATCAATGCAGAGATCTGGCGTGAGACCGGAGTGGATGTTTTTAACTGTCATACCGGTAATTCCGCCGGCTCTTAGACCGATGGTTGCTCTTGAGGGCGGACGCCACGCCACTTCCGATATTAATGACCTTTATCGGAGAGTGATAAACAGAAATAACAGATTAAAAAGACTTATTGAAATTAACGCCCCCGAGGTTATCCAACGCAATGAAAAAAGAATATTACAAGAGGCGGTGGACGCTTTAATTGATAATTCTATCAGGCATGGGCAGAATATAGCCGTTTCCCAATCTCAACGCCGTCCGCTCAAATCTTTGGCGGACATGTTGAAAGGAAAACGGGGAAGATTCAGGCAAAATCTTCTTGGAAAACGCGTTGATTATTCCGGCCGCTCTGTAATTGTCGTTGGTCCTGAATTAAAAATGCACCAATGCGGTTTGCCGAAACTTATGGCATTGGAGCTTTTCAGGCCTTTTGTGATTTCAGAATTGCTGAAAAAAGAGATATCTTATAATGTGCGTGGCGCCGGTCGGCTTATTGACGAGAAAACACACGAAGTTTGGGCAATTCTAGAGGAGGTTATCAAAGGAAAATACGTTTTGCTTAATCGCGCTCCCACATTGCATCGTTTGGGGATTCAAGCTTTCCAGCCGATATTGATTGAAGGCAATGCCATTCAAGTGCATCCATTGGTTTGTTCCGCTTTTAACGCTGACTTTGACGGCGACCAAATGGCGGTACATATTCCCTTGGGTGACGAGGCGCAGAAGGAGGCGAAAGACATAATGTGCTCCGCCAGAAACCTTCTTAAACCGGGCAATGGAGAACCCATTGTTAATCCCTCGCAAGACATAGTCGTGGGGTGCTATTGGATGACAAAGATTAAACAAGAAGTCAAAGGAGAAGGAAAGATATTTTCCACTCCCAATGAGGCGATTATGGCGTATGAATTCGGTCATGTTGATCTCCGCGCAAAAATAAAGGTTTTGGCGACCGATACTCCCAAATATGAAGTTTTTAAAAAAAATATTTTTGAAACTACCGTCGGCAGGCTTCTTTTTAACAGCGTTTTTCCTTTTGATTTTCCTTTTATCAATAAGGAGTTAAACAAAAAAGGATTAGGCGAAATTGTTTTTTTGCTCATTGAAAAATACGGCATTGATTTAACTCCGGATATTTTAGATAAAATCAAGCAATTTGGCTTTGAATATACCACAAAATCCGGTATCAGTTGGGGTTTTGAAGACCTGAAAATTCCTGAACAAAAAAGTGAGATTGTTGCGAATGCAAAGAAAGAAGCGCAGGAAGTGCAAGAGCAGTATGAAGAAGGGCTTTTGACTGACAACGAACGCTATGACAAAGTTATCGCGATTTGGGAAAGAATTAAAAGCGAAGTTGAAAGTTTTGTTCCCGGTTCTCTTGACCCCGAAGGACCGGTGCATATGATGGTCTCTTCCGCAGCTAGAGGAACGTGGGTTCAGATTGGCCAAATGTCAGCCATGAAAGGATTGGTGATTAATCCGGCGGGCAAAGTTATTGATTTTCCCGTACTTTCAAATTACAAAGAGGGACTCAGCGGTTTGGAATATTTTATTACCACTCATGGAGCGAGAAAGGGAACCGCCGACACCGCCCTTAAAACCTCCAAAGCCGGTTATTTGACCAGGCGGTTGGTTGATGTCGCGCAAGAAGTCGTTATCCAAGAAAAAGACTGCGGAGAAAAAAAAGGAATTCGTATTTTAAGAAAGGACCTTGAATCTCACGGTAAAAATTTTTCTTCAAGGATTAAGGGGAGAGTTTTGGCTGATGGCGCTGGTAAATTTAAAAAAGGTCATTTATTGAGCGCTAAGGACGCAAAAGCGATTGATTCTTCAGATGTATCAGAAGTAAGTATTTTTTCTCCGATTACCTGTAAGTCTTTGCGCGGTGCTTGCCAAAAATGTTACGGCTATGATCTCGGTTCAAACACTCCCGTTAAACTTGGGGAAGCCATAGGAGTCGTCGCCGCTCAGGCAATCGGCGAACCGGGTACACAGTTGACTATGAGGACCTTCCACACGGGGGGAGTAGCGTCAGCGAGCGATATTACGATGGGTCTTCCGAGGGTTGAAGAAATCTTTGAATTAACGGTTCCGCGTAATCCCAGTGTGTTGAGTGAAGTTAATGGTATTGTGTTAGAGATAAAAGAAAATGAAGATAAAAAGAGCGTCATTGTTTTGACAGAGAAAGAAGGAGTCAAAGGGAAAAAAGAAACCGTTGAATATAAAATTCCGTTTGGAAGATATTTAATTGTCAAATCTGGAGATAAAGTCAAAAAAGGAGATCCTTTTACGGATGGGTCTTTTGACATTAAAAAACTTTTCAAAATAGCCGGCAAAGAGTCGGCGCAAAACTACATCCTTAACGAGGTTGGAAAAGCATATTCTCTTCAGGGGGCTTTCATAGATGACAAGCACATTGAAACGATAATCCGGCAAATGTTTTCAAGAATTAAGATTAAAGATGATGGAACAACAAAATTCAATAAAGGTGAAATTGCCGCCAGCTATGAATTGGAAATAGAGAATGAAAAGATAAAGAAAGATGGGGGGCGTGAAGCCGTTGCTCTTCCTTTGGTGTTGGGAATAAGTGAGGTTGCCATTAATGCGCCAAGCTTCCTTTCAGCCGCTTCTTTTCAGAATACCGTTAAGGTACTCGTGAAGGCCGCTATTAACGGTGCAGAGGATAATTTTTTGGGACTTAAAGAAAATGTGATAGTCGGGCGCCTTATACCGGCCGGTACCGGTTTCCGAAAAGAATATAACGAAAAAAATAAAGAAAATTTTGAAAATTTGGAATCAAACAAAAAAGAGAAAAAATAGGGGTGGAAGTGCTATAATTAATTTCATATGTCTTCTTCCGTAGAGCAAATTAAATCGCGGCTCAGCATCGCTGATGTTGTCCAAAGCTATTTAAAACTGCAGAAAGCGGGAATGAATTTTCGGGCGCTTTGTCCTTTTCACAATGAAAAAACCCCGTCTTTTTTTGTTTCACCGAGCAGGGAATCGTGGCATTGTTTCGGTTGCGGGAAAGGCGGGGATATTTTCAGCTTCGTAATGGAAATTGAAGGAGTTGAGTTTTACGACGCATTAAAAATTCTTGCCCATAGGTCGGGAGTTGAGTTAAAGCCGGAGAACATGGAATTAATCGGACAGCGGAGTGAGAGGGCTCGGCTGGTTCAGTTATTGCAGAAAGCGAAAAAATTTTACGAGAGCGAATTAAAAGAAAACAATGATGTCATTTCATATCTCAAAGAGAGGGGTTTGAAAGGGGAAACTGCCAAAGCGTTTGAGATCGGTTTCGCACCCGATGGATGGAGAAATCTTTATGATTTTTTGAAGGCGAGGAATTTTACCGATTCGGAAATGGAAAAAGCCGGAATGATAATTGGAAAGTCGTCAACTGACGGCCGTAAACAATCAACTTATTACGACCGATTCAGAAGCAGGATAATGTTCCCTTTAAATAATTCCTCAGAGCAGATAGTGGGATTCAGCGGACGGATTTTTACCACTGAAACCGACTTGAACACTGAATGTCCAGATGAGCATGGACATTCAGTGTTCAAGATGCCGGCTAAGTACATAAACACCCCGCAAACAATTTTATATGATAAATCCCGTATTCTCTACGGTTTTGATAAGGCGAGAATAGAGATAAGAAAAAAAGATTTTTGCGTTTTGGTTGAAGGCCAGATGGACGTGATAATGTCACACCAGGCGGGATTTACGAACACAATCGCCGTTTCCGGTACGGCACTCACAATTGAGCATTTAAGAATGATTAAGCGGCTGACCAATAATCTAGTGATAGCTTTTGATGGGGATGAAGCGGGTTTTCGGGCATCAAAAAGAGGAATTGATTTGGCGCTCAGTGAGGGCATTGAGGTAAAAGTGGCGGTTGTTCCTTTTGGGAAAGACCCGGCGGACGCAATAAAAGAAAATCCGGAAGTATGGGCGCGCGCCCTTAATAAAGCTGAACATATTATAAAGTTTTATCTGGATTTTTTGTCGGAAAGAAAGGAGATTGAAGAAACTGTGCTTCCATACATTGTACTTTTGCCGAGTGAAATTGAAAAAGCTCATTGGATAAGAGAAACCGCAAAAAAATTGTTCATTAAAGAAGATTCAATATGGGAAGAATTAAAAAAAATAAAGCACGTTTTACGGACGGAATTCCGGCCGCAAAACGCGCCAAAGGTTGAAATGTCCGATAAACCGCGCCTAAAACTGCTTGAAGAGCGATTATCAGGTTTTATTTTATGGCAGAAGGATAGTAACGACAAAGAACTTCAGGAAGAAATGGAAAGAATTATTAAAAAATACGATTGGGAGAGATTAGGTCGCGAACCAGATAAAACGGAAAAACTTGTTTTTGGCGCGGAATTGTTTTACAATGAGGCGGAGAATTTGAAAGAAGAATTGAGTAAATTGGCCTTGGAGCTTGAAAAAGAAGGAATTAAAAATCATCTTGGGGAAATTTCCGAAAATATTCGACGCTTGGAAAATAGCGGCGAAAAAGATAAACTTAAGGATTCTTTAGACAAATTTTATAAACTTACAAAAGAGTTAAGCAGTCTAAATGTTTATGATAAAAAAAACAAAAAAACAAATTAAAAAAACAACTCCCGCCAAAAAAAAATCCGTAAAAAAGAAAATTGAGAAGAAGATTGTAAAGGCAAAAAAGCTCGTGAAGAAAAAAACATTAAAAAAGAAATCTGGCGGAGAGAAAGTCAAAAAAGCCGAGGTGCAAAAAGAGAAAATTAAAAATCTTTTGTCAAAAGGAAGACAAAGGGGTTTTGTCACTTATGCGGAGATATTGAAAGAATTTCCGCATATTGAAGAAGACATTACCCTTTTAGAGAATATATATTTTGATTTTCATGAGGCGAGTATAGATGTTTTGGAGGGAAAGGATCTTTTGGGGGTTGGCGGAAAAAAATCGGATTCTGCCAAAAAAACTAAACATAGAATTGATTCAGGGGCGTCTTACGATGCGGTTCAAATGTATTTAAAAGAAATTGGCAAGATTTCCCTTATTACCGCGCAAGAAGAAAGAGAGTTGGCAAAAAAAATTGAACAGAATGACGAAGACGCGAAAAATAAATTGATTAGGGCAAATTTGCGGTTGGTTGTTTCCATTGCCAAAAGGTATATTGGCAGAAGTCCGGATTTGACTATTTTGGATCTCATTCAAGAGGGAAATTTTGGCTTGTTCAAGGCGGCTGAAAAATTTGATTGGAGAAAGGGATACAAATTTTCCACTTACGCAACTTGGTGGATCAGGCAATCCATTACCAGAGCGATTGCCGACCAGGCGCGCACGATCAGAATTCCGGTGCATATGATTGAGACAATTTCAAAATATAAACAAGCGATGAGGCGGCTATCGCAGGATTTGGGACGTGATCCTCTGCCTGAAGAAATTGCCGCGGAAATGAATCTAGATGTTAACAAAATTCACCACATTCAGAAAATTAACCAGGAAACAGTTTCGCTTGAACTTCCGGTGGGAAGCGATGAAGAAGGTTCCACTCTTGGAGAATTTGTCAAAGAGGAAAAGATTCTTTCACCCGACCAGCACGCTTCCAGGCGTCTTTTGTCGGATCAAATTCAGGAAATTTTAAATGATCTTTCACCGAAAGAACAAAAAATTCTTGCCATGCGCTTCGGACTCGCGGATGGCATCCAGCATACCTTGGAGGAAGTCGGCAGTAAATTCGGCGTTACGAGAGAGCGTATCAGGCAAATTGAATCCAAAGCGATTGAAAAAATGCGCCAGCACGAAAAATCCAAACGCCTTGAAAATTATTGAACGATTTTTACTTTTTGATGCGGTATATCAATATATGTTTGTAAATTGCCATTGAAAAATACATGGTGATGTTGCAAAAATACTCGGCAGTTGAAAAATTTTTATAAAAATACTATAATGAATGATAAATTCTGCGGTAGCTCAGTGGTAGAGCGATCGGCTGTTAACCGATTGGTCGCAGGTTCGAATCCTGCCCGCAGAGCCAAGTTTAACAGCGTGTAATTATTTTATATCACTATGGCCAAAAGAATCACAGGAGTGGGAAAAATGAAAACAACCCGTTCCAAAAAAACAAAAAAACGGCTTGCGATAAAGCGTGAAATGCTGGCAAAAAAAGCCGCCAAAAGACGCAAATAGAATATATTTGCGAACCTTATAAGCAAGGAAAAACCATATATTTAAAACGCGAGCTAACCTTTTTTCTTTTTGGTGTTTTTTAAATATTTTTGGTTCTTAATTTTGTCGGGGAGGTATTCTTGTTTTTCTTTGTAATTGTGGTCGGGGGAATATTTATATCCTTTGCCATACCCCAAATCTTTCATTAGTTTTGTCGGCGCGTTGCGAAGGTGTGGCGGCACCGGCAGATTGCCGAACTCGCGAACATCCTCCATAGCCTTTTCATAGCCGGCGTACAGGTCGTTGGATTTTTCGCACTTTGCCATATAAACCGCCGCTTGCGCCAAATTCACGCCGCATTCCGGCATACCGATAAAATGGCAGGCATGGTAAGCCGCCACCGCCTGCTCCAGCGCGCGCGAATTCGCCAGTCCGACATCCTCGGAAGCGAAGCGAATCAGGCGGCGCGCGATATAGAGCGGATCCTCGCCGCCTTCAAGCATTCTGGCGAGCCAATATAATGCGGCATTCGGATTAGATCCGCGCATGGATTTGTGCAGGGCGGAAATTATGTTGTAATGCTCGTCTCCGCCCTTGTCATAAAGCAAATGCGATTTCTGAAAAGACTCTTTAATAATTTCCGGAGTTATGTTTTTTCCGGTCAAACTGGCGTATTCCAAAACATTCAACGCCGTTCGCGCATCTCCATTGCTCATCTCCGCCAGCGTTTCAATCGCCTTGGGGCCGATTTTGATTTTTAGGTTTCCCAGTCCCTTGTTTTTGTCAGAAACGGCATTCTTGATAATTTTTATAATCTCTCTTTTACCGAGTTGTTTTAACACGAAAACGCGGCACCTGGAAAGCAAAGCCCCTCGCACCTCAAAACTCGGGTTTTCCGTCGTGGCGCCAATCAGAATAACCGTGCCGCGCTCCACATGCGGCAAAAGGGCGTCCTGCTGCGCCTTGTTCCAGCGATGAATTTCGTCAATAAAAAGAATGGTTCTTCTGCCCAGCCGCCGGTCCATTTCCGCCCTTTCAATTGTCTTTCGCAATTCGGCAACACCGCTCGTTACCGCCGAAAAACGGACAAACTCGGATTTTGTCTGCTTTGCGATAATAAAAGCCAAAGTGGTCTTGCCGCTCCCGGGCGGACCCCAAAAAATCATTGACGGCAAATTGTCCGTTTCAATGGCCTTGCGCAGAATTTTGCCTTTACCGACAATTTCGTCTTGCCCGAGAAAATTATCAATCGTTTCCGGCCTCATCCTGTCAGCTAGGGGAGTGGTGATGTTTCGTCCGTCCGTCATATTGCCTTAATTCTACCCCCGCCCCCGCTCAAACACAAACGCCCCCGCTTGGCGGCGGAGGAGCCGAGCTGAGTCAAGCGGGCTAAAACCGTTCAATTGCCGCGCGGCTGTGCTACAATGCGGCTTATGGGAAGAGATAAATCAAAATATGACTTGATTGTAATCGGCGCGGGGCCTTCAGGGATGATGGCGGCGGGGCGCGCCGCCGACCTTGGCGCCCGCGTACTTATTTTAGAAAAAAAGAAGCGATACGGGAAGAAACTTTTATTGACCGGCGGAGGGCGGTGCAATATAACAAACGCGGAATTTGATGTTCGGGCGTTTCTTGAGCATTTTCCAGAGTCTAAGCAATTTCTCTATTCCACTTTTTCAAAGTTTTCCGCGAAAGACACCTTCACTTTTTTTGAAAAGAAAGGACTGCCACTTGTGGTGGAAGGGCGAAAGAGGGCGTTTCCGGAAACGCAAAACGCCGAGGATGTTCTTCGGGTAATGAGGGAATATATAAACAAAAACGGAGTGGAGGTAAAGACGGGCGTTCGTGTTGCGTCGCTTGAAGCGAAAGACGGCAAAGTTATGTCTGTAAAAACCTCTAAAGATGCTGAATACTTCGCGGACAATTTTGCCATCGCCACCGGCGGGCTCGCCGCCCCAGAAACCGGCTCAACGGGAGACGGTTTTAATATGCTGGAAAAGCTCGGACACACGATTGTTCCGCCCACCCCGAACATTGTTCCGCTCACGACGGACGAAAGTTGGGTGCACAATCTCTCCGGGCTGACGCTTTCATTTATGACCATCCGCTTTATCCAAAAGGGTAAAGCGAAGGTTAAAAAAACCGGAAAAATTCTTTTCACGCATTTCGGCGTTTCCGGCCCGCTCATTCTCAATGCCGCGCGGGAAGTCGTAAAACTCCTTGAAAAAGGAAAAGTAACGGCGTCAATTGATATGTTTCCCGATACGCAGGAAAACGAGCTGGACCGCAGGATACTTAACTTGTTTGACAAAAACAAAAACAAACTTGTCAGGAATGTTCTGCCGGGGGTTTTGCACGAGGCGCTTTCCGAGGTTGTTCTCAAGTTTCCGTATATAAATCTCTTTGACAGGGAGGTGAATTCCGTCACCAAAGAGGAGCGAAAAAGACTCGTGAAAAAAATCAAAAACCTGACATTTGAAATCACAGGCACTCTCGGTTTTGACAAGGCGGTCATCACGGACGGGGGAGTGCCTCCCGAGGAGGTTAATTTTAAAAATATGTCGTCCAAGATCTATCCCAATTTATATCTTTTGGGAGATATTTTGAATACCAATCGTCCCTCCGGCGGCTTTTCGCTCCAACTCTGCTGGACCACCGGCTGGGTCGCCGGCACGGACGCGGGAACCCACTTGGAGACTAAGTCTCCAAGTGGTATAATGGAACAAATATGAGAAAAATACAGTTTGCCAATGAGGAACATTACCATATTTTTAATCGCGGTGTGGACAAAAGGGAGATTTTTTCTGGTGGCGAAGATATCGTGAGATTTCTGCAAAGCATGGACGAATTCAATTCCATTGACCCGATAGGAAGCATTTATGAAAATTCTTTAAAACTTGGAGACTTAGTCTCCAAACGAAAGTCAAAGCCGAAACTGGTTGATTTTGTTTGTTACTGTCTTAACCCGAATCATTATCATTTTATTTTGAGACAGCGCGAGGAAAAGGGAATAGAAAAATTTATGCACCGCATAGGGGTCGGCTACACGATGTTTTTTAATAAAAAACATAAACGCAGCGGGTCTCTATTTCAAGGAACATTCAAAGCTGTCCACATCTCAACAAATGAACAGCTCCTGCATACGAGCGCCTATGTAAACTTAAACGACAGAGTTCATCGACTTGGAGACTTAGTCTCCAAGTCGAGCTGGGGTGAGTATGAGAAGGGGGTGAAGGGGTTTTGCGAAAAAGATGTTATCTTGGGGCAGTTTAACAACATTAAGGAGTACAAAGATTTTGCCGAGAGTTCGTTGGCTGATATTCTAGAAAGAAGGGATATGGAAAAACTTTTATTGGAATAATTGCCCACTGCCACTTGGAGACTAAGTCTCCATTGGAGACTTAGTCTCCAAGTGGGTCTCCAAATGGCTAAATTATTAAAATGGATGTGAAAATTGAACCAAGTTGGAAAAAGGCGCTTGCCGAGGAGTTTGAAAAGCCGTATTTCAAAGAGCTTGCGGGCTTTGTGAAAAATGGGTACAAGGAAGGGACGGTTTACCCTCCACCGAAATTTATCTTTAACGCGTTTGAACTTTGCCCCTTTGACAAAGTACGCGTCGTCATACTCGGACAAGACCCCTACCACGGGCGGGGTCAGGCGCACGGCCTGTGTTTTTCGGTGCCCGAATCAGCCGCGATGCCGCCCTCGCTGCAAAATATTTACAAAGAAATAAACACGGACCTCGGCCTGCCGATTCCTCAATCCGGAAACTTGGAGCATTGGGCAAAACAAGGGGTTCTGCTTTTGAACGCAACCCTCACTGTTCAAGCGGGCAATCCGGCATCGCATCAAGGGCGGGGATGGGAGCAATTTACGGACGCTGTCATCAAAAAGCTTTCCGATGAAAAAGAGGGGCTGGTGTTTCTGCTTTGGGGGCGGTATGCCAAAGAAAAGGGAGAGGTGATTGACCGCGACAGGCATCTCGTTCTTGAGGCGGCGCATCCGTCGCCGTTTTCGGCGGCGTCCGGTTTTTTGGGATGCAAGCATTTCAGCAAGGCGAACGATTACCTCGCTTCTCGCGGGCAAACTCCGATAAAGTGGGTACTTGAAAATTAGAGGAAATAAAAAAGCACGGCTTTATCTAGTCGGTTTTTTGTGGTACAATGGCTTTAACACCGTGAATAATAAGAAGAAACAACTCTCAACGGGGATTATAAGCATAACTTCAAAAGGTGTCGGCTATGTTACGATTGACGGACTTGAGGACGATGTTTTGATAGAGCCGCAATTTTTGAACACCGCCCTCCATGGCGACGAAGTGGAGGTTGTTTTGTTTCCGCAGGCAAAAGGGGAAAGATTGAGCGGCGAGGCCGTGAGAATACTTAAGAGAGCGAAAATGCAATTCGTGGGAGCGGTGGACAAAAGAAAAGGAAGCGCCATCTCGTTTGTCGTCTGCGATGACAAAAGAATGTATGTTAATATTTTTATTCCCCCCTCAGAATCGCGGAAAATAAAAAACAACGACAAGGTTTTGGTTAGAATAAAAAACTGGGACGATCCGAAAAAGAACCCGGAGGGCGAGATTATAAAAGTGTTGGGAAAAAAAGGCGACAATGACGTGGAAATGGAGTCCATAATTTTGGAAAAAGGTTTTCAAATGGCGTTTCCTCCGAAAATTGAAGAAGAAGCGAAGATGATTGCTAAGCGGGCGAAACCGATTCCCGAAAAAGACATCGCGAAAAGGAGAGATTTCAGAGATATCGCCACCTTTACGATTGACCCGGAGGACGCGAAAGACTTTGACGATGCCCTTTCGTTTAGAAAAATCTCGGAAGATGTGTTTGAAATAGGAGTGCATATCGCCGATGTTTCCCATTATGTCAGAGAGGGCGGCGCGCTGGACAAAGAGGCGCTTCACCGCGGGGTTTCAATTTATCTCGTGGATAGGACAATCCCGATGCTTCCCGAGGCGTTATCAAACGATATTTGCAGTTTAAAACCGCGTGAAGACAGACTGGCGTTTTCCGTTGTTATGGATATTTCGGCGGATGGCGGCATACAAAAAATTTGGTTTGGAAAAACGATTATAAATTCCAACAAAAGATTTACCTATGAAGAGGCGCAAAATATTTTGGACGGGAAAGAGGGCGAGTATCGCGATGAATTGGTCCGCTTGAACAAATTGGCGCGATTGTTCAGAAAAAAAAGGATGGAAAACGGCGCGCTGGACTTTGACAGGGATGAGGTGAAATTTATTCTTGACGCGAAAGGAAAGCCGGTGACTATCGTTAAAAAGCGGAGACTGGACGCCCACAAGCTTGTGGAGGAGTTTATGATTCTCGCCAACAGAGAGGTTGCCTCGCACCTTAGCAAAGAGATAGAAAAAATCAACAAGGGCGCTTCCGTTTTTCGGGTCCACGGCGTTCCAAAACAGGAGGCGGTAAATAAACTGTTGCTTTATTTGAAGGTATTGGGGCATACGATAGAGGTGAGCGGGCAGAGCATTTCCTCAAAGGAACTGAATGACATTTTTGAAAAAATCAAAGGCGAGCCCGAGGAGGCACTCGTAAAAAATGTGGCAATGAGTTCAATGGCAAAAGCGGTTTACTCAACAAAAAACTCCGGACATTACGGACTTGCTCTTGTTAATTACACGCATTTTACTTCGCCGATAAGGCGGTATGCCGATTTGCTGGTGCATAGAATCTTGGAAAAACATCTAAAAGGCGAATGGCTTAGCGCCGAAGAAGTTGAACGTTATCGGCTTCTCGCCGCTCAATTATCCGCCAGAGAAATTGGCGCCGTTGACGCCGAGAGGTCTTCAATTTCCTACAAGCAGGTTGAATATATGTCAGAAAGGGTGGGGGAAATTTATGAGGGGAAAATCACCGGAGTGACGAAGTGGGGAATATATGTGGAAGAGTCGCAAACCAATGCCAGCGGAATGATAAGGATGAGAGATATGAAAGACGATTTTTACATTTTTGATAAAACCGCATATTCCATCGTCGGGCAGAGAACCAAAAGAAGGTATTCCGTCGGAGATAAGGTTAAAATAAAAGTTGCCGGCGCCGACGTGGAGAAAAAACTTCTTGACTATGTTCTTGTCTAAAATTGCAATCCGTTTATTTTTGAGTTTGTTGTTTCTGCTGGCGATTGGTGCGGGCGTCGCGCCGGTGAATATCGCGCCCGGCGTGCCGGCTTCAATCCCAACCCCACTTTCAACTTCCGAAGCCGGAGTCGCTCACACTCAGGCTGTAATCGTTCCGACCGCCGACAGCGCCACTCATTCATCTCCAAGCCCGGCTGTCCCAAGCTCCGCATCACCGACCCAAGCCGTTCCGGCGGTGCCAAAAACGGATTCAAAACAAAAAACTCCGCCAAAAGTTTTCGCTCCTCTTCCGAATTATTTTATTAGTTCTGCAGGTATGGCGGAGAAGAAGATAAATATAGAAACAATCGTTATGGTTCGGTGCGCGTTTCGTTCCCAATATTTTGCGTCGTCGTCCCAGCCGTGGAATGAAGAAAAATTCAGAGTCGGTTCCGGTATCATAATATCGCCGAGGGGATACATTCTCACCGCCGAGCATGCTGTCGTAAAAGATTCCGCGCCGGACAAAACCGGAAGAAAATGGAAACGGGAAGATTGCCATATTGTTCAAACCGACCAAAAACAAACTCCGATTGTTTCCGTGGGATATTGGGGGCAAGCCGACAGTCCGCGTTTCAAAAAAGCGAGCATTATTTTTGAGCCGACTGAAGAAGAATACGCCGCCAGCGCGGGATTGGATTTCGCCATTCTTAAAATAGAAACGGATTCCAATACACCTTTCGTTTTGTTGGAGCCGAAGCTGGTTGATTTTCGCGAGGGCGCCGGCGCTCCGATTTTGACAATCGGATATCCGGGCAAAATTTCTGCCGTTCCTCAAACATTGGAGAGATTTGACGCCAAATTTCAAAAAATAACTTATTTTGAAAATTCCCCCTGCGACGGGACGGTCAAGCCGTGCGGATTGAGATATCAGGCGACGCGTTCTTTGTCGGAATATTTGAATGATTTTTGGAAGAAAACATCCCTTGGAGTAATCACTCCTTATTTCAGAAAGGGATTTTCCGGCGCGCCGGCGTTTTTCAAAGGCAACCTCATCGGCATCGTAACGCATGGCAAAAGCGGAGACGACCCTTCCGTAGCGGGGATACAAGTAAATAAGCCGGACATGGAAGACATACTCACCTCCTACGATATTTCGGAAACACTCAAGAAAAACAACCTCTCGTTTTGATTGTCCGTTAAAATTGTCCGATAGAAATATGGTGTAATGGACATACTGTGTCCTTTATGGTAGGTATGGTTATAGACGTCCTCTGCGCGTGAAAACCGATATATTATTGATTTTTAGCCGTAAAAGGACAACAAAAGCAAAATAAAGGTCGAAAATCTTGGCTGTTTAGTTAATTTAAACGGCCAAAATAAACAATAAACAGCAAATAATAAACAATAAATAACATTATGAAAAAATCAAAAGCAAAATCAAAAGTTAAAGCCTTGCTCTCTTCCGTGCTTGTTACAAAGAAGAGCAAGATCGCGGCGGGGATTTTGGCAACGGTTATTGTCGCCGGAGGGATTTTAGCGACAACCGGAATGGTGAGCGCCGCTTTTAAAGGCGTGATTCCTTTCTTTGCCGAAGTTACCGGAACCGCCAATGTGAGCCAGTCAATTAAATTGGACGACCACATTTACGGCACCAACGCCGCGTGGACATACACCGCCAACAACATTGCCGGCGGAGAAACCGTTTTTAACGGTCCGCACTTCATAAGGAACACCGCTTCGGTTCCGATTAAGGTCACCTTGACGACTGCGCCGGATTCTTCGGGAGTCGTGAACAGGGTGTGGCATAATGTTCAGGCCACCAACGGAAAGGAATACAAGAGGAACGCCAGCTTTTTGAAAGGTCAAGACGGAGCTTACTGGCTGTTTTTCGCGCAAGACAAAAAACCGTCTCAAAACGGGAACGGATGTGACGCAGGCGGATTAAGTTGCGACAACGACGATTACGAGATTTTTTATTCCGTCTCTCTTGATAAGGGAGTGACATGGTCGGCGCCGATAAAAATGTCATCTGACATTGGCGGTTTTCACCAGAGGGATGTTTCGGTTGTCCAAAACAGCGCCGGAAAAACTTGGGTTTTTGTTTCTGACGGAGGAGGAAGTAAACCTATTTACTATTACACTTCTGATGACAATGGCGCCGGCTGGAGCGGCCCAACTGAACTTACCACGGCGGGCGCTTCAAACAACCACGCCTGGGCTGTGGCTAAGGGAAGTTCAATAGCAGTTTTTTACGAAAATTTAGGCATTAAAATGGTTTACAGCACGAATAACGGCTCAAGCTGGAACGGACCCGTTTCCATTGATTCAAGGGGCGGCGTGCCGAAAGCCGTATGGGGAAGCGACGGGAATATCAGGGTGGTTTGGACGAATGGAGGAAATGGAATATATATGTCCACCTCCAACGGATGGAATAATTGGAGCACCACTGCCGGACCGATTGCCGAGACGGCGGGTTATTTTGACTATGACCCGTATCTTTATCAGGATGCCTACGGCAAGTATTGGCTTTTCTGGGCGCCTTGGGATGACCCTGCCCAGACCCAATGGATAAATTACGAAACTTCGGCTGACGGATTATTGTGGTCCCAGCCGAAAATCTTGATGAAGCGTTCGGGAATTTGGGAAATGTGGCCGATAGTATCTCAAGACGACGCGGGGAATATGATTGTTTTCTATACTTCTGAAAACAATTACAACAGCGGAAGGACAAACGGAAATATCTGGATGGCGAAATCCGGAAATTGGTGGAACGGAAATGTTCCGATGAGCATTACCGTTCCGGCAAGCACCTGGATCGGCGCGGACATTTCCAATGTCTTCAAAGACGCCACCGGCGCCAGCTCTTACACCACGGTTACCACCGTATCAAAATAGAGCTGAACTCTCGCGGCCACCTTTCGTGGCTGCCGGAGGAAAGCTCGTTCTGAAAAAATATTAAAACGAGCTTTCCGCCGGTAAATTTATGGAGAAAAAAATAATTATTTTCAGTATCGTTTCCGCGCTTATGTTTTTTTCGCTTGCCGGTTTTGTTTTTGCCCAAAGTTACAACAAAGAGCTTTCTTTGGAGTTGGTGAGCCCTTTGTGGCAGAATATTGATTCCGGAGAGGAGAAAACCGCGGATTTGACGGTAACCAACAAAACAGGCCGGATTCTCGCCAGCGAAGCGGTTTTGCGCGCTGAATATAGCGGAATTTGCAGCAACGGTCAAAAAGTTTTATTTGAAGGAAAAGGGATATATCCTTATTTTTCAATAGAAGGGAAAAGCGGGTGGATAAGTCCGGCCGATTTTGAATGGGGCGGCGGAGAAACGGTTTTTAAAGATTTTGAAATTCAAAAAGGAAAGGCATCGGCTTTTTTGAAAATAAAAACAGACCCCCTTCTTTGTCCGGGAGATTATTCTTTGGTTTTCACGATACGGGGAGCCGGAGAGTTCGGAACCGTTTATAACGGAGGAGTTGTAATCGGTGGAGGAGGGATTTTCAGCCCTTCTTTTTTGCCGGGACCCGGCAGCGTGAAAGTTAGCATGAAAATTCCGCCCGCGGTCAAGAAGGCAAAGGGGTTTTTAGCGGGTGTTGCCGGAACAAGCGCGGGCGGGCTTAATGGCGCGAATTTTGGAAAGCGTTTTACGATGCCAAAAATGCCGAAGATAAATATTCCCGCCGCGAGCGCCGATTACCCCTCAGTGAAAGGGGTTGTGTCAAACGGGACCCAAAAAACGAATTCTCAAGGAAAAACAAAATTACCTCTGCTTGCCGCCATAGGAGCGTTTTTTGGGGGAATTGGAAAAACCGGCGTCTTAGCGATTCTCGCGGCGCTGCTCTTGATAATTCTGGGCTACGCCATCGCGCGGAAAAGGAGCTAGATAAATTCCTTGACTTTTAGATCTCGTTATAGTAATATGTAAGCATCAAATCGGAGCTGTGCAAGGGGAAAGAGGTCGTGTTTTTTACTGCAGTATCTTGTGTTTGAAATTTTATTGGTTTTAGTTTTCTTGAAAATACAATTATGGAAGAAGGAGTAATTGCTCGTCTTACCGACCGCGGGTTTGGATTCATAAGCCGCGAAGGTGTTGACAAAGATGTCTTTTTTCACTCAAAGGAACTTCAAGGCGTAAGCTTTGACGAACTCCGCGAGGGTGACAAAGTGACGTTTGAACTGGCTGACGGTCCCAAGGGACCCAACGCGGTTAATGTCAACCGAGTGTAAATCTATTGAAAAGGGGCGTTTCCCGTTCGCGGGAGCGCTCCTTTTCGTTTACCTGTATAATATAAATTAAAGATTGTTAATGAATACAGCCGAGAAGGAACAAAATGCGCAATGAAAAAGATTATTTTGAAACATTGGTTGATGGGGCGGTTTTGGCGTTGCCGGAAAAAATAAAGAAAGTGATGGACAATGTCGCCTTTGTGGTTGAGGACGAAGCGCGACGGGAAAAAACCGGTGAAATGGGCATCAAAAGGGGAGAGGTGTTAATCGGGCTGTACGAGGGTATCCCGAAAATAAAGCGCGGCGCCGGATATTTTGGGGTTTTGCCGGATAAAATTACCATTTTCAGAAAACCGATTGAAGAATTGAGCGGCGGAAATAGAGAAAAATTGAAAAAGATTGTTAACGAGACGGTTTGGCACGAAGTTGGACATCATCTCGGGCTTGGCGAGGAAGAAATCAGAATTCTCAAAGCAAAACGGTGAAATCGCATATTCGTTCGCCACTTGGCGGCGCGTATCGCAGATCGGATTTTGCGTTAATTTTTTGAAGTCACTTCCAATTTTGTTGACAAAAATAATTATTTGTTATATTATGGAAACAACTCAAATTCTCCCGGTTTTTAAGGCTTTTCAGCTCTCAATAATCCAGAGACGAGAGTGTGTTGGTTATGTATAAAAAAAGATTTTCTTCTAAAAGGCGCGGGCGCCCCTTTCAAAAAAAAGGGAATTTTAAGCGTGGCGGGCGATTGAGAAAAAACCAAAATATTGATTTCTCCAGATTTATAAACAAGTCGGCAAACACCGAAGAAGCGGAGCATTTCATACCGGAACATCATTTTGAGGATTTTATGATTTCCGATACTCTCAAAAAAAACATCATCGCCAAGGGATATAAATTACCGACCCCGATACAGGACCGTACAATTCCTTGCGCGCTTGAGGGGCGGGATCTTGTTGGTATTGCGAATACCGGCACCGGCAAAACGGCGGCGTTTCTTATTCCTCTCATAGATAAGGCTCTTAAAAATCCGAGCGAACAAATAATCATTATCGCTCCCACGCGCGAGCTTGCGTTCCAAATTAACGGAGAATTTAGGGATTTTACGGCAGGGATGAATCTTTTTTCCGTCTGCGCCGTGGGCGGCGCTTATATCGGACTGCAAATCAGAGCGTTGCGCAATAAAAACAATTTTATTATCGGCACACCCGGCCGGCTTAAGGATTTGATTGAACGAAAACACATTAAACTGTCAAATTTTTCGACACTGGTGCTTGATGAAGCGGATCGCATGCTTGATATGGGGTTTGTGAACGATATGCGTTTTATTGTCTTGGGCATGCCCGCCATTCACCATACGCTGTTTTTTTCCGCGACCCCTTCCCGGGAAATTGAATCGTTAATCTCGGAATTTCTTAAAAAACCGGCGCGTATCTCCGTTAAAACCGGCGACACGCCCAAAAACATAGAGCAAGACGTAATGAAAATAGGCCGTGGAGAAATAAAATTGGATGTGCTCCACAACCTCCTCAATAATAAAGAATTCAGAAAGGTTCTCGTTTTCGGCCGAACCAAGCATGAAGTGGAAAACCTTTCTTGCATGCTCGCCAATCGCGGTTTTAAGGCGGAATCAATTCATGGAGATAAAAATCATATACAACGGCAACGGGCGTTAAGGCGCTTTAAAGAAAACCAAACGCGTATTTTGGTGGCAACGGATATCGCGGCGCGGGGACTGGACATTGATGGCATTTCGCATGTTATTAATTACGATATTCCGGCAACATATGACGATTATGTGCACCGAATCGGACGCACCGGCCGCGGCATCAATCGCGGAAAAGCCCTTACTTTCATTGAGTAAAGACAACGCTGGCTACTTCAGAATAATTTCTTTTATTACATTCGCCTTAGGACCTCCTATATAATATTTAAAGAATACGGTGTCGCCTTTTTTTAAATCTAAATCAAATACGCTTATTTCATTTTTATCATCATTTGTATTCTTGTACACCCTAGTATCAGAAGAAATAAAATAAAGAAGGGAATAGTTTCTTGTTTTTTGATCTTCAGGTAAATAAATTTCAGCCATACCCGGGTTTTCTTTGTTATCAAGATTGTCTTTCCCTAAAAAAGAAAGGATAACGCCGTCATATGATCCTGCGCGCAATCCGGCATGATCAATCTGTTCAACTGCTTCCAGCTTCTGTGGTTGCGCTGCTTGTTTTTGCGCTCTCAAAAGAGATGTTGCGAGTAAAAACAAACCAATCAGGAAAGGTATACCAATAAATATTATAACTAACAGCCAGTTATAAATTCTTGATTTTGGCGGCAACGGCGGATTGCCGAGCTGAGCTGTTTTTTTATACTTTAAAAATCTTAAAATTAAATACCAAGGAAAAGCAATAAACAAAAAAAGGAAAACTAATGTTGACCAAAGACCCGGATTGAGATCAACGCCCTTTTTCCTGAATCTTGTTGCATCTTTATGCACCCACAAAGCTGGAAATATTATAATTGCTAAAAAGATTAAGTATGCCATAATTATTTTTTGTTAATTATTTAATAAACTACCCAACTCAAATCTTTACCTTTGTATATAATAAATATATCATATTAAGAATACAACAACAATGAAAACTTTATTTAAATTTCTAGCATTTGTAACCAAGGTGCAACACCTAATACAGCCGTCATTTATTCAAGAAGAGGAACGCTTGCGCAAACTGCTTCTGCTGAGCGCCAGAATTTATTACTTATATTCAGGGCTTCTTTTTATATTCATCAAAGGCGTAAATTACTTTAATATAACTCTTAATTACTTGCTTTTCATTGTTCTTTTTATGATCCAAGCGGCAATATTATTTTATATACTGCAAACTTACAGGAGATTTTTTTCTATTTCACCCAAACTTAAACGTAATTTCATCCTAAAATTCTTTTTCTTTTTATGGCTTATGATGTTTTTATTTCTAAACATAGAGCAGATTATCGGTTACCCTATTTTTTCCGTCAGTGTTTTGGTTCTTATCACAAAAGGACAAAGTCCTTTCCTAAACAACCTATTGATAAATGGATTTTATATTGGACTTCTCTTTACCATACTGGGCATTGGCGGAGAATACCTGTTGAAAAAATTTAAGCAAATATAGAGTTTTTATATTATTATAATTCTTATGAAACAAACCCACGCGCTTGATATTTTGAAGACCGGAAGAAATGTTTATATTACGGGCGCCGCCGGCAGCGGCAAGACGCATGTTCTGAACGAATACATCGCCTACTTGAAACATCGCGGCGTAAATGTCGGCGTAACGGCGTCAACGGGAATCGCCGCCACGCATATCGGCGGGGTGACTATTCATTCGTGGTCCGGCATAGGAATCAGAGACACTCTTTCGGAGTATGAAATGGAAGCGCTTGAACAGAAAGAATATCTATGGAAGCGGTTCCACAAAACAAAAGTTTTAATAATGGACGAGGTGTCAATGCTTTCCCCCCGCGTGTTTGACACCGTGGAGCGCGTTTGCCGCGCCATGAAGCGCGACAATAAACCGTTTGGCGGAATGCAGGTCGTTATCGCTGGAGACTTTTTTCAGCTTCCTCCGATTTCGCGCGGAAGTTCTGAGGTGGAATTCATAAACAAATCAAAAGCGTGGAAAGCGATGGGCGTTCGCGTTTGTTATTTGAACGAACAATTTCGCCACACGGATAACATTCTTGAAAATATGCTCAACGAGATAAGAACGGGCAATGTTTCTCCTCTTACTCGCAACAAATTGAACACTTCGCGGAACAGGAAATTCAACAACGGCATAACGCCGACGCGGCTCTATACGCACAATGCCGATGTTGACGCGCTCAACGATAAAGAGCTTGAAAAATTGCCGGGCAGAGAGATGAAATTTGAAATGACAACGAAAGGCCGAGCTGCTCTCGTGGATACGCTAAAAAGGGGTCTTCTTGTTCCGGAGACGCTCCGCTTGAAAAAGGGCGCGGCGGTGATGTTCGTAAAAAATAATTTTGAGGAGGGATACGTGAACGGAACGCTTGGCGCCGTGGAAGGTTTTGATAATGGTCTGCCGACGGTAAAAACATTTTCCGGAAAGAGGATAACGGTTTCCGGCGCGAAATGGGAAATAATGGAAGACGGTAAAACGCTCGCGGCCGCGGAACAAATCCCGCTTCGGCTCGCTTGGGCCATTACCATACACAAGAGTCAGGGAATGAACATTGACGCCGCTGTAATAGACTTGTCAAAGTCATTTATGCCCGGGCAGGGATATGTCGCCCTTTCCAGGCTTCGCAGTTTGGAGGGGTTGTCCCTTTTGGGCCTTAACGACATGGCGCTTTCCGCGCATCCTGATGTGGCAGAGCTGGATAAGCGTCTTCTCGCCGATTCGAAAAAATGGGAAAAAGCGATAAGTAAATTTTCTGCCGGAGAGCTTGATAAAATGCGCGGCGAATTCATTGTAAAATGCGGCGGGACTCTTGATAAAAAAGAAATAGAAAAAAACAAAATAAAAACGAAAGCGGGGGCGGATAAAAAAATACCGACGCGCGAACAAACAAAAGCGCTTATCGGCAAAGGTTTCTCGTTAAAAGAAATAGCGAAGGAGCGGGGGATGACGACGGGAACGATTATCGCGCATTTTGAAAAACTCAAACAAATTGACCCTAAAATTGATTTAAAGAGGTTTAAACCGAATCCCGCGGATTTCAGGAAAATCAAGGCAGTGTTTGACACACTGAAAGAAACCAAACTGGCGTCCGCGCATAGAAAACTCAACGGCGCGTATTCATACGAGGAACTCCGCCTCGCCAGATTATTTTTATAAAACGCGGCGGTAAAAATGAACATAGAAAATTTGGATAATATTTTAAAGGATGAGCCGAGATATCGCCTTAAACAGGTTAAGGAGGCGGTTTTTCGCGATTTGATTGATGATTGGTTCCAAGCGTCCAACCTGCCATTGGCGTTGAGGGAAAAATTGAACGAAGAGTGTCCGCTCGGAATAAAGGGAAAAATTTCAAAATCGGATGATAAAAAAACGGTAAAAACACTCATTGAACTTGATGACGGATTGAAAATTGAATCCGTTCTGATGCGGCACGGGGAAGGAGAGGAAAAGAGAAACACGGTCTGCGTTTCATCGCAGGCCGGGTGCCCGATGGCGTGCAAATTTTGCGCTACCGGCGAAATGGGATTCAAGAGAAACCTGACCGCGAGCGAAATAATAGAGCAAGTCTTGTTTTTCGCCCGGACGGGAAATAAAATATCAAACATTGTTTTTATGGGAATGGGCGAGCCGTTTTTGAATTATGAAAATGTTATGGCGGCGGTTCGCGTCTTGAATGACGAAGACGGCCTGAATATCGGCGCGCGCAAAATCTCAATTTCAACTTGCGGGGTGATTGAGGGAATTGAAAAACTGGCGGATGAAAAAATTCAGTTAAATCTCGCCATTTCTCTGCACGCGCCGGATGGCGCGCTGCGTTCCGAACTTATGCCCGTGAATAAAAAATATCCGCTTGAAAAAGTATTGGACGCGGTTGACGATTACATCAAGAAAACTTCCCGGCGGGTGATGTTTGAATACCTGTTGATTAAGGGAGTGAACGATTCGCCCAACCACGCGCGCCGGCTCGCGAGGATTATGAAAAAGCCGCTTTATATGGTCAATTTGATAAAATACAATCCGGCGGGCGGAGATTTTCTTCCGTCGGACACGGATGCCGTTGAACGGTTCGCCGGCATCCTTGAGAAGGAGGGTGTCGCCGTCACCGTCCGCCATCGTTTCGGCGGCGAGATAAAAGCCGCCTGCGGACAGTTGGCGGGAAAAAATTAAACAGAGTATGCCACTTTCTTGCTATCGCTGAGAAGTGGCATAATCTGTTTTGACTTTTTGTTTTCTTTGCCGTATAGTTAAATTATTGTTGTTTAATGCCCGTTAGGGCTTTTATTTTTAACATTATCCTCAATATTTATGGAAATCAGAAACATAGCAATCATAGCCCATGTTGACCATGGAAAGACAACCCTGACTGACGCAATCATGCGCCAGACGGGGATGTTTGACAATGGAATGAGTATGGACACCGACGCCATTGAACAGGAGCGGGGCATCACGATTTACGCCAAAAACACGGCTACCGTATATAAGGGGACTAAAATAAACATCGTGGACACTCCCGGACATGCCGATTTCGGTTCAGAGGTGGAACGGGTTTTGCGTTCCATTGATTCCGTCCTGCTTGTTGTTGACGCGCAGGAAGGTCCGATGCCGCAAACGCGTTTTGTACTTAAAAAATCTTTGGAGCTTGGACTTAAGCCGATCGTCATTATAAATAAAATAGACAAACAGGCTGCCGACCCGGCCAAAAGCGAAGAGCAGGTGCTTGAACTTTTTATGGAACTTGGCGCGACGGACGAGCAAATGGATTTTCCCGTGATATACGCGGTAGGGAGAGATGGCGTGGCGATGAAAAAACTTAATGACGAAAAGAAGGACATCACTCCGCTTTTGGATAAGATAATTTCAGCCGTTCCTCCGAGATCGGAAGAGCGTCGTGTAGGGAAAGAGTGTAGATCTCGGTGGTCGCCGTATCATTAAAAAAAAAAATATAAAATCAACACATAAAAAAAAAAAAAATAAATACCATCTTGTCTGTCCCAGGCATCTTCATCTCCATGACGACAAT
>CAJVWH010000010.1 GCA_913009575.1 uncultured bacterium
CGAGATCTACACTCTTTCCCTACACGACGCTCTTCCGATCTGTTTTATTAGGCAAAAAAAACAAACAGAAAATTCACCGGTCCTAAAAGAAACAACTGCCTCGTCAACTACTCAAGAAATAACCTCAAAAACTAAACTCTACCGCAACGAGCAGTGGGGGTTTGAGTTTAGGTATCCGGAGGGGTGGAAACTTAAGGAAAATTCTTTTTATAGTCCGTTTAGTAAGTTCAATTTACAAGGAAACTTATTGGCAAAAGATTACAATCCGTTTCGTCCCCATTTTATTCTAAATACCGTGACTTTAGAGTTTGCGGATAGGGCAATAATTAGTTTCAAAAACATGAACGCAAGTATCTCAACGATTACTGTAGATAGTATCAATGGCTCGAAATATGAGTACGACTTTGAAGGGTCTCGTCAGATTGCTATAGTTCTTCCTTTTGGAAAATACAAAATGATCTTAGGTACAGAAAAACAATATGAGGATATTTTTAATCAAGTTATTGCTTCGTTCAAATTTTTAAAATGAATATCACAAACATGAATAACAGAAACACGGCAATTATTTTTACCTTTATGTTTGTTGCCATTTTAGCAGGCGTTGGCTGGTATTATTTCGCCATACAAAAAGGGGTGAAAGAAACGCCAACTGTCTCAGAGGAGCATCCTTCGCCGCCCACTCAAGCAACCACTACACCAGAAACTAAACTCTACCGCAACGAAGAGTGGGGATTTGAGTTTGAGTATCCGGAAGGGTGGAAAGTTAAAGAAAATAGTGTACGAACATCCTCTAGTAAGTTTAATCTTACTCTCTCTCCTTTAGAAGGACCATATCAGCCAAACCCTCCTATCTTGTTTAATATAGTAACCTCAGATTTTGGCGATTATACTTTCCAAAATTTAGACAAGGTGATTTCTGAGATAAATATAGATGGGATTATAGGTGAGCGTTACGATTACAAACTCGGAAATATGCAGAGGATATCAATTCTTTTACCATTTGACGATTTAAGAATAATTTTTGGAGCCGGGAAAGGATACGAAGATACATTCAACCAAATTATCGCCTCATTCAAATTTTTAAAATGATTAACAAAAATGCAAGTATGTATTAGAAAGTATTTCATTGAAAAAGATATTTACTATTCTTTAATTTTTTGTTATCATTAGATTCATGGCAGGTTATTATGAAATTCTTGGCGTAAACAAAAGCGCCTCAAAAGAAGAAATAAAAAAGGCGTTCCGAAAGCTCGCGCATAAATACCACCCTGACAAAAACAAAGGCGATGACAGCAAGTTTAAGGAAATAAACGAGGCATATTCGGTGTTGGGCGATGACAAAAAAAGGGCGGAATATGACGCTTATGGCAGGGTTTTTGGGGATTCCGGCGGAGCTGGGCAAGGTTTTGGCGGTTTTGATTTTAGTGGTTTTTCCGCGGGCAAGCAATCTTCCGGTTGGGGGTTTGATGCTTCTTCGGCGGAAGTGGAGTTTGATCTAGGTGATATTTTTGAGGGTTTTTTTGGCGGGAACAGCGGTTCAAGGAGAACTAAGCGCGGAAGAGACATCTCTATTGATTTGGAAATTTCATTTGAGGAATCTGTTTTTGGAACTGAACGGAAGGTTTTGATTTCAAAAATAGCGGTTTGCGGCAAATGTGAAGGTAATGGAGCGGAACCCGGCGCTGATTCCAAGAAATGTTCTTTTTGCCAGGGTAGCGGCAGGATTCGCGAAACAAAAAAATCTTTCTTTGGAAGTTTTGCTTCCATGCGCGAATGTGATAAGTGTTTAGGTAAAGGAGCAATTCCTTCCAAGAAATGCTCCGTTTGCGGCGGAAGTGGTGTCGTCCCCAAAAAAGAGGAAATAGGAATTGTTATTCCTTCAGGAATTGAAGATGGAGAAATGATTAAATTATCCGGAATGGGCGAGGCGGTAGCGGGTGGAATTAGCGGGGATTTATATGTTAAGATTCATGTGTTGCCCAATTCTGTTTTCAGAAAACAGGGAAATGATATTTTTATGGATTTGGATATTAAAATTTCCGATTCTCTGCTTGGCTGTGAAAAAGAAATTAAGACAATTGATGGAGTTATTAAATTAAAAATTCCGGCGGGAATTGATTCCGGAGAGGTCTTGCGCGTTCGTGGTAAAGGTATACCTCGGCAAGGGCAGGGAAAAAGAGGTGATTTAATGATTAAAATTGTAGTGCGCACACCGAAAAAGATTTCCCGTTCCGCCAAAAACCTTATTGAAGAACTTAAAAAACAAGGATTGTAATCATGATGAATTTTGAGCAGCTTAGCGCTGTATTGGGTAATCCGTCTTGGGATGTCATTGTAATTTTCGCGTTCGTGGCAGTAGGTTTTTTCTATGGCATCTCCGCGGGGAAGACACGATTAATCTCTTTCCTTTTTTCACTTTATGTTTCCGGTTTTTTGTTTGAGCATTTCAATTATCTGGACAAATTAATAAGAAGTGGAACGGTTCTCGGAACTTTTTTGTCAAGAGTTTTTGTTTTCTTCATTATTGTGCTGGCGCTCAATGCGCTTTTTGTGAGATTTATAGAAGTACATCCCGGTTCTTCTGAAAAAAATTGGTGGCATATTTTGCTGGTAAGTTTTCTTTCATCAGGGCTTTTGTTCAGTTATCTCTTCCATCTTTTCCCCATACACGGAGTTTTCACTTTCTCTCCAGTTGTCCAAACTTTTTTTGCCTCGGATGCCGCCTTCTTTTGGTGGCTCACTCTTCCCCTTGCGGCTCTCTTTTTGGCGCGGAAATAATAGAAGATACAGTAAATGATACGAAAATTAAGCGATAGCAGATTTTTTGTATCTTTTTTATTTTGTATATTTTGGAAATTATGGTTAGAATTAAGATATGCCCATGGATAAAGGAATACTTTATGTTGTCGCCACGCCTATCGGCAATCTTGAGGACATTACTCTCAGGGCTTTGAGGATTTTGAAAGAGATTAATTTGATTGCTTGCGAGGACACAAGAGTGGCGAGAAAGCTCTTAAATCATTTTGAAATTGAAACGCCGACCGTTTCTTACTTTCAACATTCAAAAGTTTCCAAAGTTGACAGAATAATCCGCGACTTGCTTGCGGGCAAGAATGTCGCCTTAATCACTGACGCCGGCACGCCGGGCATAAGCGACCCCGGCAATGTTTTAGTTGCCGAGGCGGCTGAAAACGGCATAAGGGCCGTTCCAATCCCCGGCCCGTCGGCGCTCACGGCGCTTGCGAGCGTTTCCGGGGTCAATATGCAGAAGTTCGTTTTTATGGCTTTTCCTCCGCATAAAAAAGGAAGAAAGAAATTTTTTCAAGGGGTGGCGGAGGAAAAGTATCCGGTTATTTATTACGAATCCCCGCATCGTTTTATAAAAAACCTTGAATTACTGGAAGAATTGGCGCCGGACAAACATCTTGTTGTCGGTAGGGAGCTGACTAAAATGTTTGAAGAAATTATCAGAGGAAGTGTAAAAGAAACTTTGACATATTTCAGGAAAAAAGATAGGATAAAGGGAGAGTTTGTAATTATAACTTATTAAGAGGAGGATGAGGATATTATGAATGTAAAGATCGCTAAGATTTTTCAGATGTTCACATATTGGCCGATTTTTTTAAGCTTGAGATTTTTTATCCATTACGAAATTGAGGGCCAGGAAAATTTGGAAGGATTGGAAAATAAGGGAGTTATTTTCGCTTCAAATCATGCCAGTTACCTTGACGGGCCGATTTCCGCGGCATCTATGCCGAGAAGCAGTTGGTGGCCAAAAGATTTTTTCCCAATGAGATTTTTGGCTTTGGATAAATATTTCAAACTTATCAATCCTATCCCGTTTCCTTTGTCGGTTTTTGCCGCTCTTTATGTTAAAATAAACGGCTCAATCAGGGTTTCCAAAGGAAGCGGAAACTTGAGAAAATCTTTGAGTGATTCCATTGATGAGTTGAAACGAGGCGAGAAGTTGTGGATATATCCCGAAGGTGGAATAAGTAAAGACGGAAAACTTCAGCAGGGCAAGAGGGGAGTGATATTCTTGCATAAACAAACAGAGGCGTCCATTGTGCCCGTTGGGATAATCGGCAATTATGGTATTTTGTCTTTCAGAACTTTATTGCGCAAGAACAGAGTTAAGGTAAGGATAGGCAAACCAATTTATTCTTTGGGAGATGTTTCTCTTGAAGAAGGCACCAATATGGTAATGCAAAAAATCGCCGAATTGGTAAAAAATTAAAGGCATTATGGAAACCCATAATGCCCTTTTCTTTTAATGCCTTTTCTTTTTTGAACCTACCCGACGTCTCCCGCCCCCGAAGTCCGACTTCGGGGGCGGGGGCACAGGGTGCTTTTGCCTATTTTCCGCGATTGGGGAAAGCCAAATTTATGGATTTGGTATGCGATTGACAAAATCCGAGGCGGGCGTATAGTGAGAATTAGGTAGAACCTTTGGTTCTTTGAAAATTTAATGAAAATAGAGAATGAAGGAGGTAAAAGAAATGGAGCCTACTTTAGAAATGGAGCCTACTTTAGAAATGAAAGAAAATGCAGAACGCAAGGATTTTGTTAAAAGTGAAATTATGGATGACATTAAAAAAGAAATTTCTGAAACGAGGCTTTGCAACTGTGATGACTATGAGGTTTGTGCCTATGAAAATTCCTAGTGCATAAACTCAGATTTTATAAAGGAAACAAAGGAACATATGAAGATGTACTGCAGAGATATAAATTAATGAGGTCTTATGGTCTTTCTGTTGGGGCCCTTGGCGTAATAACGCCTCATAGTGTTAGTTATGCTGAGACGATAGCAAATTGGCTTGAGGACAATGATATTATCAGTTGGGACTTCCTGCTTGGTTTTGAGCCTCCAGAATCCAATAATGATTTGACTATCAGTAATGAGGAAGCTGCTAGTTTTATGACTAATCTATTTGATGCATGGTTTGACAGAGATAATCCGAGAATCAGAATACGCACATTTAGGGATATAATCAGATCAGAACTTGGAAATAAGCCTGTATTATGTTCATGGCAGCGCGGTTGTGTAAAATTTGCTTCCTTTGACAATTATGGTAATGTCTTCTTGTGTACAAAATTCCATGTATACCCAGAAACAGTCTACGGTAATGTAATGAAAAAACCATTCTCTGATATTCTGGATAGTTCCAATGCTAGAACAATGAATGAAGAAATATGCAATGGCGTAGATGAGTGCAAAAAATGTGAATGGCTAAATTCTTGTGGCGGCGGGTGTTCATTTGACAGATATGCTATTTACAAAAAACTTAATGCGCCTTTTATCCATTGTGAAGCAAGAAAGATACTTTTTCAGCATATAAGACAAAGGATCCGGAAAACAGTTTAAACAAAAGGAGATTAGAAGAATAGGTCTAATCTCCTTTATTTTTATAAAATAACAATGATTTTTTCTGTCCATACAACAAAAACTGCAAATAAATTTCATTTTATAAGCAATCTTACAAGATGGCATTTTTCAGCGCGTGAAAAAGACAACAAAAGATGGTTAAAAGAAACCGGCCGACTAACACAGAAAGAAAAAAATGCCTTAAGGGTTTTTACCAAGATTCTCAAGAAGTATAATTTTGGAAAAAATTTTATTGGAAAGCCTTTTACAAAGGGCAGTGAAAAAGAAATATGGATAAATGTTAAAAAATTTGTGAACAAAAAAGAATTTGAGCAAATTCAAGAAGTTTTTTCTGTTTTTGATAAAAGGTTTGAGAAAATCTGGAAAAAGGATAAGAAAAAACTTCAAGATTGGCAAGGCAGATTAGAGAAATCTTTGAATAAAAATAAGAAAATTAAAGAAATCTTTAAAAAAAGCAAAATCTTCTTCCGAGTGAAAAATCTTCCCAAAAATATAGAAATCTATTTATTGATAGGAAATGGAGGAGGGGGTGCCAATATTGGCCAAAATGCAATTACCTTAGATGTCGCAAATCGTCCCGCGTCTTTTTTGAAACATATCTTAGGAATTGTCCTACACGAAGTTTTACACTTGATATCCAATTCTTCAAATTATTATAGTAGATTAATGGAAGGGACGGTAAAAAGATTAAGGGTGTCCAAAAAGCACCCCTTTATGACAAGTAAAATGGGGAAACGCACAATTATAAATGAAGCAATTATTAGTGTCTTATGTCCTGAAGGTTATGTATTTATAAAATATTTTTTGAATTTGTCTGATAAAAAAGCAAATGAATATCTTGAAACAAGAATTCATGATGCTAGAAATAAATTTTCAAAATGGAGATCATTCTTTGCAAAAGAGTATTATTCTATGGTCAAATATTATTTTGAAAACAAAAAGCCGATTGATAAACCGTTTTTTAAAAATTCAATTCAAATATTTAAAAAATTTAATTTATATTAAATTTCGGCAAAAAAGTTGGTAAAAAATTAAAGGCATTATGGAAACCCATAATGCCCTTTTCTTTTAATGCCTTTTCTTTTTTGAACCTACCCGACGTCTCCCGCCCCCGAAGTCCGACTTCGGGGGCGGGGGCACAGGGTGCTTTTGCCTATTTTCCGCGATTGGAGAAAGCCAAATTTATGGATTTGGTATGCGATTGACAAAATCCGAGGCGGGCGTATAGTGAGAATTAGGTAGAACTTTTGGTTCTTTAAGAATTTAATAAAAAGGAGGGATCCTGTAATGAATAGGAATCCTAAATTTAAATTAATGTGGTTAACTGTTAATCGCGCTTGTAATTTTCGTTGTGCGTGGTGTTATGCGGCAGGGACAGGCTATCGTTCTGAAAATGAAATGTCATTATCTTTTGCTATTGAATTTCTTAAAATTGCAAAGGATATTGACATTAAAAGATTATTTATCATTGGAGGAGAGCCTTCTTTATGGTCGCATCTTCTTGAGTTTAATGATATTCTGAAGTCTGTTGGCATTAAGTCAATTCTTGTCACTAATGCCTTTAGGTTTTCTGATGATCAGTTTTGGGGAAAATATATAAGCCATCCAAATACGCATATTGGAGTTTCCTTCAAAGCTTTTGACCATCAAAGCCTGTTGAGAAATACGGGAGTTTCAAGATTTTCTGATATTACAAAAGCATTGCAGAGAGTTTTTGAATATCAGCCCAATAGTATTGCAAGTTTTGTCTATTCAAGGCCGTATATATCACACTTTCTGGATATGGTGAATTACGCTGTTGATTGCGGTGCGTTTGGCGTTTCGGTAAATTTTTGTTCTCCTGCGATACAGAAGAATTATGTTGACAAAAGATTTATGGTGGATGCTGAAAATATGGTTGCGGAGATAATGTCCGTTTATGAAAAAGCGCATGATATTACCAAGGGCCGCCTTGTCTTTGTGATGAAGCACCCTTTGTGTATTTGGCCGCGTGATTTTATTGAGGTCATTAAGGAAAGAAAACAAATATCAACGACATGTCATCTTCAGCACCAATCAGGCGGAATTATCAGCACCGATGGTTCGTTATTGATTTGCAACAGCATGTTTGATTGTCCTGTTGGCAGGTATGGGCGGGATTTTTTCTCTGCTGAATCACTGGTGAGTTTTTTTAGCTCAGAAAAGGTGAAAGAATATTTCAGAAGAATAACAGCATACCCTTCTTTAAAATGCCGGGATTGCGAAATTTTTGAAGATTGCGGTGGTGGTTGTCCTTTGTTGTGGACCGCTTATTCGCCTGATGAAGTAATAACAGGGTGGCCAAAAACAATGAGATAGATACGCTGTATCCTCTGGCGCTTATGGCGCCAGAGGATTATTTGTTTATAATAATATATAAATGTATTATGTTTTCTCTGCCGATAGAATTTCGATTCAATATTGAGTTAGAAGTAGAGAGGGTGAAAGAAACTCTTGGCATTTTGAATTGGCTTATCAAAAATAATTATAAATTTAGTTTGCCAAAAGGCATAAAAGAAACAAATGATTTTAAGATAGAAATCATTAGGCAATTAGTGGAAAAGGAATATAATCTTGAAATTTACCAGGTTGCCAAAGAAGCAATTTTAAAATCATGGCAGGGTAACAGCGGAAAGATAAGGAAAATTAATCAAAAGATGGATGGTTCAAATATATTAGATAAATTGGATATTTTTTTAACTAGGTACGGCACGCGGGGCAGTTATAAAGGGCCAAATTCTATAGTTATAAATGTTTCCAGTATGCTGCCTGAATTTTTAATTAAGGTTGTTATTCACGAATCTTTTCATCTTATGATTGAGCCATTGGTAAAAAAATATGAGGTAGAACATTGGGTTAAAGAGCGTATTGTGGATTTAATTATGGATTTTGAATATAAAGCGCGTTTTAAAGCTCAATCTGTGCCTGAGTGGGTGTTGGCTGTTGACGCTGTATTTAAAGAGGTCTATCCGGATATGAATTTATTGATGCAAAAAGCATCCGCAATTCATTTATGAAAATAAAAGGCCCCGCGCGTTTGTTTAGATTTATCGGCGCGCGGGGCAAACTTTAATCATCGGCACAATCGCAATTGCATTCACATGCTCCCCAACCGCCTTCGCAATTGGTGCATTGACAATCGCAATCGCCAGTGATTTGTGGAGAAAAGCCATGGATTTCTCTTTCACAAAGGACTCCTGTTGTGTTGAGAAGTTCAATAAATTGTTCCATTTTTTCCTCCTCCTTTCTTTTGGTGTTTAAAAGAGCCGACGGTTCTTTTAAGTCTGTTTGTATCTTACCATATTTTATTTAAAAATCAATTGTATTAGTTTCCTCCCGACGTCTCCCGCCCCCGAAGTCCGACTTCGGGGGCGGGGGCACAGGGTGCTTTTGCCTATTTTCCGCGATTGGGGTATAATTTAAGGTATGAAGCCCATTGTTTTGATTCTTGCCGCTTTTAGGGATTTGATTATACGCCACTTGCCTCGGATGAGAAAAAAAGGCGGATTTGCTTTTATTGTGCATCCGCGTAATATTCCCGATGTTTATCGTAAATATCCCTTTTTAAAAATTTTGCCTGTACCAATACTGGAATGGTTTTTGAGACATTATTGGCCCGTAGTTTTATCCCAAGTAGAAGGTTTAAAAGACGAAAACGGAAAAATAGTCAGGGGATGGATAATCACCATATCTTTAACTGCGGAACAAATGTTAAAAAACAAAAATTTTGCAAAAAAGAAAATTTTACAAGCCGTGAAACTGGCAGAGAAAATGGGAGTGATAATAGCGGGGTTGGGTGCATTTACCTCCAGTATTACAAATGGTGGAAAAGACTTAATAAATAAAACAAAAATATTTATTACTAATGGAAATTCGTTGACTGCCGGAATATCTGTTAATGAAGTGGAACAAATTATAAAATCCTGCCAAAGTAAAATAACTATTGCTGTTATTGGGGCCACAGGTTCCATTGGTGGTGTTGTATCTAAAGTTCTCGCGTCAGAAAATAATTTTGATTCATTAATTCTTATTGGCAGAACACCCAGTCATCTTGAAGAATTAAAAAATGAGATAATAAAAATTAATTCTCCCAAAAAAATAAAAATTACCACTGATATTAATAGTATGAAAATAGCTGATGTTATTATTGTCGCCACAAACGCGAGAGATGCTATTATTCAACCGAAACATTTAAAACGAAACGCAATAATTTATGATATAACTCAGCCGAGAAATACATCGAAAGAGGTGGAAAACCAAAGGAAAGATGTAAAACTTATTGATGGCGGATTAGTGAGAACTCCCGGCATTAATTATCATTTTAATTTTGGGCTTCCCTTAGAAACCGCTTTTGGATGTTTAACGGAAACAATGATTTTGGCTGCTGAAAATATAAATAAACACTACTCATTAGGAAAAGTGGAAATAAAAAAAGTAAAAGAAATCACTAAATTGGCGGAGAAATATAATTTTAAACCATATGGCATATTTTAATGTGCAAACTATCAGCCTTATATTGGTGGGATTAGTTAATTTTGTTCTTGGATTTTTAATATATTTGAGAGAAAAAGAGAATAAAAGCAATTTGTTTTTTTCACTTGTTGCATTGTCTGTTTCTTGGTGGGTTTTAACAAGGGCATTATTTGAAATTTTTCCCGTTAACAATTTTATTTATGTTTTGGGAAATTTTCTTTATTTCAGCGCCAGTTTGATACCATTATTTTTCGTTTTTTTTACCTACACTTTCCCTTCTAAAAAAATATCACTTTCAAAAAAGAAAATTCTGTTTATTATTATTCCCAATTTAATAATTATTTGGTTTATTTTAATTCCTGAATTTGTCGTCAATAATATTAACCAAAGTGTAAATGGATATAAGATTATTACTTTTGGCAACGGATATTTTTTTTATAGTTTATATATCATTTATTATTTTTTGTGGGGATTTGTAAATTTAATAAAAAAATATAAAAAAAGCGAAGGAATTATAAAAATTCAATTAAGATATATTTTTGGTGGAACTTTTATAGCAACATTATTTGGAGTTTCTACTAATTTAATTTTACCTATTTTTAATTCATTCAGATTTTTTTGGCTTGGTCCCGTAATGACCATAATTATGGTAGTCTTTATCGCTTATGCCATAGTTAAGCACCACTTACTCAATATCAAAATTATTGCCACGGAATTGTTTACCGGTCTGATTATTATTATTTTGTTTGTTGATCTTTTTTTGGCAAGGTCGCCGGCTGAATTTTTTGTAAAATTTGGAATTTTTATTCTTGTAAGTATTTTTGGTTATCTTATTATTCGCAATGTGTTGAAAATGGATAGAATGATGAGTGAGTTGGAGGCGGCGAACATCCAATTGAAAAAATTAGATAAGGCGAAGTCGGAATTTATTACGATTGCGTCGCATCAGCTGCGGGCGCCACTCTGTGCCATTAAGGGTTATTCATCAATGCTTTTGGAAGGTTCTTTCGGCGAGATTCCCAAGCACGCGAGAAAGCCGCTTGACAGGATTTTGCAATCAAGCGTGCGTCTGGTTTTGTTAATTAAGGATTTTCTTGATCTTAGCCGCATAGAGAGGGGGAAAATGGAATATGATTTTCAAAAAATTAATTTGAAGCGGCTCGTGGAAGATATTGTGGAGGAATTTAAAACTGTGAATCATAAAAATCTTAATTTGAGTTTTGATGTTTCTCCCTCCTTAGAAGGCGAAAAAAATAAAAGAGATGATTTTACGGTAAACATAGACCAGAATAAAATCAGGCAGGTTATCAATAATCTCATTGATAACGCGATGAAATATACTCCGAAGGGTTTCGTTAAGGTGCGGCTTTATAAAAATCCGAAAAAAAGCGCCATTGTGCTGCAGGTTACGGATTCAGGTATAGGAATGAATAGGGAAACTTTGGCGCGGATTTTTGAAAAATTCACCAGGGCTAAAGAGGGGATTTTCCGAATAAACACCGAGGGCATCGGACTGGGGCTTTATGTGGCAAAGGAAATAATCAAGGCGCACGGGGGCAGGGTTTGGGCGGAGTCGCCATCTCCGGATACCGGCAAAGGAAGCGCTTTTTATCTGGAAATTCCCACTGATTTTGCTTCCAAAAACAGCGATAAGCGTTAAATGTAAAATAAAAAACAAATATGGCGAAAGGATTGAAGAATTCGTCAAGTAGGTGTAGAATGTAAGGAATAATATGAATTCAGTAATTTTGCATTTAATTTTGGCGTTTCTTACCCTTGTCGGGGCTGTGGGGGTCTATATTTATTGGTGGAGAGACGGATTTGTCAAAAAAAGCCCAAGAAAGCAATTATTTTTATTTTTTATTTTTTTTACGGCCTATCACCTTTTTTTATCTCTCCCGTTTTTGTTTTTTCACGGCAATTTAAGGTTAATGGCCTTTGGCTATAATTTTGCCATTCTTGCCATTTTTCTGATGTCAGTTCCTATTTTTCGCGTTTATCTTGGATTTTACGAGCTTTCTCCACAGAAAATCAAATTAATAATAAATACCTTTCTACTTGTTGGAATCGCGTTAATCATTGGATTATTTTATGACCTCCGTCTTCCCTTTATTGATGAATCCGGTTTTATTATTTGGAGAGTAAATCTTTTTTTAGGGATATTAAATACAATTGTTATAGGCACTCTTCCTTTTTTGTTTGGCTTGTCTTTTTTGAAAAATCTTCCCCGGGGAATCACTTCTATTGAAAAAGTAAAAGTTTTTTTTCTGAGTTTTGGGTCTTTTTCTTTTGCTTTGTCCTGTATTTATTTTGCGGTCCAGAATTTGTTTATGGTAATTATCGCTTTTATTTTTGTAACTCTTGGAATTATTTTTTGGATAATATCCCTTTTTATTCATAGAAAAAAGCTAATATCTTCAACAGTTGTAAATTAGTCCGCCACAGACAAATATGAAGAGAATCTTAATAAGTAAAATCAAGGAAAAAGTCAGTGAAACCGTAAAAATTGCCGGTTGGGTTGATGTTCGGCGCGACCACGGCAAGTTAATTTTTATTGATTTGCGCGATGCGAGCGGCAAGGTTCAAATTGTCGCCGTGCCGAAAAATAAGGAGGCGCGTGAAATCGCCGATACCGTTCGTCCAGAGTGGGTAATTGAAGTTGAGGGGGAGGTTAAAAAAAGACCGGACAATATGGTAAATCCGGATTTGTCGCTCGGTGATTTGGAAATTTTAGTGAAAAATATTGTTGTTCTTAATGAGTCAAAAACGCCGCCTTTTGAAATAGGCACTGATGGTTACGAAGTGGGTGAAGAAATTCGCCTTAAATATCGTTATTTGGATTTACGCAGGGAACGTTTGCGAAAAAATTTGCAAACACGGCATAATGTTGTAAAATTCATTCGTGATTATCTTTCGGGATGTGGTTTTATGGAAGTGGAGACTCCCATTTTAACCAAATCTACTCCGGAAGGAGCGCGGGATTTTGTAGTGCCCTCTCGCCTTCAAAAAGGAAAATTTTACGCTCTCCCGCAGTCACCTCAGCAGTATAAACAGCTCCTGATGGCTGCGGGTGTGGAAAAATATTTTCAAATTGCGAAAGCGATGCGGGATGAAGACACTCGCGGCGATCGCCAGCCGGAATTCACTCAACTGGATGTTGAGATGAGTTTCGCGGAACAGGAAGACATTTTAAATTTGGCGGAAAATTTATTTACCGAAATGGTTCATGAAATTTTTCCTAAAAAAAAGATTACAAAAATTCCTTGGCCAAGAATAGATTATGATGAGGCGATAAAAAAATATGGTACTGACAGCCCTGATTTAAGAAAAGACAAAAATAATCCGAATGAATTGGCTTTTGCCTGGATTATTAACTTTCCTCTTTTTGAAGAAAAGAAAGAAAATGGGCATTTTGCGCCGAGCCACCATATGTTTACTTCACCTGTTAAAGAAGATTTGAAAAAACTTGATACAAATCCACATGATGTCCGGTCTTACCAATACGATATATCTCTGAATGGTCTTGAGATAAGCGGAGGGAGTATTCGTATTCATAATTCAGATATTCAGTCAAAAATTTTTGATTTGATTGGTTTTGGTAAAGAGCAAAAAGAATATTTTAATCATATGCTTACGGCTTTTAAATATGGCATTCCTCCGCATGGCGGAATTGCGGCCGGGGTGGACCGTTTGGTGGCAATTTTACAGAATGAGCCGAACATTCGCGAAGTAATCGCTTTTCCAAAGACCGGTGACGGACGTGATTTGATGATGGATGCCCCTTCTGAAATCAACAAAGAGCAATTGAGCGAATTGGGTATTGAAATTCACCCAGCCGGACGAAACAAAAAAAATAAAAAATAATTTTATGTACGAAATTAAAACTACTCAATTTGAGGGTCCGTTTGATTTGTTGCTGGGATTAATTGAAAAACGGAAATTATCCATAAACGACGTTTCTTTATCTGATATCTCCGGTCAATATCTTGACTATCTAAAACAGATTCAGAAATTCCCTTTGGAAGAAGTAGCTGTGTTTGCCGTTATTGCTTCAACTTTAATACTGATAAAATCACGTTCTTTGATGCCATCAATGCAATTAACGCAAGAAGAAGAGGAGAGTATTGAAGAACTTGAAAAGCGCCTTAAAATTTATCGCAGAATCAGGCAATTGTCAGTTAATCTGGAAAATCTTTTTGGCGAGAGTCCGCTTTTTGGACGAGAAGGAACGGCTACTCCTGTCGGAGAAGAGATTGGTTTTATTGAACCAAAAGGCGCGACCATCAAAAAATTGCATTCTTTACTTCGTGAGATTATCAAAAATTTTCCGGTAAAAGAATGTTTGGCGGAAGTGCAGATAAGGAAAATAATAAACATTGAAGAAAAGATAAAAGAATTGGTTGAACGTATTCGGAACTCATTTATACTTTCCTTTTCTGAATTTTCCATTTCAAGAAGCGATATTGGTACAAAAGATAAAAAAATTGAAATTATTGTAAGTTTTTTGGCGATGCTTGAATTAGTCAAGCAAGGGCTTATAATGGTAAATCAGAAGGAATTATTCGCTAATATCAGAATTAAGGGTAACGGGAAGGACTGATTCCGTTAGAAATTTAATCAACGAAAAAAATAAATAATTATGAAAGAGAACTTAAAAAATTCTAACGGGATTGATTCGCATATAGAAGCAATACTTTTTTTGAAAGGTGAGCCGATGTCCATTAAGCAGTTAGCTAAAATTTTAGAAATGGACGAAGAAAAAGTGGGTGAGGCGGTTGATGTTTTGCGGGAAAACTTATTGGGGAGGGGAATTTGCCTTGTGAAAAAAGAAAATTCAGTAGCATTGGCTACTTCTCCGGAATCGTCAAAATTCACTAAAATTTTAATCAAAGGAGAATTTGATTCGCAATTGACAAAAGCCAGCCTTGAGACATTATCTATTGTCGTTTATCGCGGACCGGTAAGCCGTTCAGAGATTGATTATATACGGGGTGTAAATTCCACTTTTATTTTAAGAAATCTTCTAATTAAAGGGCTGGTGGAAAGAGTTTCTAATCCTTGTGATAGCCGTTCTTATCTCTATAAACCATCTTTTCTCCTTTTGCAATATCTTGGGATACAGAATATTGAAGAATTGCCGGAATATAATAATTTTAACGAAACGGTAAAAAAATTTATCAAAGAAAATGGAAATAAAAATGAACAACAAAAGGAAAATATTGGCGGTTTCAATAGCGATAATTAGCTTTATCTTTCTGTTTGCATATGATTATGGAGCAAAAAAAATCAAGGATGTTGATACGCATCCCTTAGTTAATAATGGAAATAAGAAGAATGAAGTTATATCTCAAACCCCTTTTGAAAATATCGGACTGGAGGCAAAATCGGCTTATGTTTTTGATATTTTGAACAATAAGCCGATTTTTGAATTGAATGCCAAAGTGCAATTACCTTTGGCAAGTTTGACTAAAATAATGACCGCGATTGTGGCAAAAGAAAAATTGCCCGAGTGGCTGAAAGTAAAAATTCCAATGAAGGCGATTCTACAAGAAGGGGATTCGGGTTTTTTAGCGGGTGAGCGGTGGAAAATCACCAATCTTTTGGAGGCGATGCTTATCTCCTCGTCCAACGATGCCGCTTATGCCATTGCTATGTCAATAGATACTCTTCCGAAAAGTTCTCCTATAGGGGAATTTATTTCTTTGATGAATAGAAAGGCAAAGAACTTGGGCTTGGAACAAACTTATTTTTTGAATCCCACCGGCTTGGATTTGTCCATAAGCACCGCCGGTGCTTATGGTTCGGCGAAGGACGTGGCGCGTCTTTTGGGATACGCATTTAAGAAATACCCCTCTTTATTTGAGGTTACTCGCTATAATTCTCTTGATATCAATTCTCGTGAGTTTAAAAACACTGATAAGCTCGCGAAAGAAATTCCCGGTCTTATTGCCGGAAAGACGGGGTTTAGCGACCTAGCGGGAGGAAATTTGGCGATTATAACGGATATCGGTTTAGGACACCCCGTTGTCATTGTAGTACTGGGATCTTCGGTGCGGGGCAGATTCAAAGATGTGAAAAAACTCTACGGAGAAACGTTGAAATTGTCTATTCTACAATAAATCCAAGCATCAAAGCCCCAAATAACCAAAAATTTGAGATTCAGCTGTATGTCGTTTGATTTTTGAAATTTGGCTTTAATAATGCTATTATGCTGGCATGGGCCTCAATGTTTTAAAAGTTTTCGGATTATCCGCTTTTGCCTTTTTTTTGGCTATGAGCTTGACTCCCATTCTGACACATTATCTTTATAAATATAAAATGTGGAAGAAAATTGCGAGAATAAAAGCTTTGGGAGGAGGAGAGGCGGTGATATTCAATCAACTGCACAAGGACAAAGAAGTCGGTACTCCGCGTATGGGGGGAATTTTGATTTGGTTAAGCGCACTTTTGATGGCGTTTGTTTTTTTTCTTCTTTCAAGAATTTTTCCGTCCGCCCTGACCGAAAAAATAAATTTTTTAAGCAGAGGTCAGACGTGGCTTCCTCTTTTCACCCTTGTTTCCGCCTCCTTGATTGGTTTGGTGGATGATATTCTTCAAATATACGGTAAGGGAAAATACATGGCTGGCGGAATCAGTTTGATGAAAAGAATCGCTATGGTGATTATTTTGGGTGCTATCGGCGCGTACTGGTTTTACGCGAAATTGGAAGTAAGCTCCATTGCCATTCCTTTTTTTGGAAATATTAATTTAGGCCTATTTTTCATTCCCCTTTTTATAATAATGATGCTGGCGATGTTTTCGGGCGGGGTGATTGACGGAATTGATGGGCTTTCCGGAGGAATTTTTGCCGCCATTTTTTCCGCTTATGGCGGAATCGCTTTTTTTCAGAATCAAATTGACTTGGCGGCTTTTTGCGGAATAATAGTCGGAGGTATTTTAGCATTTCTGTGGTTTAACATTCCCCCGGCGCGTTTCTATATGGGCGAAACCGGAATTCTCGGTTTGACCACGGCCTTGACCGTTGTCGCTTTTTTGACGGAATCCGTGGTTGTTTTGCCGATCATCGCTTTTCCGTTGATTGCCGCCTCCGGTTCTGATATCATCCAAATCTTTTCAAAAAAATACTTGGGAAGAAAAGTTTTTAAGGTGGCACCCATTCACCACCATTTTGAGGCATTGGGCTGGCCTCCATACAAAGTAACGATGCGTTTTTGGGTAATCAGCACTATCCTGGCGGTTGTTGGAATGGTTATCGCCCTCGTTGGAAAATAGCCGTAATTGACGCCCGATGTTGATTCCGTTGACGCCGATTAAAGTTTAAATGAAGTTATGAAGTATAATCCCACAATTGGGTTGGAAATTCACGTGGAATTAAAGACCAGAACCAAGATGTTCTGTAAGTCTCTTAACGACCCTAATGAAAAACGTCCAAATGTAAATGTTTGTCCGGTGTGCATGGCGCATCCGGGCACCTTACCAGTTATAAACAAAAAGGCGATAAAAAGGGTTTTAACGGTTGGTAAAGTGTTAAACGGCAAAATCGCGGAATACTCGCAGTTTGACAGAAAAAATTATTTTTATCCCGACTTGCCCAAGGGATATCAAATTAGCCAGTATAAATATCCGCTTGTCGGCGGCGGAGAATTGAATGGTGTTGAAATAACGCGTATCCACCTTGAAGAGGACACCGGGCGCCTTACACACACCAAGGATGGCAGTCTAGTTGACTTCAACAGGGCAGGGATGCCTTTGATGGAGTTGGTTACGGAGCCGGATATAAAGAGCGGAGAAGAAGCGGTTAATTTCGCGAAAGAATTACAGTTGATTTTACGCTACCTTGATGTTTCGGATGCTGATATGGAAAAAGGGCAGATGCGCGTGGAAGCGAACATATCAATCCTTCCGAAAACGAAACATAAACACTTGGAGACTAAGTCTCCAAATCAACTTGGAGACTTAGTCTCCAAGTTGGGGACTAAGGTGGAGGTTAAAAACTTAAATTCCTTTCGCGCGGTTGAAGGGGCGATAAATTACGAAATAGAAAGGCAGGCAAAATTATTAAATTCGGGAGAAAAAATCATTCAAGAGACACGTGGTTGGAATGAAAACAAGAAAATTACTTTTTCTCAGCGGGAAAAAGAGGAATCACATGATTATCGGTATTTCCCCGAGCCGGATTTGCCCACTTTAAATTTAGCGGGGATTGATTTTGATATCGGAGATATTCCCGAACTTCCTCAACAAAAAAGAAAACGTTTCAAAAAACAGTATAGTCTCAAGGACGAACAAGTAGAAATTTTTATCCATGATAAAAAATTCGCTGATTATTTTGAGAAGGTCGCGAGTGAGTTGGACGAAATTAAATCCAAAAAAACACTTGATGTTGAAAAAGAAGATTTGATTCAATCCGCCGCCAACTATCTTGTTTCCGACCTGCAAGGTTTGATGAAAGAAAAAATGATTTCCTTCGGTGAAATTTCTTTTACATCAAAAGATTTTGCCGAACTTATAAAAATGATAGCGGAAGAAAAAGTTACTTCCAGAACAGGTAAAGATGTTTTAAGAATAATGATTGAACAAGGGGGCAACCCTTCGGTAATTGTGAAAGAAAAAGGATTGAAACAGACAAGTGAGGAATCAATAATTAAAAATCTCGTGGAAAAAATAATCATGGAAAATCCGGAAGTGAGCGAAGAATATAAAAAGGGAAAAGAAAGCGCTTTGCAATTTTTAATCGGGCAGGGAATGAAAGAAACAAAAGGGAGTGTAAACCCGAAAACTTTGGCGAAAATCCTCAAAAACAAATTAAAGTAAAAAAACTCTTTTTACGCTTAGACCTATGATTTATAAATCAATCATAGGTCTTTTGATTTCCTTTAAAACCTTGGTAGTTTGTTCAATTCGGCGTGAAACATAAAAAAGGTTATTCAGTATGACACACATCCATAATTATAATTATTTAATGTGTGAAAAGGTCTAAAGGGTTGAAATGAACATATTCTGCGAAAAAAAATGAAAAACTGTCATATTAAAGGAAAGATAGTAATTTTTTAAAATATTACATATTAAGGTTTATTAATGTTTATGAATGCCTTTAATACAGCGCCTATTTTTTTAATTTCAAATTTAGAAAAATTAACCATAAATTTGCATCATTGGTCCCAATCCTTAATATTTTAAAAAATTGAGTTATTGAGTTATTGAAGAATAAGTGATGAATAAAAATCAGAAATTTGAAATTGAAAATTTTACGAAATGGCACCGAGTAAGGTTATCCACAACTTTGTTAAAAATAATTTATCCATAATCCTGTTTCTCGTCTATAATAAAGGTAATTATGGCGGACGAAGAGCTTTATTTCTCAGGCAAAAAATTTATCTCGTTGAAACGAGCTAGTGAAATTTCCGGCTATGTAAAAGACTATATAGGCCAGCTTTGTCGCGCGGATAAAATTGAAGCGAGGCGAGTGGGCCGCGATTGGTTTGTGAATTTTGATAATCTCGTTGCGTACAAAAACAAGAAGAAGCAACCGAAAATTTATTTTGAAAAATCTCGCGAGGTTCCCATGGTCAAGTCGGAATTTTCCGAAAGCGCTGATAAGTCAATCTCGGGCAGACGAGATTTTATTCGCGGTTTTTATAACCGTATTAATAACTATATTGATGTTCCTATCGGTTTTTTCCGCGCAAAAATTACCTCCATTTTGGCAGTATTTAAAAAATCCAAAAGTGATCCTTGGGACAAAGAAATGTTTGGCGCTTCATCCAAAATTAGTTTCATTGCGCGGAAAATATTGGAAGCGCCGACAATGGTTTCATCTGTCTTTTTCAATAAAATTAATTTCACGAGATTGCAAAAAGCGGTGATTCCGGTTGCCTCGTCCGTTACCGCTGTCCTCCTAGTAATAGGATTCTTCGCTTATTCAAATGAGATTGGAATCACTTACGCGAAATGGTTTGAACCGACTGTAAAAAATATTTCCAGCATCGTTGACAAAGCCGCTCAAGAAATAATTAAAAAAACCGAAACCCTTGCATTCAACTTAACTGAAATTTCTGAAATAAAATTTCCCGAAATAAATCCCATTATCAATAAAATATCAGAGATACCCGTTCGGATTATATCCGGAATTTCCAACGGAATAAAAATGCCGAAAATTGCTTTGCCGGAAACGAATTTTGCTTTTATCGGACAGCGAATGTCCGATAGCTTAGTAAGGCACTCGGACGAGTTTTTAATTTTAAACGAAAACATCTGGAGGAGCGCCGATAAACTTGGAGACAAAACCGTTCTTGTTTTTTCTGAAATAGTACCCGTTACTGATAAAATATTGGAGATACCTTCTCAAATCACATTCTGGATATACGATAAAGCAAATCACGCCAGAGATAAAATGTCAGAATTGTCTTCTTTTGCAGGAAGGAGAATCTCTAACGGGATGAAAACTTTTGAATTGCCGAATATTCCGAAAATCGCGGGCATCAGACATTTTATATCTGATGCCTTGAATTCATATATAAATATATCTGAACGAGGTACGAAGTCATTGGCAGCAAATATAAAAAATATATATACGAAAGGAAGTGATAATATTGAAAACGAAATTTTTGGTATAAGATATTTTGTATTTTATACAGTTTCAAATTTTAAAAATGCCGGAAAAAATTTTCGCGATTCGGCTGAAAATAACATAGCGGGTATTTTTGGAACTCTCGGTGATGGATTAAAATCAATTGTTGGAAATATTAGAAACGGAACAAAAAAAATCGGACAAGATGTGTTTGACGGCTTCGCGATGTTTCCCCAAAATATTAAAGAAATCGCGATTTCTTTAATGGGGAATAACCATCCGGTAATGGTCAAACAATACGGTTCGGGAAAAACGGAAAAAGTATTAACAAAAAACAAGGCGCCCGGCGCAGATGAAATTAAATCTCTCAAGACGGAATTGGCAAACATCAAACGAGCGGGATTAAAAATAGAAGGTCCGATTGTTAAAAAAACTATTGTTGAAAAAACCATTGAAAGAGTCATCACCGGAATGAGTAAGGAAGAAATTGAAGCGAAACTTCAGCAGCTAAACAATAAACTGATTCAGCAAATCATTGAAGCGAAAAATATCGCGGCGAGCAAGGGCGCGTCAAACTTTCACGCGGTCGCCCTTACCCAAAGAATAGATAATCTTTCCGGAGTAACGATTTCAAACGCTAACATCACCGGCTCAACATTCGCCGGTTCCGTGAGCGGGACAAGCGGTTCTTTTTCTGAAAATTTAACTATCACCGGCGCCCTCTCCGGCTCCAGCGCCACTCTTTCAGGCGACCTCACGATCGGCGGCAATCTCACCGTAACCGGTTCGCAAACTTATAGCGGCGCCGCCTCTTTCACCGCTTCATCCACCTCCGCCGCCCTCGCCGCGAATCAAACCGGTTCCGGTCCCGTGGTGAATTTTCAAAAATCAGGCGCATCCGCCTTCTATATAGATAACACCGGCAATGTCGGCATCGGCACCACCTCGCCCGATGTTCTCCTCCACGTCGGCAATAATGTTCCGTCAAACTCTCTCGGCAGCGAATCATTGATGGTGTCGGGGGATATGGAAGTGGACGGCACCGCGTACTTTGACGGACCGACAACATTAACCGGCGTAACAAGCATTTCCAATTCATCAACAACCTTGCTTTCCGTGGCGAACAACTTCTGGTCAAACGGAACGACAAACATCGGAAACGCCGACGCGGATATTTTCAACATCCGCTCCGGAGACTGGAATCTCACCTCAACCGCCACCACGACCGTGGCGATGACCAACGGAATCAACTTTGGCTCCAACACTTTTGTAATTGACCCGAACAGCGGAAGGGTGGGCATCGGCACCAGTTCGCCTTACGCAAACCTTTCCATCAATCAATCGGCAGGGGAAATTCCTTTCGCAATTGGCTCTTCCACTGCAACTTCTTTTATTGTTGACCAAAACGGAAGAGTGGGAATTGGAACTTCGGGGATTGATACGGGACAAAATTTCACTATTTATAATCCTTCGGGAACAACAGGAATGCCGCCTGCTAGAATATCTTTGGAAAGCGGATCCGCCGTTATAGGTGACAATACTTCTGAAATATGGTTTAAGGGCCCGGATAGCGCGGGCAACAGAACCTCTTATGGAGCGATAGCTTCGGAAATTGTTTCCAATACGGCTGGTTTGGAATCGGGAAATATTGGTTGGTATACAAAAAACAACGGAGCTTGGTCTCAAAAAATGATTTTGTCTCCCGAAGGATATTTGGGCGTCGGGACAGTATCGCCGGGAGTAGAATTAAGCGTGACGAACAGTACGTCATCAGTTGGAGCGATTGCCCGTTTTACCCGCAACAGCAAAACGTTTGAAATATTTAGCGGTGCCAACGGAGTAAGTATTGGGAGTTATACTAATGATAATTTAGGTTTCTATACCAATAACGGCGCGCTCCAGGCTCTTCTAAGTACATCAGGCAACTTTGGCATCGGCAACATTTCTCCAAACGAAAAACTGAATGTCCAGGGCGAAGTTGCGGCTCAGTTGTTCACCGCCACCTCCACCACCGCCACCTCAACCTTCGCGGGCGGGCTGGCGGTGGCGGCCAACGGATTGGTCTATGACAGAAGCACGGGGAATGTCGGCATCGGCACCACTTCGCCTTTTGCAAAACTCTCCGTGGCGGGGAACGGATATTTTGACGGAACGCTCACCGCCTCTTCAATTTCCGCCACCTCCAGCGTTTCCGCCCCATACTTTACCGCCACCTCAAACTCGTCCGCCTCAACTTTTCCGCAGGCATCAACAACCCAGCTCACGGTTTCCGGCCAGTCATGGTTTGACGGATTGGCGAGTTTTACCAACGCCACCACATCCCTTTTTACGTCAACCGGAGACGCGTGGTTTAACGGCGCTCTCAATTCAACGGGACTTGCCACGTTCGCCAACTCGTCAACGACACTCGCCACAATCACCACCCTGTGGCCGACAAACATCTTCGGGTTCACCCTGCGGGGGAACATCACCGCCAACAACAAAAACATCACGGGAGCGAACAGCATAACCGGCTCAACCTACAACTTCACGAATGGAACCACAACCAACGCCACTTCAACCAACTTGGCCGTTACCGGCTCGGCGGACATCACCGGCGCCACAACTCTTGCCAATGCCACTTCAACAAACTTTTACTCAACTTCCCTTCGTTCGGCAAGCGCCTCAACAACCGACCTGGTTGTTTCAAACAGCGCCGCGCTTTCCTCGCTCGTTCCCAGCCGACTCCTCTCTCTCAACTCTTCAAACCAAATCACAAACACCGACCTCATCTCATGGATAACGGGAACGGCGAACCAAATCACGGCAGCCGACAACGGCAGCGGAGGGCTCACTCTCTCAACTCCGCAGGACATCAACACGACTTCCAACCCAACCTTCAACAACCTCACCTTAACGGGAACTCTCAACACCACAGGCAACACAACTTTTGCGAATGCTTCAACAACCTTGCTCTCGGTCTTTGACACTCTTTACGTGGGGGGGACATCCACAACCACCATCACGCAATCGGCGGTTAATCTTCCAACGGGAGGAACATACCAAATCAACGGAACGAATGTCCTTTCCGCGTCAACGCTCGGTTCCGGCATTCTCAACTCCTCGCTCACGAGTGTGGGAGCCCTCAATTCCGGCTCCATCACCTCTGGTTTCGGAACGATTGACACCGGCGCTTCAAGCATCACGACTACCGGCATCGGCACCTTTGGTAATGTCGCGGCGACAAACGCTTCCGCCACCTCAACCTTCGCGGGCGGGCTGGCGGTGGCGACCAACGGATTGGTCTATGACAGAAGCACGGGAAATGTGGGGATCGGGACGGCGTCGCCAAATGCGAAGTTGTCTTTTGGTAATTATTCTGGCGGACCGGCAATTAATTTGTTTGGAAGCGGCTCCTTGGCGATGGGTATCGGCGTACCAAATACTTATAATTATCAATTTTTTGGACATAATTTAACTTACTTTACATTTAATAAAGGCGGTGGTTTGCAATCAAGCGGGACGAACGAATTAATGAGAATAGAAGCATCTTCCGGCAACGTCGGCATCGGCACCACTTCGCCCGCCACCAAACTCTCCGTTTCCGGCAGCGGCTATCTGACCGGCGGGCTCGGGGTCGGCGTTCTCAACACAACGGCCGGAACTCTGCAGACTTCTGGCAACGCCGCCATCGGCGGAAATCTCACGGTGTCGGGAACTCTCAACACCACAGGCAACACAACTTTTGCGAACGCTTCCACAACCCTGCTTTCGGTAACCGATACCGCGTATTTTGGCGGCACGGCGACTTCAACTTTTGATTCCGCCGGCAACTTAACAATGGCCGGAAACATAGTGATAGGAGGAGATACGATAAACGAATTCGCCGGAACCGGACTGGCTGTTTCAGCCGGAGCGTTGAATCTTGTCACCACAGGCGACTGGACGGGAACCTTTGACAGCAAAGAGGGTTCATATTATCTGAACGCCTCCAATCTCACTAATTTCGGAACCCCCTTTTACACGTACTTCTCCGCCACCACCACGGACGCCCTGACGGAAGGTTCAACCAACAGGTATTATTCAACCTCTCTTTTCGCTTCAGATTTGGCGGGAACCACGACCGACGCCCTCGCTGAGGGAAGCTCCCGCCTTTACTACACGGACACGCGCGCCAGAGCGGCAGTTTCCTCATCGGCGGCCGGACTCACTTACACTTCCGGAACGGGCGTCTTCTCCCTGGCCTCCGGCTACAACATCCCCCTCACGGCAAGCACCACAAACTGGAACTCTTTTTACGACACCCCCTCTACCGTAATCACCGCCGGAACGGGGCTTGCATGGGCGGGCAGCACGCTGTCATCAACTCTCGGAACCTCCGTTGATTTAACAACCGAAGTGACGGGAATCCTGCCCGTGGCGAACGGAGGAACTGGAGCTTCCTCACTCACGGACTTAATCACTCTCGGTACCGACACCACGGGGAACTACCTTGCCACTCTCGCCGACAACGGGGGAGGAACTTTGACAATTTCAGGTTCGGGAACGGAAACGGCGGCGGCAACAGCCGGCATCAACCTCGCCAACCCAAACTCCTGGACGGGATTGCAGCAGTTCGCGAACGCTTCAACAACCTTACTCTCGGTCTTTGACACTCTTTACGTGGGGGGGACATCCACAACCACCATCACGCAATCGGCGGTTAATCTTCCAACGGGAGGAACATACCAAATCAACGGAACGAATGTCCTTTACGCGTCAACGCTCGGTTCCGGCATTCTCAACTCCTCGCTCACGAGTGTGGGAGCCCTCAATTCCGGCTCCATCACCTCCGGTTTCGGAACGATTGACACCGGCGCTTCAAGCATTACGACTACCGGCACCGGCACCTTTGGTAATGTCGCGGCGACAAACGCTTCCGCCACCTCAACCTTCGCGGGCGGGCTGGCGGTGGCGACAAACGGATTGGTTTATGACAGAAGCACGGGGAATGTGGGGATTGGGACGGCCGCGCCGGGTAAGGAATTGGAAGTGGGTGGAGTCGCAAGCCCTGCCATTAAATTAACAAGCTCTAATGACCCTAACTACCAAGCAATTTTACAAGTTAATTATAATGCTATTCATCCGTTTTCTTTGACAACGGCGAATGGTGTAGAAATTATAGGTAGATATTCTAATAATAATACTTATATTGGTGGTACCAACGTCGGCGTCGGGACTACCACTCCCGCTTCAAGATTGGCGGTGAGCGGGGGAGCGAGCATCGGCGCGGATTACAACACCGCCGCTCCGACAAACGGGCTGATAGTGGAGGGGAATGTGGGAATCAATAATTCCTCCCCTTCCTACAAACTGGATGTGGTGGGGTATATAAACACAGACCAGTATTCGGGTTATAAGCAGGCGGGGAATACGATACTTTACGCCTCATCAACCAACAATTCTCTGCTCGCCGGAATCGGAGCGGGGAATTCAATGCTTTCAGATGGGCTGTACAACACAGCTCTCGGTTATCAGGCGCTTTATACAGCGACGAGTTCTAATAGTAATACAGCGGTTGGTTATCAAGCTCTTTCCTACAACACCACAGGAAGCTACAACGCAGCTAATGGTACGCAAGCTCTTTATTACAACACCACAGGATACTACAACACAGCTAATGGTCATGGTGCTCTTCGTTCCAACACCACAGGACACCATAACACAGCTAATGGTATGCAAGCTCTTTATTACAACACCACAGGAAACTACAACACAGCTATCGGACAGACAGCCGCCCAAGGAACAGCTTCCTACAACGCGGGTTATCTCACAGCCATAGGCGCGGGTTCTCTCTACAACATCACAACAGGAGCGGAAAACAACACGGCTCTTGGTTATCATTCAGGTTATGGAGTGACGACAGGAGCGAACAACATTCTCCTCGGCTATCAGGCGGGGGACAATCTCACAACGGGGAGCAATAACATTGTGCTGGGGTATAACATAGACGCTCCCGCTGTTGACAGCGCCAACACTTTGAATATCGGAAATCTCATTTTCGGAACGGGAATTGACGGAACGGGAACCACTTTGAGTTCGGGGAATGTGGGGGTGGGGACGACTTCGCCCGCCACCAAACTCTCCGTTTCCGGCAGCGGCTATCTGACCGGCGGGCTCGGGGTCGGCGTTCTCAACACAACGGCGGGAACTCTAGATCGGAAGAGCACACGTCTGAACTCCAGTCACACTGATATATCTCGTATGCCGGCTTCTGCTTGAAAAAAAAAAAAAACAGATAAGCAAA
>CAJVWH010000011.1 GCA_913009575.1 uncultured bacterium
GTGCAAGGACTTATGGCGGTTTTCCACTAAAATGTGGAAATGGCGATAAATATATAAAATAAAAAACGCCCGAAGAAAAAAGTTTCTTCGGGCGCTAGGGGATAGAATGTTAATTTAGTTTGGCGCCTGTTGTGGCGTCAAACCGGAGCAATTTGTTGCCGTTCGTTACATAAGCGTAAAAGACTGCGTAGACAATCCCGGCATTTTTATCAAGGGCGATGCCGTCGCTGGCAGGCGCGCCGGTTTCAGCGGCGGTGTGCCAAATTATGACGCCGTTTGAATCCAGCTTCAGTAAATCGGCACCGGCGACCGCATAGGCGCTTGAAGAATCACAAGCCATTGCAAAGAAAACATCGTATTGCGAATACTCTTTGCTCCACAAAAAGCTTCCATCAAGCGTGTAGGAAACAATTTGTGGGGGCAATTCGCCCAAATTACCGTCCATATGCTTTCCTCCCAGAAAAATTTGGGAGGAAGTGGCGCACAAACTCTCAGCAATATCAAAGTCCGGAGTTCCCCATTGCCGGACCCAAACTTGGGAGCCATTGGGAGTGTATTCGGCAACCCAAAAATCATGTCTGCCGTAATTTGTCCCTCCGGTTTTTCCGGCGGTGCTTCCGCCGATATAAATATTGCCGGAGCCAAGTGGGTCAAGAGTGATTCCGGAAATTCCACCACTCCCAGACGGTCCATAAAGATCCAAAGTGTTATTATCAACGGTCCACGCGATTGAACCGTCAAAATTGACTCTGGAAAGACAGGCCAAGCTGACGGGATAAATACCATCAGTATCAACCGCTAGTCCCGCGCCCCAGCCGTCAGTTCCACAAGCGGGAACTTCAACAGGGAAGAGAGGATCTTTTTCCCCGTCGGCGCTGTACACGGATACAAACTCCTTGTATCCGGTATCACGGCCAAATATGTCCTGAAAATAACTGACATAAATTCGGCCGTTATACGACGCCACCCCGGCGGCATTGTCTTCGCCCGCGGTGCTTGGAAGAGGCTTGGTCCACGCGACCGAACCATCGGCGTTAAACTTTGCCACAAATGGGTCCCAACCGTCGGGGCCCATATAACCCGCCACTGCCACACTCCCATCATCAGCAACGGCAATGTGAAAAATTTTATAGCCAGAATCCAACTGCCACTTTATCGGCGGCGGCGGGGGGGGCGGAATCACATCCAAGGTTGTTCCGCACGCCTCCGCGCTGAGAGCGCTTTCATTTTCCGCCGCGTCGTAAGCCGACACAGCGTAGCAGTATTGGGTGGATTGCTCCAGCCCGGTATCGCTAACGGAAGTGTCCGCCAACGATTCCATAAGAAACGAACCCGAGCGGTACACTTTGTACCCAACCACCCCGACATCATCGGTTGACGCGTCCCAAACCAAATCAATCCGGGACGAGGAAATTGCCGTTGCGGTGAGGTTCTGTGGAACGCTCGGCGGAACGGTATCCGCGCCACCTCCTCCACCTCCGGTTCCTCCTCCTCCGGTTCCTCCTCCTCCGATGTCCACCGGGGGGGCGTTTCCGTTTCCTCCGCCTCCTTTGCCGCAGGCGGGGAGCGCCAGAATCGCGAAACTGAAAACCAACATAAGAAAAAGCTTTATCATTCTCATCACTGCCTCCTTTCTGTATTATTATGTTTTTAAAATTCTATCTATTCTATCCCTTTACTCTCTCTTTAATATCATTTTTACGGCCTTTTGTCAAATTCCGCGAAAATTGTTATGCTGAAAATAGATAGAAACTTCGGTTCTTTGAAAACTAAACAAAAGGAGGTGAACATGAAACGTTTATCTTATCCAATTGATGTGCAAATAGAGTTAACTGAAAGATGTAATTTTAAGTGCAGACACTGCTACAACTATTGGAGATACGAAAAAGATGGTGTGAAACAAGAATTAGGAATTGTCCAATTTCTGACGATCTTAAAAATCCTTAAAGATGGCGGGGTCAGCGTGATTACTCTAACCGGAGGTGAACCATTCTTGAGGTCTAATGTTTTGTTTGCTTTACTTAAAAACGCAAAATCGTATGGCATGGAAGTTGGTTTAAATAGTAATGCTGCTCTTATTGTCGCAGATTACGCAAATCAACTTAAAAAATTCGGATTAGATCATGCACTCTGTTCAGTTTTGGGAATAGAACAAACCCACAATCTTATTGTTGGTACAAAAGATGGTTTTTCTCACACGATGAAAGGAGTTAAAAATTTAGTTAAAGCTGGGATAAATGTCGCCATAAATATGGTGGTTTCCAAATTAAACCAAAACGAACTATATGAAACGGGAAAAATGTTAAGTGGTTATGGTATAAGAACTTTTTGCGCCACACCCATGGTTCCTTCACATGAGTCAAACAAACCCTATGCCCTCAGTGGCGAGGAATGCAAGAAAGCGCTAAAAACTCTTTTAAGGCTGAGAAAAGACTTTGGTTTTAATATAGATACATTGGAGCCGATAGCGAGATGCCTATTTAATGAAAATGAGGAGGATGATTTCATCCAATTTTTTGGCAACAGAATATGTTCCGCCGCCGTAACATCATGTGCCATATCTTCAGTTGGAAGAATGAGGCCATGCATACATGCCGATAAGGATTTTGGCAGTTTGCTTCAAGATGATCTTTTGTCTATCTGGGGAAAAATGAGCCCTTGGTCAGATGAAGAAATTCTGCCAAATGAATGCAAAGAATGCACAGCAACTGCAATATGTGAGGGTGGCTGTCGCATGTCGGCAAAAATTATCCACGGCTGTTATAACGGCAAAGATATGTACATGAAGGGACCCATACTAGACAGAGAAAGATCTCGGAAAATAATATCTACAGAAAAACAGGATGACATCGAAGAAAGAGAATCTTTTAAAATTAATTCCGTGGCTAATTTTAGGAAAGAGGGATTTGGTGGAATTGTGTATGTTGGAAACGCCATAGAATTTTTCACAGAGGAAGGATTTTTGTTGGTGCAAAACCTAAGACATAAAGGTGAGTTTTCTGTGGACGAGGTTGCACCAGAAGCAAAAACCAACACGGAAGAGGCGATGCAAATCCTATTGAATCTTTTTAGAAAAAAGATTATACTAAGGACAGAAAGGAGGTGATAAGTATGAATACTGAAACAATGGCGAGGTTTTTTATAAATCCCGCTGAAATCATCAACCGCTCTCAGAAATCCGCTGAATTCAATGATTTGGCAGGATATGTTTCTAATAGTGGTTGTCAATGTGTGAATTGTCGCTCGTGCGACAATGGGTGCAATAAGTAATTAAGCAAGATCAGGCAAGGGATTAAAATCCCTTGCCATTTTTCTTTTAAATTGGTATAAATAATTTAAGTATGAATATAAGAATTGATTACAAGGGAAAAGATTATAAGAAAATAGAAAAATTAATACTTCGGGCATATAAAGAGACTGAAGTTTTTTTTGACAAGAAGATAGATAGTATAAATATAAAATTACACAAAACAAGAAATAGTTTTGAGAAAAAACTAAAAAGAAAAACTTTTGACTGGGAAATCGCCAATGCTTCATATCGTAATGAAATAGATATTCTTCACCCAATCGCATTTGATAAAGAAAGCTCCCATGGAAAAAAAAAGTTTTTGTCAGTGTTAAAACATGAAATAATACATCTTTTTGTAGACAAAATGACAAAAGGAACAGCTGTTCCTAAGTGGCTGGATGAAGGTTTTTCATCATTTGTTTCCGGGCAATATAAAAACATTAAAAAACAAAATAATTATATTGAACAAAACTTTTGTAAAAAATTAGGAACATCAAAGGGTTGGAATGAATATTCAAATTACTGCGCTTATCAAACAGCCACCCTTTTTATAGAATTTCTAGTTAATAAATATTCATTGAATAAAATAAAAAAACTGATATCATCTTTAGATAAAAATTATTATTATCCCGACTTCCAAAAAATTTTTACGAAAACTATCGGCGAAGACTTAGAAAAATTAGAAAAAAAATTTATTAAAGAAATTAACAAATAATACACTCAGCTGACCCATGAGTCCATTTGATGATTTTCTGTAATCCATCCGAGATTGAATTGAGAACCAAAATAAATAAAAACCATCACTGTCAGTTAGAAAATTTTGAGTATATTTAATTGGTATTTGGTTAGATTCTTTCATCTTTTATATTATAAAACATCATTATTACTATGTTCACTGAATTATTTTATCCACACTTTTCTTGCAAAAAGTGTTTTCAGGGAAAATAAAAAACGCCCGAAGAAAAAAGTTTCTTCGGGCGCTAGGGGATAGAATGTTAATTTAGTTTGGCGTTGAATATTCCCATTGATCTTTTAATAATTCTATAACCTTATCAAGAAATACACTGAAATTTTGTTTTGTTTTCTTGTATTCCCTGTATAATTTTAAGACTTCTTGCCTTATTTTTTTATGACTGTTGTAACCGCGATCGGTAAGATACAAAAAATCGCCCAAATCTTCATTTAAAAGTACGGTTAAAATCTCTTTCAGATGCGAAATTTGTATTTCTGTCAATCCTTTTTCTAAACAGTAATTTTTATACTTTTTTAAAAATTCTATATGCATAATTTCATGTGATGCGGTATTTGGAAAATCACTGAATTGATTGAACATAAACTTATTTTCATAGAATGGACATCTTCTGCCAAAAGTAAAATACGCGTAATATTTTTTTTCAAATTCTTCAATCGGTATATCCAGCATTTTTGAAAGAGTAAAAAGGCATTCTTTGCCTGCTTCTTTCCATCTTTTTTCCGCTCTCCCGCTTATGTCTTGTATTATATGCGAGGCTTTTGGTGTCTCTAAAAATTTAATAAATATGCTTTTTATTTTAGACTGAAGCTGTTTTTCCTCCCCCTCCCCCTCAATTACTGTTTTAACTTCCTGTGGAATGCCACCTAAATCCCACTTTTTTTCGCTTCGCGAGTCGTATGTAACTTTTTTAAAACATGAATCCTGCCAATTCTTCAACTCCCAATCTTTGTTAAATCCAAATACAATATCTGAAAAGTTAGTTTTTTGTTTATTATCCATATATGTAATAATAACATAAAAAATGCGTCAGTTAAACTGACGCATTAGCACTAATAACTAATAATCTGTGCAACAATCACCGTCTGGGCAAGGGCAATCAGAGCATTCACACTCATAAGTAAAACTAATTGCCTTACTTGCTTCTGCCTCTGACAGGACTATTACTTCATTATTAGCCATATTTTCTTTTTTACCCATTGATATCACCTTCTTCTTCCTTTATCCTAGAATATACTTCGATTAATTGCAATGCCTTAATCTCGATTAATCTTGGAATCATATCCTTGAAGAGTTCGCAATATGGCGAGGAATCCGCAACAAAACCACAAGCGCCGAAATTTGTTATTGGACATCCTCCGGCACAAATCAATGACCACTGACAATGTTGGCAATTATCATAATCAAAAACATTTTTTGTGCGTAATTCTGGAAATGTATTTTGAGACCATGCCATCTGCAATAAAGTAGTTTTATCTTTCAAATTGCCAATTGGATTTTTGTCCATTCTTGCCTGACAAAGAAAGACATTACCATTATGATTAACGGTTACACCAGAGTAACCGATATTACAACCTCTCAAGTGAGGATTCCTATCTAAGTGAATTTCGCAAAATTGATGCATAGATGTAGTTTTATGATTACGAATTCTATCAACATAATAATCATAGCAATCATTGAGAACATCTAATACTTTTTTCATAAAACTTTCGTGTGCTTTGTAGCCTCCAATATTGTCACGATACAAGCCATAACGAAACGAAAGATTTTCATCAATCAGGAATCGACTTAGTGTTGGAATACCTGGGATATTTCCATCAGTGATAGTGGTTAGTATGGTTGGTTTTATACCATTTTTCAAGTATAAATTCAGATTCCGATATATTTGATTAAAAGAACCCTTGCCGTTTTTAAAAGAACGCGTTTTGTCATGCCACTCTCCCAAACCATCTAACGATAGACAAACTCTCATTGAATGAGATTTAATCAACTTTATTAATTGAGAATCAAGTATGGTTCCATTTGTAAGCAAAATAAGTTTAGCGCGAATACCCTTTGCAACGAATCGCTTCTGCGTCTGTTCAGCCAAATATACGATAAGTTTTTTACATAAAGTTGGCTCACCGCCGGCAAATCGTATTGTTATCAGTCCTAATTGATGCTCTTTTACAGTATGTTCAAGTTTATCTAGATAAGAATCAGCCATCGGAAATGACATAAACTTTTTGTTCTTATTTACAATATAACAATAAGAACATTTTAAATTGCAACAATTAGATATATGCAACCATGTGCTCATTCCTTTGACTTTACTCTTATCAAGTATAAGCTTAGGCAATGAATCATTTTTTAATCTAACCAGCCCATTTTCGGATAGAAGTTGTACTCTTTGCATATCTTTTTTACCCTGGAAACTAGACAAATCGTTCAAAAGATTTTTTGTTCTCAAGTCAAGTAAAACCACTCCTTTATCACTACCAGGCACAAATGCATAGCCATAGTCATCTATTTCTCCTGTGTAGCAATTTTCTGCCTTTTTATATTGCTCTATCGTAATCACCTTCTTACCTCCTTTTTGAAATTTCCTTATTTTAAGCCATTTTTGGCTATTTTTTAAAGAACCAAAGGTTCTATTTACTCTTAATTTAACAGAATTTTTAAAATTTGTCAATAAAAATAAAAAACGCCCGAAGAAAAAAGTTTCTTCGGGCGCTAGGGGATAGAATGTTAATTTAGTTTGGCGCCGGTTTTGGCGTCGTACAAAATGAGTTTGTTCCTGTTCACCACATAGACGATTCCGCTGGTTTCGTCAACCGCGACACTGTCGTCAGTGGCAGTGCCGGCTTCAGTGGCGGTACGCCAAATTACAGCGCCAGTTGAATCAAGTTTCAGCAGCTCCGTGCCACTGAGGAGCGCGTAGGCGTTAGACGAACCGCAGTCCAGCGCGTCTATTGACACTCTGTATTCCGGAAATCGCACATTCCAGAGAAGGTTGCCGTTCAGGTCGTATTTTAAGAGCGGGGCCGGGTCAAATCCGGGCACTAAATCCACGAGACCGCCCGCGTAGATTCCGTTATCGCTGACGCAGATGCTGTCACCCACCTCAAGGTTTGCGTCCCCCCACTGGCGATTCCAGATTTGATTTCCGTTTTTATCATACCGCGAAACCGCGATATTGTTTGAGGCGATTCCGACGAGATATACATAATCGCCGTGTACCTCAATTCCCGCGATAGCACAAGGGGCGTTCACAACCCATTCCATTGAGGCCGACGAACTGTTGTCTTTTATCTTCATCAGCGAAGATATGGTGGCGTTATAGATTCCGCTGGCGTCCACTGCCAGACCGGGTCCAAAGGCGCTTGAACCGCCCGCGGGAACTTCAATGGTCCACGCGGCCCGGCCTGTCGCCGGATCAAGTTTGTCAACGAATTCTTTGTATCCCTGCGCCTGGGAAGAAATATCTTCCATGCGGGACACAAACACTCCGTTTCCGTAGGAATAAACACCGGTTGAGTTGTTCATGACATGATCGTTTTCAGCGGGAGCTCCGAGATTACTGTTCCATTCCAGCGTGCCGTCCGTGTTGAAGCGGGCCGCGAACGAAGAATACCATTTGACATGTCCGCTCACGTACACATCTCCGGTATCTTTATCAACCGAGAGATGATATATGGTATAGCCAGAATCCAACTGCCACTTTATCGGCGGCGGGGGCGGCGGCGGCGGCGGGGGCGGCGGGGGCGGAACCACATCCAAGGTTGTCCCGCACGCCTCCGCGCTGAGAGCGCTCTCATTTCCCGCAGCGTCGTAAGCCGACACGGCGTAACAGTATTGGGTGGATTGCTCCAGCCCGGTATCGCTAACGGAAGTGTCCGCCAACGATTCCATAAGAAACGAACCCGAGCGGTACATTCTGTATCCAACCACCCCGACATCATCGGTTGACGCGTCCCAAACCAAATCAATCCGGGACGAGGAAATTGCCGTTGCGGTGAGGTTCTGTGGAACGCTCGGCGGAACGGTATCCGCGCCACCTCCTCCACCTCCGGTTCCTCCTCCTCCGGTTCCTCCTCCTCCGATGTCCACCGGGGGGGCGTTTCCGTTTCCTCCGCCTCCTTTGCCGCAGGCGGGGAGCGCCAGAATCGCGAAACTGAAAACCAACATAAGAAAAAGCTTTATCATTCTCATCACTGCCTCCTTTCTGTATTATTATGTTTTTAAAATTCTATCTATTCTATCCCTTTACTCTCTCTTTAATATCATTTTTACGGCCTTTTGTCAATCCCGCGACGTTCCGGCCTACGGTCTTCAAACAACCGAATCCCGAGTTATCCACAACGCGTTTCTGAAACTTCTATTCCCAAAAGCGTCCATTACGGATATAATTGAAAGCAAATGGAAGCAGAGAAGAAAAAAACAATAATATCTCTGATAATAGTTTTGCTCGCCCTGATTTTCGGCCTGCTGGCGTACTTCCTTCTGGGAGCGCCGAACAAGCCCTCCCCGAACGAGCTCCGAAACGAACTGTTAACCCAACAGAGAAAGGAACTGGAAGCCCTTCGCAAGAATTACAAGCCCCCCACTCAAAAGGAGTTGGAGAAACAAAGGAAAGAACTTGATGCTCTGCGGAAAAACTCCAAGCCGCCGACCGAAGAGGAACTGAAGAAACAACAAGAAGAATTAAACAAACTAAGGCCGAAATCGCAATAATTAAAAGGTCTCAATTTAAAAGTTAAAAATATTATATTTATATGAAAAACATCATACAGCCGCTAAAGACAATAACCCTCGCCCTGATCATAGGATTGGGCATAGCCTACGCAATGGCGTGGACGGGACCGACACAAGGTCCTCCCAACGGCAATGTTCCGGCGCCGGTGAATGTGGGGCCACAAGGAAGCGGGACTCCTAATGGCCAGTATAAATCAAACTATCTTGGAATTGGAGGTCTTTTTGTAACAGACACTGAAACTTATTTGGCCACCAAAGGTGGAAATGTCGGCATCGGCACACCGAATCCAACCAAAAAACTGGATGTTGCGGGAAGCGCAAAAATCAGCGGGGCTTTGGGAATTGGAGGAGCGCTTCAAGCTGATAGAGCATTTATTACCGGAGGCTCGTGGACCAAGAGCACTCTTAATTTGTACGGAAGAGATGTTTTTACATCCAACGACGAACCGCTTTATTTAAATTATCCAAATACTTCCGGAGATGTTGAGATAGGAGGCGAGGGAGAAACAAAAACATTGCATGTTAAGGGAAACGTGAGAACTGATGGTTCTATAATTTCCAAAAGTTACATAAGAGGGGACAAAATTTGTATTGGAGGAATTTGCAAAACCAGTTGGCCGGGCGGGGGAGGAACTCTATCTGGGGATACTGCTACAATGACGTTGCCAGGTGGAAGCTGGATAGTCCTTGGTTGGGTGAGATATTTTACATGCATCGATTCTTTCGTATCTTTAAATTTGGATGGTGTAGGAGTGGATTATAATCCTGGCCATGGGGATACTCAGGGTTGTGACCATATAACTTTGATGGGGCGTAAGCTCATAGCAGCAGGAAAGCATACATGGTCTCTCGGTGCTTATATTGGTACGTCTCCCAGCGGACGAAAATTTATGTGGATTGCGTACAAAATAAATTAATAGGTATTCCTTGGGTGATAGTATAGGATGGGAATGTAATCAAGTTTCTGGAAGTGGAAACAGAATTTGTGGTGCTCCCAATTTTGTGAAAACAACCGCCTATGTTATTTGTTGCCAATTCAAATAAGTCTTCATTTTAAGAATTTTTATCTAACATTTTTCCGTGGTTTTTTGCCTGTTAATTTTCAACGGGATTCATTTCTTTCATTTCTTCCACGATGATGGAAGATTCTCCGTTACGGAGTGAAATTCTACCTCTCACGGCGACGCAGTTTCCTTCGCGGATGATATCTCCATATGATTCAAGAATGCGCGGGAAGATAACCATTTCAATGGTGTTGTCATAATCAGACAATTTAACGAATAACATAGACGCATTCTTTTTTGTTATCACCTTCCTGATTTCTTCAATCATTCCCGCCGTTACCACGGGCAGACCATTGCCGAGTTTTTTCGCTTTGCCGATTTTTGTTTTTATCTTCGCCATTTTATCTTTGAATTTGTTTAAAGGATGTCCTGAAATATATAATCCGAGCAGTTCTTTCTCCCAGAGCAGTTTTTCATCCTGACTCGCGGGTTCCGCCTCTTTAAGTTTGAGGTCCGGCACTGAACTTTGGTCTTGCATCAATCCAAAAAGGGAAGTTTGGCTTTGTCCCATTTTGGCGGTTTCTTTGTTGTAATTAAGCGCTTCGTCCATATTAAAGAGCATTTGATTTCTTTCTCCGAGGGCGTCCATCGCGCCCGACTTTACCAGCGCTTCCAGAGATTTTTTATTCAGATTTTTGTGCCGAACGCGTTCAAGAAAACCGGAAAACGTTTTAAAAAAACCATTGTTTTTTCTTTCTTCAATGATGGCGTTGGCGATTTCAGTCCCAAGGTTTTTAATGCTGTAAAGTCCGAACCGGATGGCATTCCCCGAGTTTCCCGAAGTCTTGCCCATGGGTTCCCGAGACAAGACCTCGGGAAAGGAAACTACTGTAAAATCGCCGAAACTTTCATTTATATCCGGGGGAAGTACGGAAATTTTCATTCTTTTGCATTCATTAATGGAGGCGGCGATTTTTTCCGTGTCGCCGGCATCAGCCGTCAACACGGCAGTCATAAATTCCGCAAGGTAGTTTGCTTTCAGATAGGCGGTTTGGTAAGCTATCTGCGCGTATGAAGCGGCATGGGCTTTATTGAATCCATATCCTTTGAAAGGGTCAAAAAGTTTCCATAACTCTTCAGCTTTTTTCAAAGTTACTCCTCCGTGCTTTTGACATCCCTCAATGAAAGTTTTTTCTTCTTTAGCCATTACGGACGGGATTTTTTTGCCGATTGCTTTTCTGAATTTATCAACCGTTTCCCAATTGTACCCCGCCAGTTCCATGGCAATCAAAAGCACATCTTCTTGGTACGTTACCACTCCGTAGGTCTTTCCAAGGATTTTTTCCAAGCGGGGGTCTGGATAAGTGACTGTTTCTTTGCCATGCTTGCGCTTAACGTATGTGGGAATATTCGCCATCGGCCCCGGCCGAAAGAGCGCAATCATTGCCATTATATCATTGATATTGCTCGGCTTTAGTTCTTTGAGCCAGCGTATCATTCCGCTTCCGCCCAACTGGAAAACTCCGATGGTTTCCCCGTTGGAAAGCAGGTCATAAGTTTTTTTGTCGCCTAAGGGAAGGTTTTCAAGGTCAATTTCTTTGTTGTGGATTTTTTTTACCAATCGGACGGCGTTTCCGAGAATTGCCAAATTTTTTATTCCCAGAAAATCAAATTTTAAAAGTCCGGCGTCTTCCACGGCGTGCATATCGTATTGGGTAATGATTTTTTCTCCGTTCGGCTCGCGTTGGAGCGGAACATAATCAGTCAGTTTTGAAGGGCTTATAACCACGCCGGCGGCATGGACGGAGATATGTCGCGCGCCCCCCTCAATTTTTTTTGCCAAATCAATAACTTCTTGAATCTCTGTTTCTTTTTTGTACATCTCCCGCAGTTCGGGGGTTATTTTTATCGCCTGTTCAATAGTCATCGGAAATCCCTGTGAGCCGAAGGGGATAAGTTTGGCGATTTTGTCTCCAGTTTCGTAGGGTTTGCCCAAAGCGCGGGTGACATCCCTTACCGCCGCGCGCGCCATCATTGTTCCGAATGTTCCAATTTGCGCCACATGGTCTTTGCCGTATTTTTCTTTGACATATTCAATGACTTCGTCCCTGCGGTCATCCGCAAAATCCATGTCAATGTCGGGAGGAGAAGGACGATAGGGATTAAGAAACCTTTCAAAGGGCAATTCGTATTCCATGGGGTCAATATTAGTGATGTCTATCAGATAAGAGATTAGCGAACCGGCCGCCGAACCCCGCGTGGTAGTGATAATTTTTTGTTTGCGCGCCCAATTAATGATATCCGCCACGACCAGAAAATAGGGGGCGTATCCCTTTTTGATTATGATATCCAATTCGTAGTCCATCCGCTTTTTTATTTCACCTTTCGCTTCATTCGCGCCGGCAAATTTTTTCTTGTATCCTTCCATCGCCAGTTCTACAAGGAAGTCTTCGGCGTTTTTTCCTTTTGGGAGAGTGAATTTTGGAAACACCCATTTTCCAAGCTCCAGCTCCAAGCTGCATTTTTCGGCGATTTTCGCGGTGTTTTCAATCGCCCCCGGAAAGCTTTGGAAATATCTTTCCATTTCTTCTCCGGAGCGGAAAGAAAAGTTTTCTTTTTTAAAATCTTTGCGGTCAGTACCTGTCAGATTTTCTTTTCTTTGTATGGCTACCAGAACATCTTGCGCTTCCGCGTCTTCAGTTTCCGCGTAATGGATATCTTGGGTCGCCACCAAAGGAATTCCGGTTTTTTTTGCGAGTTCTGCGAGTTTGTTTTGGATATTCTGGAAATTCTCTATGCTGGGATGGTGCATTATTTCAATAAAAAAATTCCCCTTGCCGAAAATTTCCTCATATTCTCTCGCGGACTCTTCCGCCCCTTCAAAATCATTCATTCCCACTTTTCTTGCCAACTCGCCGGCCAGACAGGCGGACAATCCTATCAACCCCTCCGAGTGCTCGCGCAAAATTTCTTTGTCTATTCTGGGCTTGTAGTAAAATCCTTCAAGGTTGCTGGCGCTGACAAGGTGAATCAGATTTTTATATCCCGTTTCGTTTTTCGCCAGGAGCACGATATGATATCTTTTTGAATCAATATTCGGCCGTTTTTGGCTCATTGATTCAATTGCCACATATGCCTCCACTCCGATAATCGGCTTGATTCCCGCTTTTTTGCATTTTTTGTAGAATTCAATGGCGCCATACATATTACCGTGGTCGGTCAAAGCTAGCGCCGGCATTCCGAATTTTGACGCCTGTTCCACCAAGTCATCTATCTTGGCGAGCCCATCAAGCAGGGAGTAATGAGAGTGGGTATGCAGATGGATAAATTTGGAAGCCATGATTGCTTAATTATAGCAAAAAATTATTTAATCTAAAAACGAGTAAAATAAAATGGTGTTAATATTAAGCGGTCGCTTGAAAATAACACCATTTTATTTTAAAATTAATAATAATAATAATGTCACAGGAATAAAAATATGAGAATGAAAAAAGAAACAAAGCAAAAAATGTTATTATTATTGGTTGCCGGAGCCACCCTTGGTTTTTCGAGGTCTCCGAAAAATTATTTTATGATTTTGGAAAGTGTTGCTAATGAGTGGAAGGATATTGACAGGAAAGCCCTAGTCCGCGCGGTGCGCGAATTTTATAACGACAGAATAATTGATTATAAAGAAAAGAAAGACGGAACTGTGGAGATTGTATTGACCAAAGAAGGTAAGAAAAAGGCATTAAAATTTCAAATTGACGAGATAAAAATTAAAAAACCCGAAAAATGGGATGGTAAATGGAGGGTGGTAATTTTTGACATTCCGGAAAAAAATAAAAAGGCGAGGGAAGCGCTAAGAAATAAGTTAAAAGAGCTCGGATTTAAAGAACTGCAAAAAAGTGTTTTGGTGCTTCCGTATGAATGCGAAGATGAAATTGATTTTATCGCAGAGGTTTTTGAGATCAGAGGATTTGTGAGATTTATGAGAGTGAATTCGTTTACCAACGATGAACAATTCAAATTAAAATTTGGGCTTTATTAAAATAGTGCTAATAATAAGCGATCGCAGAATAATAGTACCATTTTAAGATAATAGATTTTGTCGGCTGAGCCCCACCAAATATAAAAAGGCGGATTATTGTTTATTGATTCGCCTTTTTATTTTTTTGCCTACGCGGAGGATGACTATTGCCGGTACTATTACCGTACCTGCCCACCCTAATATGAAATAGGCGGTTAAAAAACGCCAATCGGCGTTGCTGATTTTAACGGCAGCATTTTTTATTTTTCTTATTGCGTTTTTAATCTCACACCTCCTTTAATGAACTTTCTAGTGTATAATTATAATTTAATGGCGAAAAAAAAACAAATTGTTATAGGAATTGATGAAGTCGGGCGAGGACCGTTGGCGGGACCGGTAACGGTTGGCGCAGTTGCCGCAATTTTAAACTCAAAATTTGAAGCGCGAAATTTAAAACAAACCTGCTTGCCGGCAGGCAATATTCAAAAATTTAAAATTTTAAAAAATATTAAAGATTCAAAAAAATTGAGTCCCGTTAAGAGAGAGGAGTGGGAGAAAATTTTGAGAAAAAATTTTGAATGCCATTATGTTTCCGTTAATAATAAAGTGATTGATAGAATCGGAATCCAAAAAGCGACATTGCTTGGCGTAAGAAAAGTTTTATATGGATTTAAGAGAAAACCTGACATTGTTTTATTGGATGGCTTACTCAAAGCTCCGGCGCGATACAATCAAAAAACAATTATAAAAGGCGACGAGAAAATTCCGGTGATTTCCGCGGCTTCCATAATCGCCAAGACGGCGCGCGACCGTAAAATGGCGCGTCTGCACGGAGGATTTTCCAAATATGCTTTTGGCAGACACAAAGGATATGGCACTGAATTACATTACAAAATGCTTAAGAAACACGGCATTTCCAAAATCCACAGGAGATCGTTTTTAAAGAAATTTGCAAAAAAACGCAGATGATGTACAATGAATGATTATGTCAGTGAGAATGAGGCATACAAGGGCGCATACGCGCAATAGGAGGTCGCACCATTTTTTAAAGGGTGCGGCGGTTTCAAAGTGCCAAAAATGCAAAAAGCCGGTTTTACCCCTTACTATGTGTGAAAATTGCGGCACTTACAAGGGCAGGGAGATAGTTGATGTCCTTAAAAAATTAACTAAGAAAGAAAAGAAACATAAGGAAAGGGAATTGGAGGCAAAAGAAGAAGTAAAGGGTTCAAAAAAATCCCTTGACGCGGTATCGTTGTCTAAAAAGTAATTTTACAATTTTATGGCCAATCGTCACTTATCGCGAAGCATTGCATTGCAAACACTTTTTGAGTGGGATTTTAACGGTTGCGATGATTCTAAAATAAAGGATATTTTAAAAAGAAATCTTAGAGAATTCGCGCCCGGTTTGGAAGAAGTGTCTTTTTCTGAAAAATTGATTGATGGAGTGATTGAAAATCGGCGCAAGATTGACAGAGTAATTAAAAAAGCGGCGCCTGAATGGCCTATAAATCAAATTTCCATAGCAGACAGAAATGTTTTACGATTAGGACTTTATGAACTTTTATTTGGCGATAAGAGAGAGGTGCCTTCAAAAGTCGCCATAAATGAATCAATTGAACTTGTTAAAACTTTTGGCGGGGATTCTTCAGGCAGGTTTGTTAACGGAGTGCTTGGAACTGTCTATAGGGAATTGGGCGGTTCCGAACAAGAGGAAAAAATGCCCAAGGAAAAATTGGGAGGAGCTGTGGTATACAGGAAAGAAGGTAAGAATTTCTTTTTTGCCATGGTTCATGATGTTTTTGGTTATTGGACTTTATCAAAAGGTCATATTGAGGGAGGAGAAGGAGTTGAAGAAGGAACCGTCAGAGAAGTGAAAGAGGAAATAGGCATAGATGTGGAAATAGGGGATGAGCTCGGCACTAATGAATATGTCGCATCAGATCCGGAAAAAGGAAAAATTAAGAAAGTGGTCATTTATTTTTTGGCGCTAACCAAGGACACAGAATTGAAATTAAAGAAAACGGGCGGACTTGACGGAGCAGAGTGGTTTAAGATGGGAGATTTGGCGGATTTAAAAATATATGACGACATCAAATTCATTCTCGCGAAGGCGATTAAAAAGTTGAAATAAAAATCATTGGAAATTTAAAAACACATTAGTAATCTTTTTGAATAATTAATAAATTTGTTATTTATAAACGGAATGAAAAATTTTGCGAAATTTGAAAAAAAAATAGATATTAATTTTAAAAACAAAAAACTTCTTGAAAGAGCTTTTATTCATAGGTCTTATTTGAATGAAAATCTTTCTTTGCGTCTTGAACATAATGAGCGGCTTGAGTTTTTGGGAGATGCCGTTTTGGAATTGATTGTCACGGTATATCTTTACAAAAAATATCAAAGGAAACCGGAAGGAGAAATGACTTCCCTTAGGGCCGCTCTTGTTAATACAGACACTCTCTCAGAAACGGCAAGTGAACTTGGAATGAATGATTTTTTGTTTTTATCCAAAGGCGAAGCGAAAGATACCGGCAAAGCGCGTCATTGCATTATGGCGAATACTCTTGAGGCGTTGATAGGCGCCATTTATCTTGATAAAGGCTATGGTACCGCTTATTCTTTTGTAGAAAAGATTTTATTCCCCAAATTAAAGGAAATAATTGAAAAAAAACTATGGATAGACGCCAAAAGCATGTTTCAAGAAAGAGCGCAGGAAATTGAAGGAATTACTCCGGTTTACAAAATAATCAAAGAGTCAGGTCCGGATCATGCTAAAAAGTTTTTAGTCGGAGTTTATTTGGGAAAAGAATTAGTTGCAAAGGGCAACGGACGTTCAAAGCAGGATGCCGAACAAAGTGCCGCCCGCAATGCTTTGGAAGCCAAGGGCTGGGAAGACTAGAGAAAAATTTTGTAATTAAGATTTTAATAATCTTTGAATTTTTTTATTATGCATTTAAAACGATTGGAATTATCTGGATTTAAATCTTTTGCCAAACCGGCGAAGTTGGAGTTTCCTGCGCCTATTTCCGGTATTGTCGGACCGAACGGTTCCGGAAAATCAAATGTAGTTGAGGCGATGAGATGGGTTTTAGGAGAACAGTCAATGAAAAGTTTGCGCGGGAAAAGGGGCGAGGATTTGATTTTTAACGGTTCGCAGACCGCCCCCCGGCTGGGGAAAGCTTCAGTTTCTCTAATTTTTGACAATAGGAATAAAAATTTGCCGATTGATTTTGATGAAGTAAAAATTACCAGAAAGGTTTTTCGCGATGGAGTAAACGAGTATTTTATAAACAATTCCCAAGTTCGCCTCAAGGATATTGTCGGACTTTTAAGTAAGATTGGGCTTGGTACATCAAATCACCATATTATCAGCCAAGGAGAGGCGGACAGAATTTTGAACGCCTCGCTTAAAGAAAGGCGCCAAATGATTGAGGATGCCTTGGGATTAAAAATTTACCAATTAAGAAAACTGGAATCAGAGCGCAAACTTTCTAAAACTGAAGAAAATATATATCAGATAGAAGCCCTAAGAAAAGAAATTCAGCCACATCTGCGTTTCCTGAAAAAACAAGTTGATAAGGTACAAGAAGCGATATCATTAAAAGATGAATTGAAAAAACTTTATCATTGGTATTTCGCGGAAGAGGGAGTACAAATTGAATCGGAAGAAAAGAGAATATTAAAGGAGAAAAAAGAACCTGAAGATGAATTAAAAAAAATTGAAAAAGATTTCTCTTCAAATCACCCGGTTGGAACGAAAAGTGCCGCGCCGGAGGATCAGCGAACGGAGAAGATAAAAAAAGAAAAGAATATCTTAAAAGAAGATTTATCAAAATTGGAAGCGGAAGTTAATGGGTTGCGGATAAAGCGCAATTCACTTGAGAGAGAGTTGGGCAGGTTTGAGGGAATGATTGAAATGGAAGAGAATAGAATGAAATCAAATGACGAGGAATTAGTTTCCGCGAGCCAAATTTATAAATTCACCAACCGGATTGGAAACTACATAGATGAGGGTTTGGGAGCCAATGGAATTGAGGAAACAAAAAAAGCGCTTAACGGCGTCAAAGAAACAATAAAAGAATTTTTGTCCAGCTTTGATTCCGAGGGAAGCATTAGTTCCCTTGATTTGGATAATCTGAAAAAGAAAAAACAGGATACCCTGTCTTTACTTGATGAAGCAAGAGAACGGGAAAAGAAAATGTTAGGACAGTATTCTCTTTTGGAAAGCGGTATTGCCAAAAAAGAAGAGGAATTGCGCGTTTTGGAACGAAAAAAATATGAAGCGGGAGCAAGGATGAGGGAATTAAGGGGTATTTTATCCAATTTAGATGTTCGGGAAAAGAGTCTGATTGCGCGAAAAGAGGAATTTGAACAAGACAAGCGCGAGGCGGTCGCTTTGGTTGGTGGAAATATAATTTCCGGAAATTTAGTTTTAGGTAATTCCGAAGCAAGCACTTCAAATAAGGAAGAACGTGAAAAAACGCGCAGACAGATTGAACGATTTAAAATAAGATTGGAGGATTCAGACGCCATTGGAGAAGACGTTTTAAGAGAATATGAAGATGCGAAAAACAGAAATGAATTTTTTGAAAAGGAATTGGGAGATTTAAGGAAAGCATCCGAATCGCTTGCCGGAATCTTGAAAGAACTGGAAGAAAAAATTGACTCTGATTTTAAAAGCGGTATTGAAAAAATAAACAAAGAATTCCAGATTTTTTTTACCTCAATGTTTGGAGGAGGTAGAGCGGAGTTAAAAGTGACAGTTTCCAAAACAAAGAAAAATCACAAAGAAGATAATCCAGAATTGGAAGAAAGTGAAGACGAAGAAATGAATCAAGATGAGGGCGTGGATGTTTCAATAATTCTCCCGCAAAAAAGAATCAGTTCATTGGATGCGCTCTCCGGAGGAGAGCGCGCCTTGAGTTCAATAGCTCTTTTGTTTGCGGTATCTCAAGTTAATCCTCCTCCATTTCTCGTACTGGATGAAACTGACGCCGCTTTAGATGAAGCAAATTCGCAAAAATACGGCAAGATGCTGCAGAATTTGAGCAAAAGAACCCAGTTGATTCTCATTACGCATAATCGCGAAACAATGAATCAAGCGGGAGTGATTTATGGTGTGACAATGGGTTCGGACAGCATTTCAAAACTTTTTTCTATTAAATTCATCGAAGCCCAGCACTATTCAAATTCGCAGAATTTATAGTGCTTGGGTGAGGCAAAACAATTCACGAAATAATTCGTGACGAATGTATGATGTTCAATAAATGAGGCAAGTTGACTCAGAAACTTAATTTTGTTAGGATACTCAAGTAATGTTAAAGATACGATTACGAAGAATTGGGAAAAAGCACGATCCGAGTTTTAGGGTCGTTTTGACTGATTCCAGAAAGGGTCCGCAGAGCGGAGCGTTTTTGGAAATTCTCGGAAATTATAACGCCCAGAAAGGCGAACCGCAGTTGAAGGGAGAGAGAATTAAACATTGGATTTCCAAGGGCGCTCAGATTTCTGACACGGTTCATAATTTACTCTTAAAATTGAAAATAATTGAAGGAAAGAAAAAAGATGTTTTGCATCATGAGAGGATAAAGAAAGCGGGGAAAGAAAAGGCCGGGAAAGAAAAACCGGCGGAAGAAGAAAAACCCGAAGCGCCAAAATCTGAAGAAATAAAACCTGAATCTGCCGGCGCCGAGAATTTGTCTGACAAGGAAGAAAAACCGGCGGAAGAAACAAAGAACGAATCCAATGCAAGTCCGGAAGAGAAAACGGAGAACAAAGAGGAAAAAACGATTGAGGAAAAACCTGAAAATATTGACAAGCAATAATTTATGAGTATAATGTAAGCAAATACCGGCAGCCAGAATGGTCGAACTGCTGCAATTATAAGACAAGATAATATCACGAAAATGGCTGACAGAGACAAAGAATTTCTTGAGTATGTTGTTAAAGTTTTGGTTGACAATCCCGACAAAGTGAAAGTTGATCGAAAAGTTGATGAAATGGGGGTCCTAATGACCCTTAAAGTTGACCCGGCTGATATGGGTAAAATCATCGGCCGAAACGGAAATACGGCCAAAGCAATCCGAACTCTTTTACGGGTTGTAGGAATGAAAAACAACGCCCGCGTCAATCTTAAGATTGAAGAGCCAGAGGGCGGAGAAAGAGCTCCCGCTTCCGAGTCAACTTCAAAAACCGTTGACGAAGCGATGGAAGATTTGAAAATATAGTTTCAAAAAAGAAAAACCGTGCTAAAATAACAGTACGGTTTTTCTTTTGCAAAAAACAAAATTTTTTAACTGATGAATTTTCATATCATCACAATTTTTCCCGAGGCGCTTGAGAGCTATTTTGACAGCTCTATTTTGAAGCGCGCCCAAAAAAATAAATTTATAAAAATAAAGTTTTATAATCCGCGCGATTACGCAAAAGACAAGCATAAGGTAATGGATGACAAACCGTTTGGCGGAGGTCCCGGAATGGTATTTAAAGCCGAACCAATGATTAAAGTCATTGTTTCGGCAATTTCTAATTCTAAATTTCTAATTTCTAAACAAATTCCAAAATCCAAATTTCAAAAAATAAAAGTCATTTTTTTAACACCAAGCGGAAAGCAGTTTAATCAACGGATGGCGAGAAATTTTGCAAAGAAATATGACAATTTAGTTTTAGTATCCGGGCATTATGAAGGCATAGATGCAAGAGTAGAGAAAGTAATTAAAAATTTAAAATTTAAAATTGAAAATTTATCCGTTGGGCCTTATGTTCTCACCGGCGGGGAATTGCCGGCCGGTATTGTAGTTGATGCAGTCTCTCGCCACATTCCGGGAGTTTTGGGCAAAAAAGAATCTTTGGAAGAAAAGAGGGGGGTCGGAATTCCGACTTATACACGTCCCGAAGTTTTTGAATATGGCGGGAAAAAATATCGCGCGCCGAAAATCTTGCTTTCGGGACACCATAAAAAAATAGAAGAATGGCGCAAAAAACATGCAAAATAATTTTATGGGAAATTTTGAAGAAGAAGGATTAAAAATAAATAAAGAGAGAGTACTAACTTATTCTCAATTAAGCTGTCCTTTTGATTGCGCATATTGTTTTGTAGAAGATTTAAATTTTAATCAACAAGAGGGAGTTTCTTATTTATCTGATAAGCAATTTGAATTATTAGGGCAACTTCCAGAGAATATTAAATTGGTAATGCTTGGTTGTGATACCGAATTTTTTCAGTCAAAAGATGAATCTTTAGACATTTTAAATAAGTTATCTAAACTGAATAAGGACATTTCAGTGGTTACAAAAATGTATTTAGGGAAGGATTTCCTGGGTGAATTAAAAGAAATAGATTCAGAATTAAACAAAAATGGACATTTTTTCGCTTTTTCCGAAACAATACCTTGTTTAGAATCATCTCAAATCTGGGAGCCAAAAGTTGTTAGTCCTGCCAAAAGGATAGAAACAATAAAAAATGCTTATGAGAGTAGAATAAAAACTCTTATTGCAATACGGCCGCTATTGCCAAATGTATCTAAAGAAGAATTAAAAGAGATCATATTATTAACAAAAGATTATTGTCTTGGGTATTATTCAGGTCCTCTGTATATGAAAAATTTAGAACATCCTGTGTTGAGGAATATAGATTTAACAAATCTAAATATTGAAGAAATACAGCCTCATTGGATGCCAGAAGGAAATATTTTTTATAAAATTGAAGATAAAGATCAATCCACATTTTTGAAAGAGATTGTAGAATCAAGTGGTAAAAAATTATTTGAAGGCGCTGCTGAAGCTGTTAAGTATATTAAAGAATATGAAAAATATTGAAACTAAAATTATTTTAGGAAATTTTCAAGATATGATCCGACGATTGAAAGAAATAAAAGTCCAATATAAGGGAAGGTTTTATCAAATAGATATTTATTATTTCTGCAATAGTGGGAGATTAAAAATTCGAGAAATAAATAAAAGAAATTTTGAAATCATATTTTATCAACGGCCAAACAAATCAAAATCGAAAATTTCTAACTATCAAGTAATTAAAATAAATCGCCAAGATGAGATCGGAAGAGCACACGTCTGAACTCCAGTCACACTGATATATCTCGTATGCCGTCTTCTGCTTGAAAAAAAAAAAAAAAAAAAAAAAATGAAAATAAATAAAATAAAAAAAAAAAAAAAAAAAAAAGATATAAATATATAGATGTAGAGATTAATAAGTATGAAAATGTTAGCAAAGAGAATAAGTTAAATGAGGAAGAAATTCGACGGAAGGTCTCCGTACAATCAGTATCCGATGACCGGTTAGATCCTCATGCGCTTGAACTAATTAAAGATATTACTGAGGTTATTGAGAGCGAAAAAGATGCCTTAATAAAAAAATTATCCGAAGAGAAAAAATCACTGGCCGGGAAGGTGGTTGAACTGGAGCGGAAGTCGGAGGCTGATGTGGATCTATTAAACTCTATAATAGAAGAGAAAACCGGTCAGTTGACTGAGATCCAGAGCAGCCGGGCGTATCAGATCTCTCGAAAGATAATTCACCTCTTTGACAGATCTCAACCATAAACATTTCCTGAGCGAAAAGAGTTTTCGATCAGGAAATTCTATCAACGGGTTACCGGGATATCATCTCCGGATCCGAAATAAAGACGGGTTACCTCTTTTATCGCCCATAGTCCGCTACTCTCGCGAAAAATACCGATATCATCCATTCCATTGGCGTTATAATCTCCAGGGGCCGGAAGATCGTTACCCGATCCGAAGTATGCCCGGGTAGTGTTCCGGATCGCCCATAAACCGCTGGATGAACGAAAGATGCCAATGTTCCACCCGGGAGAAGTATCATAATTTCCCGGAATGGCCATATCCTGGTTTCCGCCGAAATAAATCCGGCTGATAGACCGCAGGGCCCAGAGTCCTGAACTGCCCCGGAATACGGAAATATCCCTGGTCCCGTTTCCGTCATAGTCACCGGGGACCGGTTGATCACTGCTCCCCCCGAAATAAGCTCGGGTAATTCCCCGGATCGCCCACAAACCGTCCCCGGGGCGAAAGACACCGGTGTCACATTTCCCGTCGCCATTATAATCACCGGGGATGGGAGTATCTGATGAAGATCCAAAATAGGTTCGGGTAACGCCCCGGATCGCCCAGAGTCCGGAGCTGGGCCGGAAGATGCCGATATCGGAGGTCCCGTCCCCGTTATAATCTCCGGGGACCGGAATATCGGTTCCTGAGCCGAAATAGATTCGGGTAACTCCTTTTATCGCCCAGAGGCCAGAGGTCTGCCGGAAGATACCGATATCGGAAGCCCCGTCGCCATTATAATCTCCCGAGCCAAAAACCATATAATCATAGTCTGGTGTAGGGGTGGGACGGGCTCCCGGTATTACTGGGTCATCCCTCACTGCCCGGACATAGAAGTTGTAGGTTTTAGGATAGGTATCTCCCATCCCGATACCGAAATTTACTCCCCAGGCGTTGATTTCAGCCTCTATCTTGGTTGATGTGCAGGACCAGTAATTATTAGTTTCAGTCCCCGTGAAGATACTATTGACCGCCGGATAAAAGTTCCCATAGTCGATGATGCTGTAGAGTTCCATCTGGTTGGGGAGTCTCCAGTCACTGTGACCGGCGTAGTTCTGCCGATTCAGATCTTTGATGTAATTAAAAGCGGACTCCCAACTCAACTGGCTATCACTATCTCCCTGTTGCCAGACCAGCCCGGTGGCATTATCGCTGACGGTACCGTTCCCGTTATCAAAAAACCGGTCTCCGATGGTGGGAAATCCGGCCTGGTTGGCCCCGTCATCTCCCAGATCATACCAGCCAGCCGGGTGGATGATCTCCGTCCGGCCGGTCTTGGGAAATCCGACAGGACTTTCTCCGTCATAAAAACTCCGGCAGGCCCTGACTCCGGATAGGACACTTCCGGTTATACCCCCAGGCAGCATCTGGCCGTATGAATAGCTTACCCTGAATACCTGAGTTGCCCCCTCCATGGCCGAGCAGGTGCTGGTCCAGTATGGATCATACGCGGTATCGGTAAAGATGTCCGGCTCGGAGGAACTCTTTCCCAGATCTCGGGTAGAGAGCAGCTCAAGGCAATTCGGCAGCCGCCAGTCCGAGTAGCCGCCGTAGCTGGCGTGGTTCATTCTGGCTACGTACTCAAAGGCATCTTCCCAGATCATGGTGTCGTGAAGTCCGCCGAAAGTTTCACCATGGCTACAGCTTTTTTGCCACATCAGTCCCGTCGCCCAGTCGATCACGGTCCCATATCCGGTGTCTTCCCAGCGTGCGCCGGAATCCGGGTATCCAATTCGGGTGGCGCCATCGTCGCCAAGATCATCGCTTCCCGCATTATGATAAGATGTGGTCTGTCCGGTCTTGGGAAGGCCATAGTAAATGTGATATACCGGGGGTGGAGTGGGGCCCGGAATCGGGGTTGGACCCCACGCGGGCGTCGGTGCATCCCCGGGGGTGGGGGTGGTCTCCTGAGGCCCGATATAGACGCCCGGTCCACCCAGTACTCCCATTACGTAAGCGGTCGTGCTGACCCCGTTATAAAAAGTGCCGTGTCCATTGGTGAAGTTGATCGCCCAATGCATATTGTACGGATCTGCGTTTCGGGAATTACTCGACCAGTGGATTGCCGGCAATATAGAGTACTGGAATACCGGATCCATGGTTGGACTGAACTGGCTGAAATCAAAGAGACTTCCGAGTTCGTGATAGTTGGGGAGCCGCCATTGGGAGTATCCACCCACTTTGCGGATGTTCATCTCCCGCACGTATTCGAAAGCCTGATCCCAGGTAAGATATCCACTGTACGAGCCGACGGGTAGGGTCGCACTGTCAGTTTTCTGCCAGATCAGTCTGGTCGCCCGGTCGGAGATTGTCCCGTCGTCATTATCAACGAACCTCCCCCCCGGGTTGGCCGGATAGCCGGCCTGGATCGCCCCGTCGTCACCAAGATCATACCCTTCCAGATCGGAAGAGCACACGTCTGAACTCCAGTCACACTGATATATCTCGTATGCCGTCTTCTGCTTGAAAAAAAAAAAAAAAAGAAATAAAACAAAAAAAAAAAAAAAATAAATAAAAAGAA
>CAJVWH010000012.1 GCA_913009575.1 uncultured bacterium
TAAAAACAGGTAGGTAGATCGATGGAGGCGTTAGGTGTTGGATGTATGCGATGAAAGTACGGGAGAGTGGCACTGGAGATGGATGAAGGGATAAAGGCATAGAAAGAGAATAATGAAAAGAGAAGAAAGAGAAGAAAAAAGAAAAAAAATAAAAAAAAAAAGAAAAAAAGTATTGATATTTTTTTTTTTTTTTAATGATACGGCGACCACCGAGATCTACACTCTTTCCCTACACGACGCTCTTCCGATCTTACTACATGATAAATTATTCAGTTCGAAAGTAGAACTGGCAGTCCTTTGAAAAAACCGACCAAAAAAGGAGGTAAAGAAAATGGATGTGATATGGAATTTAACGAGAGCTTGTCCGTGGGATTGTGCAATTTGTTGTGTTTCCGGATTTCATGTCTGCAACACAACCGAACACATTATTCAATCGACGCAAAAAGAAAAAGGCAAGGAACTTACCTTAGCTGAAAAACTAACCGTGCTTAAAATCTTAGCCGACAAAAGTTTCGAGGTTGATTTTTCTGGTGGCGACCCCTTGTATTATGACGAGGATTTTCAAGTAGTTGAACAAGCCACCCGCTCGCTGCCGGCTAGAAAAATTGGTGTTAGTATGACGGGTAGCAAGATCACTGACGCGAAACTTGAGCTCTTAAAGAAAGTTAGCGTAGTAGAGTTTACACTGGATAATTTGCCAGAAACAGAAAATGCTTTTCGTCCTCGCGGATATAACTTTGCGTCGATGGTCGCAATGAAAAAGTGCGTTGCGGCGGGAATAAGAACGAGAGCGATTACCATTCTTTATTCTACCACCATCTCCAAGGAAAATCTTGAAAGTGTATATCGTTGGCTGTGCGAGAATAGTGTTCCGGAATGGGAACTACTAAGATTTTATCCGGTGGGAAAAGCCGCTAAACTTGCAGAAATTGTTCCCCCTAATTCAGAATATCTAAATACCATGAAGTTTTTGCGAGGACTTCACGGCTCTACGAGAATTTTCTTTCAGCACTCGCTTAGAATATTAGAAGGAACTCTAAAATGTCCTGCGGTGATAGATTCAATTGGTATTCTTCCCGATGGACAAGTAACAGCATGTGCTTGGGCAATTGATGAAAATTGTTGTCCTTTCAGTGAGTTCCGTCTCGGTAAACTACCGGAAGATGATTTGGACGAAATATTGGACAAAGCACGGAAAGTTTCAAAGTATTCTGAAAGGACAAAATTCTGCCGAACAATTGCTTACATTGAAAAAAGTAATAAAACGGAGGTGAAGTAACATGAAAATTAACACCATGCAATGCAAAACTCTTTTGACCAAAAGCAGACTTCCGGAAGCGGATTATTGTATCAATCCATATGTCGGTTGTCTTCACGGCTGTATCTACTGCTATTCCCGGTTTATGAAGCGGTTTGCGCGCCATACTGAACATTGGGGAGAGTTTGTAGATGTGAAGATAAATGCCCCAGAAGTTCTCGAAAGAGAATTAGCGCAGGCTCCCAAAAAAGGAGTAGTCCTGATAGGTAGTGTAACCGACGGCTATCAGCCAATTGAGAAGAAATACAAAGTTACGCGAGCGATTCTTGAAGTTCTGGCTAGATACCATTTTCCTATTTCTATTTTGACTAAATCCGACTTGGTAACCAGAGACATAGATTTATTCGGGCGTTTCACCGAGTGCGATGTCGGGCTTACTATTACAACCCTCAATAGTGGAGTAGCGAAAAACTTTGAACCTCGTTCATCGCCACCACAACAAAGATTGAAAGCTCTAGAAATACTCCATAGTTCTGGAATAAGAACTTATGGTTTTATTGGACCAATTCTGCCAGAATTAACTAATCTAGAATCAATCTTTTTTGCTCTCCAAGGGAAAGTTGATTTCGTAATGGCAGAGAGTCTGAATATGAAATGTGGAAATTGGGAAAACATCCGAAATCTTTTAGCAAGAGAATATCCTCATCTTTTATCTCTCTATCAATCTAGATTTACCCAAGAATACTGGAAGCAGATAGAGAGAGAGATAAGGACGCTGAGCGGAAAATTCAAAATACCGCTAAAGGGGTTCTATCAACACTGAAAGATAAGGAGGATAAAGTACTTTATGCCGCTAACTTTTTGGATAAGTTAGCGGTTTTTTTCTTTACAATGTTAATATTATTTAATACTCTTAATTATAGAATTATCAAAAAAATATTATGTATATTAAACAATTAAGCAAATTTTTAGCAAGGGCGAAAATCAATACTTACGCCTCCAGTGGAGAAGGCGGAGAAAAAATTCTTCCTGACGGCAGTAAAGAATTTGAATTTGAGGAAAAAGAATTCAAATACCGAGATAGATATTTTGGTTTTAACCCTTTTATTGGCGAAGAAATTGTCTGGCAAAATGGAAAGATAATTTGGGGTATGAATTATTACGGAAAAATAATCTCAGAGACAATTCCCGCAAAACAAATTTATCAGTTTCTTCAAGAAGCGTTAAAAAAGATTACCGAAGATAGGCCATTCAGAGGTTCAAATAATTTTAGACACGGAGATTTTGAATATTTTAATGAAGCAGAAGGAACATTAGAAAATTTTAAGGGCGAGGAAGAAATTTTTTACAAAAAACAAATAGTATACAAGTTAAACTATAATGGTGGATTAATAATACAAAAATAAGATTTTTGTATTTTACTTTTGAAAAAAATAAAATTAAAAGGCGAGGGCACAAAAAATTTTATTCCCCCCATGCCCCCTTTAAAATTTTTTGTGCCCGAGCCGACGGCTTTTCCTGCCCGCCGCCCGAAGGGCGGCGGGCATTGGCTTTTTTCAGGAATTTTTGATAAAATAAGTTCGAGCGGAATTGTATAAATACATATTGCTGGGGCGTATAGCTCAATCGGTTAGAGTCCGCCGCGGCGGATTCACATTGCAAAGGTTTCTGGTGTCCTCGGCAGGAATCGAACCTGCATTAAGAGCTTAGAAGGCTCCCGTTCTATCCGTTGAACTACGAGGACATTACAACGAAGGATCTTTTATGCCGGGGGACGACAGAGTTTTTTTAAATTCTTGTTCTTTCATATTTAACTTTTCCAAAACGTCATTCAACGATTTTTGATCCACACGCACCATTTCCTCACTGCTTGTTGCCGATCTGCCGGAAAATCCGGTTTTTTTGGCGCTATAACTCCAGAAAATATAGAAATCTGCGGCCGAAAACAAAAAGAACAAAAAAATTAAACAAAAAAACGCCGCCTTCCAATCCCTTAAAACTTTAATGTTCGTACCTCGTTCGCTACGCAGATTAAAATACCACAATATTTTTTTAAAATCAATTCTTTTCATCTTGAATAAAACTACTTAAAACTATTTCAAAATTTGCCGACCATCTGCCTTGCGCCCTTTCCCTCCGCGCCAAGGTGTTTTTTTCATTTAATTGTATATACGATTTTTTAACAATTATCTGGTAGGGAAAATTTTCAAGCAGGGAAATATACCTGGATATACCGCTGAATTTTCCCGATAAAGTAAAGCGAAAATTGACTCCGCCGCTACCTCCATTACCGCCGTTTCCAATCGTTATGGTTTTAAGTTTTAAAGCCGTATCCGTCTGCCTGCTTAAATTTTCAAGTGCCTCAATAAATTTAACAATGTCTTTTTTGTCTAAAAAAACGCCGCCGACTCTCGTTCGTTCCTTTTCAATTCCATCCATAAAAACTTTCAGCGTCCTGCTTTCAACAACCCTTCTTTCAGCCAAAGCAAGGACGGAACGCGACTCATTAATTTTTTCCCTTTGCGCGCCAATAGCACTAAAAAGATAAAACCATACCGCAAAAACGGAAAGATTTGCCAAACCAACCAAAAAAAATGAAATAATTAATTTTTTATTTTTTAGTTTCATCGCCGTAAAGATTTATGACAACATTGAATTTGATGTTGTTTTCCCTTAAAAGATTAACCGGGGGTAATTCAACGCCGGCAAATAACTTTTCCGCCCTTAATGCTGAAATAAATTCAAGCAATTCTTTTCGCGTTCTACTAAATCCTGAAACAGAAATTTTGTCTCCGTCGCCGCTTCCCGCCCCGCCATCATAAAGAAAACCGCTTAGTATTACGCCACTGTTTTTATTTTTAATAATCTTGCTTAAGATTTCGTTTATTGATATTATCCTTTTTTGGCCATGAAGAAATGATGCCGTCATAGAATTCAATTTTTCCGCTTCAAAAATTATTTTTGAAGAATCCGAAAAAGCGGAACTGCGTTTTGAAAAAGTAATCTGTTTTTCATAATTGGCGTTTTGCTCGGAAAGTGAATAAAAAAGCGGAAGCAAAATAATTACCGCCCCCAAAGCCAAAAAAAACAATGAAAAACCGAAGGAAACAAAAAGGCGCCTCAAATATTCTTTTTTAATTTCTATTTTATTTTTTAGAGGAAGAAGATTGATCATTTGTCCCGCTATTTATGTCTTGCCGCCCTCAATGCCAATCCAAGGGCGGTAGTATAGATTAAAGATTCTCTTAATTCTATCCCCGGAATATAATCCTTAAAAGAAAACATATTGACCCAAGGATTGGATAATTCCACCGGCATTTTCAATTCATAAGAAAGATATTCAATAAATCCATTTAAATTTGAATCTCCGCCACAAAGCAAAATTTTGGCAATTTTTTCACTTTTTCCAGAGGACGAATCGGGAGAAGCATCGCCATCCTCCAAATGAGAATTCCAATAAGCGATATGTTTGCTAATTTCATCTCTTATCGCGGAAACAACAGGAAGGAGTGAATTGAAAATTCGCTCGTTGCCCCCGCCCTTAATCAGACCTGTTTCCTTTTTTACCGTCTCGGCTTGGAAAATATCAATGTTAAAATTTTTGGCAATAGCGGAATTAAGGTCGTCCCCGGCAACATTTACCGTTGAAGTAAACTGGACTCTGCCTTTATTAACAATAATAAAGGTGGTGCGCGTCTTTCCAAAATCAACAATAAAACAAGATCTCATTTCATACTCCGGCACAATCGCCCGCGCGATGGCCCTGGTTTCCGTCTCAAAAGCCAATGTTGTAAAACCTCCTTCCTCAAAGACATTTTCATAATCTTCAACCATTTTTTTGGGGAAAGCGGTTAAATTAACGTCCAGATAATTTAACTGCTTTTTTGAATTACCCATCAATTCAAAATCAAAAATAGCGTCGTCAGAAGAAAGCGGAACATGTTCTTCCAATTGCAATTCAAGCGCGCCTCTCACTTCACTTTCTTCCATTTTAGGAAGTTTGATTTTGCTCAAGAAAGCCTTTTCTTCCGGCAATGCGGCAAGAATACGTTCAATTTCAAGGTTTTTTTTTGCAGAAGATAGAAACTCAATAAAATTTTTCTTTTGCTTGATTTCACCGGACTCAATAATTCCCTCGGGAATTATTTTTTTTCCATATCTGGCCACCCTGAAAAATCCTTGTTTTCTTTCTATCTCTACGTATTTCAGAGAACGGTCGGAAACATCAAAACCTACCGCCGGCATTGCCAGATACTTCGGGGGCGGAAAATAATCAAGAAAAAAATCTCTAGCCATCTTGTTTGTATTATACGATATTTTTTATCACGTTAGAAGCAATTCACACTGGACAAACGCAAAATAAAAACTTTTGGCTTTTAAGGGATTATTCAATCTCTATAATTTCCCGCCTTTTATCGTATTCTTCCAATTTTATGAGATACTCCGGAATGTCCGAAAGAAAACGGGAAGGTATATTCAACTGTTTGGCGCCAAAGATGGTGCGGGAAAGACTGAAGGAAAGGAACAGCCGCTCCTTGGCGCGGGTGATGGCGACATAAAAAAGGCGGCGTTCTTCCTCTTCTTTTTCCGGACCGCTGTCCCCGAATCCGCTATGGGGGAAAAGACCGTCCTCAAGCCCGACAACAAAAACATTTTTAAACTCCAGTCCTTTTGCCGAATGCACAGTCATCAACCTGACCGCCCCGCCGTTTTTATCAAGGGTGTCCTGCTCGCTCATCAAAACCGCGTCCTCAAGCATTTTTTCAATCCCCTCCCGACCGGGCAAATTGTCATACCGCGAAGCAATACTCACCAATTCCCGCAAGTTTTCAATCCGCTCTTTATCATCGTTACCGCCCTGCTCCAAATGCTTTTCATAACCGCTTTCCTTCATTACAAAACGGATAACATCCGAGGGTCTGCTTTCCGTAATTTTTTCTTTTATTGATTCAAGCAGTTTTAAAAATCCGCCAATCTTTTTTTGAAATTCTTCTGATAATTTCTTGCCCGAGAAATAATTAAGAATTGTTACTTTGCCGATTCCGCGCGGAGGAATATTAATGATTCTTTTTATATCCACTAAACTTTCAGAGTTGAGGGCGGCCCGCAGAAAAGCGAATATGTCTTTTATTTCTTTACGATGGTAAAACTGAGTGCCCAAAACCTGATAAGGAATGCCGCGCTTAAGACAAGATTCTTCCAATATCCGCGATTGGTAATTTGCCCTGTAAAGAACGGTTATATCCGAATTGCCTCCGCTCTTTATTAATTCCCTGATTTTATGGGTTACAAATTCCGCCTCTTCCTGCTCGTCCATCGCCTCAAACAAAGAAATTTCCGCGCCTTTTTCTTTTTGGGAAAATAGGCGCTTTGGCTTACGCATCTTGTTTTTCTCAATCACTTTCGCCGCCGCCTCCAAAATTGTCTGAGTGGAACGGTAGTTTTCTTCCAAGACAACTATAGTGTGCTCTGGGTAGTCATTTTCAAAGTTGACAATATTTCTGAAATCGGCCCCGCGCCAAGAATAAATACTTTGGTCTATGTCACCTATGACGCAAATGTTTTTATGTCCGGCCGCTAAAATTTTTGAAAGCTCATATTGGCTTTTGTTGGTATCTTGATATTCATCAATGAGGATGTACTGCCACAAATTTTGGTAATGACCGCGCGCCTTGGCGTCTTTCCGCAAGAGGAAGAATGTTTTTGAAACCAGGTCGTCAAAATCAAGCGCCTTTTGCCTTTTGAGATGCTCTTCGTATTTACTCCAAACGCGGCTGAGCGCACCCGGGAAAAAATCGTTTCCCGCCATAACCTCAAATTCTTCGTTGGTGACAAGGTCTCCTTTGTATTTGGAAATAATGGACTGCATCTTTGAGGGTTGGAACTGCTTGGGGTCCATTCCCAGTTCTTTAATCGCGGTTTTCATAATACTCAAACCATCTTCCTTGTCCAAAATGGAAAAATCCCTCGGCACACCGACGGGGCGGCCGCTATTCCGCAAAATGTGGACGCCAAGCGAATGGAAAGTGCTTATAAACGGAGTTTTTAGTTCATAGTTTTTAGTTTGTAATAAATTATTTATTCGCTCTCGCATCTCGTTAGCCGCTTTGTTGGTAAAGGTTATGGCCAAAATTCGGTCCGGTCCGATTCCTTGACTCACAAGATACGCCACCCTGTGCGCAATGGCGCGCGTCTTCCCCGCGCCCGCACCCGCCAAAACCAAAAGCGGTCCATTTTTGTGCAGAACCGCCTTTTTTTGATTTTCGTTCAAGTTTCCCAATAAAAAATCCATGAATGTTTTTATATTAACACGAACTTATCTCTGTGGATAACTTATTAGACACCAGTTGACTTCTAATGACTCTGCTATAAAATAAAGGAGTGCTGGAAGATGAGGGTCGTTTCTGAAAAATCCTTATTTTTGACCGAATTTTCAGAAAATTACTAAGAGAACACTTAATTTTAGGCTTATTTCTACTAACTCACAAAGCTCTGCTGATGAATCTAATAGTCCGTGGCAGGGTTATATATTGAAATTTATTGTTTTAACTATATTTATAGGGATTTTTGGCTATTCCATTCCGGCTCGGGCTGGAATTTTTTCTTTTTTAGAGAATTTCTTTGGCGGTAACGGCCAAAATGAAAAGACAATTACGCAAAACTCGCAAACAGTCGCCATTTTGGAAGGGATACATAATTCCAATAATGAAACCGGCAGGGGGGGCGGAGACATTACTATTGTCAGTCAAAGCGCCCTTTTGCCGAACTCCGGCCCCATCGGCACAATTGTTGACGTGGAAGAAAAAGAAGTCAGCCACAATCAGGGACAAATTAGCGTTTATGTCGTGAGGGATGGAGATAATTTATCGGAAATCGCGAAGATGTTCGGAGTTTCCGTCAACACGATTATTTGGGCAAATAACATTAAGCGGGGAAATCTTATAAGTGTCGGACAAACTCTTATTATTTTGCCTATTTCGGGAATAGAATACAAAATCAAAAAGAGTGATTCCCTGAAAAAGATAGCCGATAAATTCAAAGGTAATGTTGATGAAATTATTCAATTTAACGGATTGGATAGTGGCGCGCGGCTTGTTGCCGGAGAAATAATTATCATTCCAAACGGCGAATACGCCAGGCCAAAATATGTTTCTTCTTATTCCAGAAGAAGAGTGCGCGGGACCGGAGGTCCTTATTACGCCGGTTATTATCTGCGTCCAATACGCGGCGGCGTTAAAACACAGGGTCTGCACGGATACAATGCCGTTGACTTGGCCTCTTCGTGCGGAACGCCGATTATGGCAGCCGCCAGCGGTGATGTCATTATCAGTAGAAAACGAGGGTGGAACGGAGGATATGGACATTATATCGTAATATCACACAAAAACGGAACGCAAACGCTTTACGGGCACTTAAGAAAAAATATTGTCTCAGCCGGATGGCATGTGGTCCAAGGGCAGGTCATCGGCTATATGGGCACAACAGGAAAATCAACCGGCTGCCATGTCCACTTTGAGGTCCGTGGCGCCAGAAATCCTTTTTAATCAATAACAATAAAGATATATCCCAAAAAAAAAGCAGAGATAAGTTATCTCTGCTGAAAATTTAGTTTCTATGGCGCTTTTTACGGCGTTTTTTTCGATGTTTATATTTGTATGAATACCCCCAATGATATTCATACCGTTGGTACTGATATGGATATGGACGATAGAAATCGTTGCCACGACCATATTCATAAGCATTTCTTTCCAATTCATGGCGAATCTGTCGGGAGGCATCTCTTTTTCCCCTCAAACAATCATCCACCATAAAAGGGGGAAGGGAGCCACAATCCGGCTCTTGCCAAAGAGGCGAAAGAGGCGGGGCGAACGGAAACCGCGCTCCCGCAAAGGCACCGTATCTCACGGTGGCTCCACAGGAAGTTAGTAAAAGAAAAAACACCAAAAGAAAACCTAGGGGAAGAAATCTTTTCATTTTTTCCTCCTTCTGTTTTTTTATAAATCCTTGATTCTGTTCTTATTATATCAGATTAGAGTAATCTGTCAAGTTAAATCGCTATGCTACAAATTCCTGACGGGGTCAATATTGCTCTACGTCTTCCGGAATGCTACGAATGAAAACAATGGATGGTGAGCAAGTGAATAGAATTAAAGAGATGGCGGAACAATCAAATTCTTTCGGCTTGTTTTCAAGTAAAGACGCTCATGAACATGATTTTTTGGCAAGGGAAGCATTGAGGGCCGCATTGCAAGACGAAGGAAAGACAGTTATTCAAATTCCAGAAATCTCCGAGGAGTTCAAAAACAAGTGGTCAACAATATTGCCTCTTTCCAAAAATGACGCCATTTACCGTTCCACATTAATTCGCATTCCCAAAAACCGCTTTAAAATTAAAGAAATCTCTTATAAAGAAGACGATATCTTTTTAACTCTTCACATAAAGTCGGAAAATGAGCCCGTCACGGCGGAAGATATTTTTTTTGAAACGATTCCGGCACAAATTGACGCCGTTTTTTGTTTTGGTGAATCAAAGTTCTTACAAAACAAGGGCATAGCAAAGATGCAAATGCCGTCCGCCGAGAAAATAATTTTTATCAATAAAAACAAAGAGGGTGCCGCCGAGAAAATTTACGAAATTATAGGTATAATTAATAAAGAATTATTTTTGAAAAAAGAAATTACCAATCTTCTTTACGCATCCCTTGTTCTTGAAAGAATAGCGTTATATCGGCAATCCCAAGAAAAAACCGCCAAGATAGAACAGGACTTGCTTCGCGCGGGGGCCGACAAAAAAATTATCAGCGAAATTTTAACGGATTTTCTGCCGTTAGACCGCCTGCCGGTTTTTTAAACCGATTACTGTATGGCGAATTGTGAAAAAAGGTCAAATAAAGTATAATAAAAAAACAAATGACGGTTCAATTCTCAAAAAAATTAGGGGAAGAAAAAATGAAAATTATGAGAGAGCGCGAAGCTGAAGATTTAGCGCAAATTTTGGCGGACAAGTATAAACTTTCCTACCTTGACCTTTCAAGAGTAACAATAGATCTTGATGCCCTTAAAATTCTCCCTGAAGAAGAGGCGAGGAAGGGCAAACTCGCCGTTTTCCAAAGCACCGGGAAAAAACTTCAAGTCGCGATTGAAAGCCCAAATCCGGAATCAACCAAAAGAATACTCAAAAAACTTCAACAAAAAGGATTTAACCTGACTCTTTATATGACTTCCGAGACAGGTCTGAAAAGAGTGTGGGAAAGATATGCCGACTTGGCTAAATTTATTAAAATTCCCAAGGGTATTGTTGATGTCTCACCTGAAAAACTTGAAAAATTCATTAAAGAGGCGACTGATTTGGAAAAATTAAAAAACTTGTTTTCCTCTATCATTACTTCAAAAAAGAATCGGAGAATATCCGATCTGCTGGAAATCATTCTAGCCGGAGCGGTCAGTTCTAACGCGTCAGATATACATATTGAACCGCAAGAAGACGGTATTCGACTCCGCTTAAGATTGGATGGCGTTTTGCATGACATTCTTTTCTTTGGAACTAAAATATATCCTCTTTTGCTTTCAAGAATCAAACTTGTTTCAGGGCTTAAACTTAATATCCATGACCAGGCGCAAGATGGCAGGTTCAGTATAAAGTTGAAAGGAACAGAGATTGAGGTAAGGGTCTCCATTATTCCGGAATCTTACGGTGAATCAATCGTATTGAGAATCTTAAATCCAAAATCAATCTCTGTCCCCCTGGAGGAACTTGGAATAAGAAAAAACCTTTATGAAAGTCTCATTAAAGAAATAAAAAAACCCAACGGAATGCTCATAACCACCGGTCCGACAGGGTCTGGAAAAACAACCACACTCTATGCTTTTTTAAAAAAAATATATTCAACTGACATCAAAATCATAACACTTGAAGATCCGATAGAATACCATCTGAAAGGTATTATACAAACCCAAGTGGAAGAAAAGCACGGTTATACCTTTTCGGGAGGGTTACGCTCAATATTAAGGCAAGATCCCGATGTCATAATGATCGGGGAAATACGAGACTTGGAAACGGCAAAAATAGCCATGAATTCGGCTCTAACCGGACATCTTGTTTTTTCAACTTTGCACACGAACAACGCTGCCGGTACCATACCGCGACTTATAGATTTGGGAGTCAATCCCAATATCATCGCACCGGCAATTAATATCTCCATGGCTCAACGCCTGGTAAGAAAATTATGCACCGACTGCAGGAAAAAAATTCCGGCAAACGAAAAAGAATTAAAAAAAATTAAAAAAATTTTGGATTCCTTCCCTAAAAATATCGCTCATCCCGAAACAAAAGAAATTTCTTTATGGAGCGCCAAGGGATGCCAAAAATGCAATAATACCGGCTATAAAGGGAGGATAGGTATTTTTGAGGCAATTTCAATAGACGAAAAGATTGAATTACTCATTTTAAAAAGTCCCAGTGAAACGGAGATATCGGAAGCGGCGAAAAAACAAGAAACCTTAAATATGCTTCAAGATGGAATTTTGAAAGTTATAGAAGGAATAACGTCACTTGAAGAATTACAGCGAGTGATAGAATTATAATATCATTGAAAATTAAATAGAAAAACCGTTTCATAAACCTCTAAGCAATTCTTTTAATATGGGTACTAAAAGCTTAGAAATTCTTGCAAGGATAACCCCAGTTTATCCCGCTTGGCGGGGAACCATGATGTCCTTTAAAGAAGTCCCGGTCCCACCCTCTAAACCCGCGAATACGCTTCTTGGCGTAAATTCACGAACATAGAGGGCGGGATTGCTTAGAGGTTTATGAAACGGTTCAACTTGAATCGCCAAATGTAATAACAAACTGTTGCAATAATAACAAATAAAAATAAAAATGTCAACCCCTACCAATAACTTAAATAAAGGAGACAAATTTCTTGATCAAACCCTTAGACCACAAATATGGAATGATTATATCGGACAAGAACCCATAAAAAATAATTTGGACATCCTTCTCACGGCTGCAAGAAAACGCAACGAACCGCCGGAACACTTGCTTTTTTACGGTCCTGCGGGACTGGGGAAAACAACACTTGCTTATCTTATCGCAAAAGAAATAAACGCGCAAATAAAAGTCACTTCCGGCCCCGCAATAGAGCGAGTTGGAGACCTCGCCTCCATTCTAACCAATCTTTCCAATGGGGATATACTCTTCATAGACGAAGCTCACCGCCTAAACAAAATGATAGAGGAAGTACTCTACCCGGCAATGGAATCCGGCACATTGGATATTATAATCGGAAAAGGACCGTCCGCAAGGACCATCCAACTTGACATTCCGCCGTTCACTCTCATTGCCGCCACTACCAGAATTGCGCTTCTTTCCTCACCTCTCCGCTCAAGATTCTCAGGGGGAATATTCCGGCTTGAATTTTACAACGAAAAAGAAATTAAAAGAATAATTCTGCGTTCCTCCAAAATTCTTGAGACATCTATTGACGAAGGTGCGGCCGCCGAAATCGCCAAAAGGAGCAGGTTCACCCCGAGAATCGCCAACCACCTCTTAAAAAGGTGCCGTGATTACGCGCAAGTCAACAACAAGGCGATAATTGACGTGGAAACAGCGGCACGCGCGCTTAAACTTCTTGAAATTGACGAAGCGGGATTAAGCTCCCATGACAGAAGAATACTTAAAATATTGATTGAAAAATTCGACGGCGGACCGGTTGGCCTGCAAACCCTGGCAGCCGCGGCCTCTGAAGAGGAGGCGACCATTGAGGAAGTGTGCGAACCGTATCTCCTCCAGCTTGGCTTTATAGAACGAACCCCGCGCGGCCGCGTCGCCACCCCCCGCGCGTATAAACACCTTGGTAAAATTTTCCCCCAAAAGCCGCTGATTTAGCCGGCCATCGCCACATGGAATTGTTTTTAGTGGCTGACATTCTTGATTCTTTATCTCTAATTCATTATTATTAAAAAATGTCGGGACATTCTAAATGGTCAAAAATTAAAAGACAGAAAGGCGTTACTGACGCTAAGAGAAGCCAGGTTTTTTCCAAGGCCGCGAAAATGATAACATTGGCCGCGCGCAAAGGGGAAAGCCCTGATATGAATCCTGACCTTCGCTCTGCAATTGAAAAAGCAAAAGAAGTAAATATGCCGGCAGACAACATTGAAAGAGCAATTAAAAAAGGAGCCGGTAAACTTGAGGGAGTGCAAATGGAAAATGTCCGCTACGAAGCATACGGTCCCGGAGGCGTTGCCATAATAATTGAAGCGATTACGGACAATAATAACCGCACCGTGGCGGAGATAAAGCATCTTCTTTCAAAACATAACGCAAAATTCGCGGCGACAGGTTCCGTTACTTGGGCGTTTGAGAAAAAAGATGGTAAATGGGAGGCGAAACACAAAGTTGAAATAAGCGAACAAGACGCGGAAAAGCTGGACAAACTCCTTGAAGAAATTGACGACCACGACGATGTGCAGGACCTATTCACCAATAGTTCGTAAAATCCGAACACGAAGCGCAAAATCAGAAAAAAATTCAAATGACAAAAATCCAAAAAATAAAACAGATTAGAACATTAGAATTTAATTATTGTTCCGAATTTCGATATTTGAATTTCAAATTTAATAATCTATGATTATTCTTGGCATTGATCCCGGATTTGAGCGGCTTGGATGCGCTATTTTGGAGAAATCGCCCAAGGGCGAGGAATTGATTTATTCTACTTGCCTTGTTTCCGACAGAAAATTTCCCTATGAAAAACGGCTTTTTTTTCTCGGCGAAAAATTGGGAAAAATAATCAATAAACACAAACCGGATATTTTAGCAATTGAAAAATTATTTTTTACGAAAAATCAAAAAACCGCTATGAAAGTGGCGGAAGCGCGCGGGATGATTTTGTTTTTAGCCGCCTCCCAAAAAATCCCCGTAAAACAATTTACTCCCCTAGAAATAAAAATCGCCCTAACCGGCTACGGTAGGGCGAAAAAAGAACAAGTGAAGGAAATGGTGACAGCGATTTTAAAACTCAAAAAAACGTTCAAATTCGACGACGAAACAGATGCCATCGCCTGCGCCCTGACTTGTTCCTCGGTCAGCGCCAATACCGGTCCACCCCTTGATTAATTTAACCATCGGGACTTATCCACACCCATCTGCTAATCTCTTGCAAAATATTTTATTTCTGATAAAAAATATAAAGTGCCAAAAATGAGGCGCAAGGTCGTAACTTTATATCAAAAATTAAATCATCAATTATGGAAGATTTTTTAAACGATCCTTTGTTGGGTTATGATGGCGATTTTACCGAGGGTGAGGACGAAAACGCCGCCATAGACGACTTGAACACCGAGAAGGAAGGATATTTTGAAAGCGAAGATGAGGACGAAATACCCGATATGGAAACAGAAGAAAACGAATATTAAAAAAAACCGCCGCACACATTTGATGCGGCGGTTTTTTGCGGTCCTATATTTTTATTTTTACGAACTTTCTCTTGCCCACTTTGACCACGATCGGGCGGGCAACAACAGAACTCGTATCGGAAATTGCCTCCCCTTTCACATCCACGGCTTTGGATTTAACCAATCTGCGAAACTCGCCCTTTGACGCGATGATTTTATTCTTGACAAGGATATCGCCGAGTTTTTCGCCCTTCTCGGCAAAAATCTCTGGGATATCTTTGGGAATTTCTTTTTTCTGGAAAAGTTTTACGAAATTTTCTTGCGCCTTTTTTGCCTCATTCTCATTATGATAAATTTTTACAACCTCGTAAGCCAGGCGCATTTTGGCGTCGCGGGGATTTCCCTTTTTATCAAAAGTTAAATCGGTGAGCAAAGTAAAATATTCTTCCAACAGAGAATCGGGGATGGACATAATTTTTCCGTACTGCGAATCCGGCGTTTCCGCGACGCCTATATAATTTCCCAATGATTTTGACATTTTTTTTCTACCATCAAGCCCGGCAAGAATAGGCACCGTAATAATGTCTTGTTTCGCCTGCTTCATTCGCCCCTGTAAAGTCCTCCCAGCAAGCATATTAAATTTCTGGTCTGTTCCGCCAACCTCAACATCCGCCTTTATCTTGACCGAATCATAAGCCTGCATCAATGGATATAAAATTTCATTAATGGCAATCTCCGTTCCGGACTTAATGCGCTTCTCAAAATCATCACGTTCTAAAACCCTTTGGATAGTGAATTTTCCGGCAACTTCCAATACTTCTGACCATCCTTCTTTTAAAAACCACTCGCTGTTATAATAGATTTCGGTCTTTTTGATATCAAGAATCTTCCCCACCTGCTTAAAATAGGTCTTTGCGTTCGCATTTATTTGCTCTTTTGAAAGAGCGGGGCGAGAGGCTGTTCTACCCGAAGGGTCGCCGATTCTTGCAGTAAAATCACCAATTATAAAAACAATTTGATGGCCTAAATCCTGAAACTCTTTCAATTTACTTAAAACCACAGTGTGCCCCAAATGTAAATCGGGCGCCGTGGGGTCCGCGCCGTTCTTTATCCTTAATTTCTCTCCCTTTCGTAAACGCTTCTCAAGATGTTCTTTTTCAATCACCTCCTTAATGCCACGAGTTAAAAGTTTTTCAATCTTACTCTCGTTCATACCAATATATTAACATTTCTGTGTATTTTTTAAATGGGGTTGACAAAATACGTGAATATGTTTATAATAAGGGTAGATTAAAATAATGTAATAAAGGAGAAAACAAATGGAAGTATGGGAGAATATCGTAAATCTCGTTTTATTTCTTAATTCCGCCGTAATTTTCCTCGCAATCCTGACGGGAATAGTGTTGCTGGGAATCTGGATCTACGACAAGCGGATTTTAAAAAACGCCTCAAGACGAAATTGGGCGAGAAATGTAACAAGACTCAGGCAAATTCTTGACAAACGCAAGATTGACAGGTTTGTCCGAGAAATACAAAAGGTTTTTTACCATCAATAAGCCTACCATTCTCTTCCACCCCTCCACGGCCCTGCTATTTCAGCAGGGCCATTTATTTTGAAATAAATCAGGTAATACATAAATTTTATCGTAATACGGTTATTTTTCTTTTATTTTCCCCTAAATGTTCAAAATTTATTTGAATATATTTTTTAGGCAGGATTTTTTTTATTTTTTCCGCCCATTCCACAAGTATTATGTTTTTCGGGTCTTTAATAAGTTCTTTCCAGCCCAAATCAAGAATTTCTTTTGGGTCTTTTATTCTGTAAGTGTCAATATGAATTAAAAATTTGCGGTTTTTACTTCTTAGTTTATAGTTTTTTTGAATAACAAAAGTCGGGCTTGTAATTTTCTCTTTTATTCCCAATACTTTGGCAAACTCCTGGACAAAACTTGTCTTTCCGCTTCCCAATCCTCCATTTAATCCAATCACAGCCGCAGCTGCATCCGGCGCCGATATTATTTGTTTCGCCAAATTTTCTGCAAGTTTCCATGTCTGATCAAGGTTTTTAGCGATAAATGTTTTGGTCATTTTGTTTAGGTCTGTATTGAAGCGCTTCCAAAATATGTCCTTCCTTTATATTTTCCTCACCGGCAAGATCAGCGATAGTGCGCGCCAATTTTATAACACGATGATACGCCCGACCAGAGAGGTCCAGGCGCTCCGCCGCCTGTTTCAAAATCTTTTTCACACTCTCCGAGAGTGAGGCGAATTTTCTGAGTTCCCGCACACCCATTTCGCTATTAACAAATAGTTTTGTGCCCCCAAATCTTTCTTTTTGGATTTTTCGCGCCCTTAGAACTCTTTCTTGAATTGATTTTGATCGTTCACCGCCAGACACGACGTCGCCTAGTTTTTCATGACTCACTTGCGGAACTTCAATCCATAAGTCAATCCTATCAACAATGGGACCGGAAATTTTTCTTTGATAACGCATCAAGGTGCCTTGGGAACAAACGCAAGATTTTGTTTTTGAGCCAAGATTTCCGCACGGACAAGGATTCATTGTGCAGACCATTATAAATCTTGCCGGAAAATTCAGCGAACCCCTTGCCCGCGCCACTGTAATTTCTCCATCCTCCAACGGTTGGCGCAATGAATCAATAACCCTCCGTTCAAATTCGGAGAATTCGTCCAAAAATAGAACTCCGCGATGAGCCAATGTTATTTCTCCGGGCCGAGGATAAACTCCTCCACCCACTATGGCGACATAAGAAGATGTGTGGTGCGGACTGCGAAAGGGACGTTGGAGTATAAAATTGCCGTCCAAAACTCCAGCTACGCTGTGGATAGCGGTGGTTTCCAAAATTTCTTCCAAAGAGAGCGGGGGTAAAATATTGGAAAACGCCTTGGCAAGCATCGTTTTTCCCGTGCCGGGCGAACCGACCATTAAAATGTTATGTCCGCCGGCCGCGGCAATTTCCAAACCCCGTTTAGCGCTTTCTTGCCCTTTTATGTCTGAAAAATCTAAAAGTATTCTGTCGTCAACTTCGTCAAAATTTATTTTTGTTTCCGGTTCCTCTAAAATGAAGAACTTGTCACGTTTATCAAAATGCTTAATAATATCACTTAATTTTTCACAGGCAAAAACTTTTATACCCCTTATCAGCGCGGCCTCTTCGGAGTTCTCTTTTGGAATATATATTTCTTTGAAACCTGCTTTTTTGGCCGACTTCACTAAAACCAACACTCCTTTTATCGGTCTGATGGCGCCATCTAAGGCAAGCTCTCCCAGAAAAATTTTTCTCTGAATATCAAAAAGTGTTTGTTTGGAGGCAAGAAGGTAAGCAAGAGCTATCGCCAGATCAAAAATAGGACCTTCTTTTTTGAGATCTGCCGGCGCAAGAGAAACAACCACTCTCTGATTCTTTTTTTGAGGAGAAATGAAACCGGAATTTTTAATGGCAGCGGGAATTCTGTCTTTTGCCTCTTCCACCGCCTTATCCGGAAGACCAACAACGGAAAAAAAATGCAGCCCTTGGGAAAGATCCACCTCCACATCAATAATATTCGCCTTCAAACCAACCGCTTGAACTGAGTGAACTTTTACGGACATAAAATTTATTTGCCATTTTTAGTGTGTTTAACGCAATTTTTCGCCGCCGGATATACTTCTAAGCGTTTTTCATCTATTTGTTTTCCACACTCCCCGCAAATTCCATAAGTCCCGTTATCAATGCGTTCTAACGCTTTTTTGACAAAATTCAAGCTTTCTTCCAAAGTGTTCTCTATTGCCGACCTGCTTTCCATTTCTTCAAACCCGTCGGCAAGTTCATTTTTATCTGAAACCGCAATATTCATATCAGCCGGAGTCGCCTCCCAGTCGTCCGGAACATCCGGATTACGCCGTCCAACCCCGGAAAGTTCTTTCTCAAGTGCCTTTTTTTCTTCGTTTAGTTTCTTTTTAAAATATTCAATTTTTTCTTTTGACAACATAATAGTTAAATAATACCAAAATTATTAATAATTACAATTTTTTCACCTCATTACCAATTAAAAAATTTAATCATTCAAATATTGCGCCGAGCTTATTCTTTTAAATACTTTTATTATAGCGTCTTTATTTGTTGTAATTATCAGATATTTTTGATTAACAAAAGAATAAATGAGTATGATTTTTCCGTTTTGGTCAAACAAAGCTCTTGTATCGTGATTTTTAATTTCTTTGTCTATAAATAATACTTTTGATTTTTCAATATTTTCTATTTTAAAAATATTTTTCAAATCATCACCCATTTTCTTCTCCCATTTTAACATCGCGGAAAAAGAACGTTCATAAGATTTAACCCTAAAAATTAAAATTGGCCATTTTTGGGAAGTGTGCAATATTGCCAACATAAAATTATTTTTCAATGAATCAAGAAGTTCTGGGGAAAGATTAACATTAAAATAATTAAAAAAATCTTTAATATTTACATTTTTTTTATTTCCGTTTATTTCTTCAGTAATTGGAAAATAAAAAAAATTATTAACAGGAATAAAAGTTTGAAAAATATTTTTAACATTATTTAATTTAACTTCTATTGTTTTATCGGCGGCAATTATCGGTTTAGGAAAAAAACTTGTTTGTATTTTAGAGTGATTTTTTTTATTAAAAATGAAAAAACCTCCAATTAAAACACCAGAGGATAAAAATAAAATAATTATTATAATTAATAATATTTTTTTAAAATTTCTTGTTTTTTGAAATCGTGTGCTTTTTAACGCATCATATTTATTTTTCTTTGTTTGTATTGAAGCGATATCAAGAATAGAAAGATTTTTTCTTTTTATATATTCCGAAGCATCGGTCTTAAATGTTCTTATTTTTGGTATGTTGTTTTTTTTTATTTTCTTTTCCATTTTCTTATTATTAAAGATCCATTGGCATTACAAGATATTGGAATGAGTTATCATCAACTCCTGTAATAACCATAGGTTTTCCTTCTCCTGAAAACCTTAAAATTATATTTGACGAAGGGATATATTGCAGGCAATCAAAAACATATTTATAATTAAAAGTTATATTTAATTTTTCTCCGGTAATTTTTGCTGTAATATTTGAGGTATGCTCTCCGGTTTCTTGGTTTGAAGTGTTAATTGTTATAAATTTGTTTTTTAAATCAATAATTATATTCACCCCATTAAATTTACCTGAAAAAATATTTGCCATCCTTAATGAATCAATAAATAATTTTTTATCAACAATTACATCAGTGGTAAATTTTTTTGGAATTATTTGTTCATAGTCCGGAAAAATTCCATCAGTGAGTCTTGAAATAAATTTAATATTATCCATTCCGAGAAAAATTTGATTTTTATCCGCTATTAATTTTATTTTTCCTTTTTTCCCTTCAAAAATTCTTAAAATTTCAATAACACTTTTTAATGGTATAAGTATTTTTATATTCTCTTTAAAATGATAATTAAATTTTTTCTCCGCCAATCTAAAAGAATCTGTGGCAACAAAAGTGAGAGGGGTATTTTTTTCCAATATTACATAAACAGAAGAAATTTCAGGTTTAATATCTAAAAAAGAAGATGAATAATATACTGATTTTAAACCTAAAATAAAATCATCTATTAAAATTTCTATTTCTTTTTTTTCTTTTATTTCTGGTAATATTGGAAAATCATCATATGGCTGGCTTTTTATTAAACTTGATGTATTTGAAGTTAAAATTAAAAGATTATTATTTTGTGATTGAAGGGAAATATTACCATCAATTGAAAAACTAGAAAGAAAATTATTAATAATATGCGCTGGAACTGTTATTTTTCCCTCTTTTTCTATTTTTGCCGGTATTTCTATATTTAATCCTATTTCAAGATTAGTTGATGTAAGTTTTAATATTCTACCTTCTCCTGAAATTAAAATATTATTAAGAATAGGAAGTGATAAATTTTTATTTATTATTTTTTCACATAAAACAACTGCTTCTTTAAGATATTTTTTTAAACAAATTATTTTCATATTATTTATTATAAATAATAATATTAATTAAATAAAATTTATTATTTACTATTAAGGTGTTAATATGTTGATAAATATTTTAAAACCTTTATTTTAATGATTAAATTTTGATTATAAAATTAATAAAGTGTTAAAAAATATAGTATAAAATATTTATTTTAATAATTAATTATTAAAATAAATATTTTATACACATCTTATTAATTTTATTTACACATCTTTTTCATATAATATATTTTTTATTTCTTCTATTTCTTGATTTAATTTAGAGTCTTTTTTAATTAATTCATTTATTTTTTTATAGATCGGAAGAGCGTCGTGTAGGGAAAGAGTGTAGATCTCGGTGGTCGCCGTATCATTAAAAAAAAAAATATAATAAA
>CAJVWH010000013.1 GCA_913009575.1 uncultured bacterium
ACACTCTTTCCCTACACGACGCTCTTCCGATCTAATTTACGGTTGATACGAAAGGGGATGGTATTTTAACGAGCCGTTTTATCGGTTTCAGGCCATATGTCGGAGAAATAGAAAAAAGAGCGACCGGCTCAATGGCATCCATGGCGTCCGGAAAGGCACTCGCCTTTTCGCTTAATAATTTACAAAAGAGAGGAACTTTATATATCGGACCGGGAACGGAAATATATGAAGGGATGGTTATAGGCAACACTTCAAAGGGGGAGGAAATGGTTGTTAATCCCGTCAAAGGGAAAAATCTCACCAACATGCGCGCCGCCGGATCGGATGAAAATGTCCAGCTGGCTCCCCCGCATCTTCTTTCGATAGAGTCCGGATTGGAACTGATGTCCGAAGATGAGTATCTCGAAGTGACCCCCGGCAACATTCGCTTGAGAAAACAAACTCTCAAAGACGGCGAAAGAGTCAGAACGAAAAGAACCGCGCAATGAGAAATGTTCGTCACCGAGTGACGAACATTTTGATTTGAAAGATGAATGACGCGCCGGTATAATAAAAATAATCCGTATGAAAAAAATAAATTGGGATTGGGAAAAAGTTTTAACCGGTTTTTCGGGGGCGGCGCTTTTGCTCGGCCTTTTTTTAAGTTGGGTTTTGAAAGCCGGCGAAACTTCGGAAGTTTTTTATGTTATTTCGATTCTTTCCGGCGGGTATTTTGTTCTTCTCGGCGCCGCCAAAGGGTTTCTCAAACAAAGATTCCTTAACATAGATTTCTTGGTGGTCGTGGCCGCCATCGGGGCGGTTTACATCAACCAGCTAGCGGAAGCGGCGGCGGTTGTGTTCTTTTTTTCTTTGGCGGAAGTTTTTGAGGAGTTTGGCATTGAACGTTCCCGCAAGGCGGTTGAGGCGCTGATTAAAAAATCCCCCCAAACCGCCATCCTTGAAAACGGCGAAAAAGTGGCGGTTGAAAAAGTGAAAATCGGAGATGTTGTCATAGTCCGTCCAGGCGATATGATTCCGGTTGATGGAATTGTCGTAAAGGGATCTTCCTCGGCGGACGAGTCGGCTATCACGGGGGAGGCGATACCGAAAGACAAACGCGGAGGTGACAATGTTTTTGCCGGCACGCTCAACCAGAACGGATATTTGGAAATTGAAGCGAAAAAGGAAAAACGGAATTCCACTTTTTCCAAAATAGTTGAGTTGGTTGAAAAGGCGCAAAAATCGCGCGCCCCGGCGCAAGAATTCATTGACCGCTTCGCCAAATATTACACGCCCTCCGTGGTTGTCGGAGCCGTGTTTGTGGCGGGGATTCCCCCGCTCTTTTTTGGCGGTATTTTTCTTGACTGGCTTTATCGGGCGTTGGTGCTTTTGGTAATCGCCTGCCCTTGCGCTCTGGTCATTTCAACGCCGGTTTCCATCGCTTCGGCCGTTGGCGGCGCTTCGCGCCGCGGCATAATTATCAAAGGAGGCAAACACTTGGAATCTCTCGGCAGGGTTAAGGTCGTCGCTTTTGATAAGACAAAAACTCTTACGTTTGGTGAGCCGTACATTTCAGACATAACGGCCTTTAACGGATTCTCCGAAGAAGAAGTGTTGGAAGACGCCGCCGGTATAGAAAAATTTTCATCTCATCCGTTGGCGAAAAGTATTTTGGATTTCGCGCAAAAGAGAGGCATTACGCCGCACCTTATGGATAAATATGAAAATGTCGCCGGCAAGGGGGGGAAGGCGAATTGTCTTGTGTGTGACGATATTGAGCATTGTGTCGGGAATTTGAAAATTGTTCAGCCGGATGGAGTTTCCGCGAGGGAAATGGCGGAAAAAACCGAGAAATTTGAAGAGGACGGCAAAACAGCGGTTTTTGTGAGCGAGGGCGGCAAGGTGATGGGCGCTTTGGCGATTGCCGACAGGATAAGACCGGAGGCGCGCGCGGCGGTTTCAGAGGTTGAACGCCTTGGCGCGCGCGCAACAATGCTCACCGGCGATAACCGCCGCGCGGCCGCCTTTGTCGCGAGGGAAACGGGCATTAAAGAATTTTACGCCTCGCTTCTTCCTGATGAAAAATTGCAAAAAATTAATGAGTTGAAATCTAAGTTTGGTTTTGTGGCGATGGTCGGCGACGGCATAAACGACGCCCCTTCTTTGGCGGCTTCAAATGTGGGTATCGCCATGGGTTCCGGCGGTTCAGACGCCGCGATTGAGGCGGCGGATGTCGCTTTAATGAACAGCAATCTGTTAAACGTTCCGTATTCAATAGGGCTTGGGAAGGAAACCCTAAAGACCATTAAGCAAAACATTACCGCCGCTCTCGGAGTGAAAGCGATTTTTTTGGCGGGCGCGGTTTTCGGTTTTGCCCATCTTGAATTCGCCATCGCGGCTGATTCGGGCGTGGCGATTCTCGTAATCTTAAACAGTTTGAAACTTTTCCATTTTTCAAAATAAAAACGCGCAACACTAAGCGCCGCGCGCAGTTGGTTATGCACAATTTTACTTGAGCAATAAATGCGCGCTTGCTATAATAAACGGCAATGGATGAGAAAGTAAAAAAATATTTTGCGGCGGCGATTATGGGAATTTTAGCCGTTTTCGCTTACGCGGCCGTGAGTTATGTCAATACTTATTCCAGTTCCGTCGGACCGTCTTCTCTTCGCAGTTTTACGGCGAGAGGCGCGGGGGAGGTTGTCGCCATTCCGGATGTCGCCCAATTCACTTTCAGCGTGATAAGCGAGGGCGGAAAAGATATCGCGAATATTCAAAAAGAGAACACCGGAAAAGTTAATAAAATAATTGATTTTATAAAATCCAACGGCGTTGAAAAAAAGGACATAAAAACCCAAAGTTATAATGTTCAGCCGAGATATCAATATTATGAATGCGGGACCGCTCCGTTCAGCGCCGGTACGGTTACGACGACTAAAAAATGTCCTCCGCGAGATATTATCGGATACACAATCAAACAAACGGTTTTGGTGAAAGCGCGAAGTTTTAATAAAATAGGCGAGCTCTTGGCGGGCGCCGTGAAAAATGGCGCCAATTCGGTTTCAGGACTTTCTTTCACTTTGGACAACAAGGAAAAAATTGAGAATCAGGCGCGCGCGAAAGCGATTAAAAACGCGAAAGAAAAAGCCGAGTCAATTGCTGAAGCCGCCGGTTTTCGGTTGGGTCGGCTGATTTCCGTGCAGGAGAATGTTTACATCCCGCCTCCTTTTTATCGTTCCGGAATGGAAGGAGCGAAAGTCGTTAACATCACTCCTCCCGGAATTGAGCCCGGCTCCCAAAAAGTAACCTCAAGCGTGGTTTTAAAATACGAAATTAAATAAAATAGCCATTTCAAAAACCCGCCTTGGAATTTAAAAAACCAATCCACTTCGCTGAATTGGTTTTTTATTTTAGTGGGAAAATAGCCTAAAATGTGGTATATTTAGAAAAATTATGGATTTAGATACATTCAAGAAACAATTTATAAGGGAAGAATTAGAAATAAGCAAAGAATACGGTAGAATTTTTTCTTTTCTTGATTTTGGAAATGTGAATAGGTGGTTTAATAAAGATACTCAAGATTGGGATAACAGATTATTGCCTGAAGCAAGCAAATTATCTATAGATTTACGCAAACTTAAAAATTTTTCAGATATTTTTTCAAACAAAGTTAGATGCTACTACGGTCGCGATCCCAAAAATAAGAAATCTCTCGCCTTTTCCTATGTCATGATAAAAATTTTTGGGAAAAGAAACTTTGTTGAAAAAGATTTACAAAAAATCAAACATTACATTGAACAGGAAGAAAAGGAGACATTGAAATTAATCCAAACGGATAATGACGGCAAAGATTATGTTGAAATACGGAAATGTAATTTTGATGTTGAAATATCGGTTGACGCAATTAAGATGATTAAACATTACGACACTTTTTGTCTTTTTTCAGGAGACGCTGATTTTGTGTACTTGAATAATTTTTTAAGAAGAAAAGGAAAAAAAGTAATTTTGATTAAGGCGGGATATATAACCACTAAATTGAGGAAATCTGCCGATTTGATAATAAATGCCCAAAAAATAAAGAAACATATAGCCAAAATAGAACAAAGACCTGACAAGTCAGGTCTTTGTGGATAGTTTTCCCGAATTAACCTCGAGACAGGTATACCTATAGTATATACATGTAAGACAAAAAGTAAAGTAAGACCTAAAATTTAAACCTGTGGAAAACTAAAATAAAAAATTTCATTTTTTTATTTTAGTTACTTGTTTTTTAGGTTTGGATGTGGGATAATTGAGGTGTTCACCGTATGGTTAATTTAATAAAAAAACCGATTTTTGTTGTTTCCGCGGCGATTGTCATCGCGGTTTTTGTCGGCGGTTATTTTTATTTTTCGCAAAACAAGCCGCCCGCCTATGAATTTGTTGTCGCCAAAAAAGGGGATATTGTCCAAGAAGTGGCCGTTACCGGAAAGGTAAAGCCGGCCGCCAGCGTTGACCTCGCGTTTGAAAGCGGCGGCAGAGCGGTTTGGATAGGCGTTGAAACGGGCGACAGAGCGGCGAAGGGGCAAATTCTCGTCCGTCTTTACAGCGGCGGACTAGCCGCTCAATTGTCCCAAGCGAAAGCGAATGCCAGAGTGGAGGAAGCGAAACTTAAAGAACTGAAAAAAGGGACAAGGCCGGAAAAAATAAAAATTCAGGAAGCGAAAGTCGCAAAATCGAAAACCACTCTTAACGAATCAAAAAAAGATTTAATTAATAAAATTCAGGACGCTTATACGAAATCGGATGACGCCGTAAGAAACAAGATTGACAAATTTTTCAGCAATCCGCGCAGCCCCAATCCGCAGTTGAATTTTTCGGTTTCCGATTCGGGGCTGAAAGTGAATGTTGAAGGCGCTAGATTTAAGGTTGAGAGTATCCTTGTTTCCTGGAAATCATCGCTCGGCTCTTTATCCGTTTCCGGCGATTTAAATTTTTATATCAATAAAGCCAAACAAAATCTTAATGAAATAAAATCTTTTTTGGATAAAACGGCTTTGGCGGTCAATTCTCTTACCGTGGACGCCGACCATTCGCAAAGCGTCATTGACGGATGGAAATCCGATGTTTCCACCGGCAGGACGAATGTGAATACCGCCATTACAAATCTTTTGGCCGCCGTAGACAAGTTAAAATTGTCGCAAAATAATCTTACGCTTGAAGAAAACGAGCTTGCTCTTGAAAAAGCCGGTTCCACGGCCGAACAAATCTCGGCGCAGGAGGCGGCCGTGGAGAGCGCGGAGGCGAACGTTTCCAATATCAAAGCGCAAATTACAAAAACCGTTCTTTATTCTCCGATAAACGGAATCATTACCAACGTGGATGCCAAGGTCGGGGAAATTGTTGCCCCGAACGTTTCCGTAATCTCCGTTATCTCGGAGAAACGGTTTAAGATTGAAGCCGACGTGCCGGAGGCGGATATCGCCAAGGTTAAAATCGGACAAACGGCGGAATTAACCCTTGACGCGTACGGAGACAATGTTGTTTTCAAGGCGAAAACGGTTTTAATTGACCCGGCGGCGACAATTATTGAGGGAGTGCCGACTTATAAAACAACCTTTCAATTTATCGGAAAGGACGGGAGAGTAAGGCCGGGGATGACCGCTAATTTGGAAATTGCCACCGGCAGCCGAAAGAACGCTGTGAATATTCCACAGCGCGCGATTGTTGAAAAGGGCAACGGAGAAAAAATAGTGAGAGTGGTTGGGGAAAATGGGACAATTAAAGAAGTAAAAGTTAAAATCGGATTGAAGGGTTCTTTCGGCGAGGTGGAGATATTGGACGGAATTAAAGAAGGCGACAAGGTGATTATTTTTATGAAAGAGCAATAATATTGATCTTTAATGGCTTTGATAGAAGTAAAAAATCTGGAAAAAATTTACGGCGACGGGGATGTTACCACTCCCGCCCTGCGCGATATTTCTTTTAATATTGAATCTGGAGAATTCATCGCCGTGATGGGCCCATCCGGCTCCGGGAAATCAACCCTCTTGCACATCCTCGGATTTCTGGACAGACAGACATCGGGCGTATATCGTTTCGGAGGAAAAACAATTGATGATTATTCCAAAGACGAGATAGCGCATGTAAGAAACAAAAAAATGGGTTTTGTTTTTCAAGCGTTTAATCTTCTCCCCAGAGCGACGGTTTTGGAGAATGTAAAACTTCCCTTGGTTTATTCGGGGATCAAGCAAGCGGAATGGGACGCAATGGCGACGGATGTGATTAAGTCGGTGGGGCTTTTGAAAAGAATAAAACATGAACCGTCCCAGCTTTCCGGAGGAGAAAGGCAAAAGGTTGCCATAGCCCGCGCCCTGGTTAACAATCCGAATGTTATTTTTTTGGACGAGCCGACCGGCAACCTTGATTCAAAATCCGGAAGAACGGTGATGGAAATTATACAAGAATTAAGCGAGGAAGAAAAACGGACGATTATTTTAATTACTCACGAGGAGAGCACCGCCGAATACGCCAAAAGAACAATCCATCTTTTTGACGGCAGGGTCGTGAGTGATGAAAAAGTAAAATATCAGCGCGCCGCCCGCGATTTTGTTAAATAAAAATAAAATGAATTTCCGCTACACATTCAAAACATCATTTACTTCTTTGATAGCGAATAAATCCCGTTCGGCGCTTACGATATTGGGAATTGTCATCGGCATCACCGCCATTATGGTTATCGTTTCCGTCGGCAACGGCGCGGAGAGCCTCATACTCGGTGAAATCAGCGGAATGGGGGCGCAGTCAATCGTCATCAGGCCCGGGAAACAGCCGAAGGGTCCGAGCGATATGGCGGGAACCCTTTATTCCGATTCATTGAAGCCGCGCGATGTGGCGGCGCTCAAAAAGAAAAGCAATGTCCCATATTTGGTTAACGTGGCGCCGGCGGTAATCGTGCCCGGGAGCGTTTCTTACGGAGGCGAAACGTACATACCGATGATTTTCGGCTGGACGGCGAATATGATGTCGGAGATGCTCAATCTTTATCCGGCGGAGGGGATTAATTTCGGAGAAAACGCCATTCGGGACAAGGCGAGCGTGGCGGTCATCGGTTCAAAAGTCAAAAAAGAATTGTTCGGGGGTTCAAGCGCTCTCGGCAAGAAAATTAAAATCAAAAATAAGAAGTTCAGAGTCATTGGAGTTTATCCACCGAGAGGCCAAGTCGCTTTTTTTAATGTTGATGAAGTTGTGATTGTTCCCTATACCACTGCCATGACTTATCTTTTGGGTATCAGCCATTACAATGAAATTATTGTAAGGGCGAAAAATCCGGAGGTTGTCGCGAGGACCGTTAATGATATTGAGGCGACCATAAGGGAAACCCACGGCATAACCGACCCGGCTGATGATGATTTTTTCGTGGTTACCCAAAAGGGGATGGTCAATCAAATAAAAAATATTATGGGAGTTCTCACCGCTTTTTTGTCCGCGGTGGTGGCGATTTCGCTTGTTGTCGGAGGTATCGGGGTGATGAACATAATGCTGGTTTCCGTGACGGAAAGGACGAGAGAAATTGGTTTGCGGAAAGCGATAGGCGCGACGGACGGGGATATTTTGAGGCAGTTCCTGGTTGAGTCAGTCATACTCACCGCCTTGGGCGGAATTATAGGTATCGCGCTCGGGACGGTTTTTTCATTGCTTACTTCATTTATTCTTACTCATTATCTTGACCTTAATTGGTCTTTCTCATTCCCGTTTTTGGCGGTTGTTTTGGGAATCGCCGTTTCAGCTTTTGTTGGCCTTATCTTCGGCATTTATCCCGCCCGCCAAGCCGCCAAAAAGAATCCAATTGAGGCGTTAAGATATGAATAAGCTGTTCGCGCAGTTAAATCGCGCGCAAACAAAGTAAATTGACATTCTTTCATTCGTAATGTATCCTGAAATCAGAGAAGGCCGGCAAGCGCAGAAGCGGCAATTTTTAAAAAATGATTTTTAGGAGGTGAAAAGATGAGTATAGAATTTAATTTTGATGAATGGGCGAAACTTGCCAAAGCAAAGCCAAAAGAATTTGAAAGAAAAAGGCAAGAGGCAATTGAAACGACAATCGCCGAGGCCAGATCCGAAAATCAAAAGCATCTGAGGCAGCTTCAATGGAGAATAGATATGGAAATAAAGAGAAGCAAGAATCCTTTGGAGGCGTGCGTAAAAGTGAATAAGATGCTAAAAAATCAGGTTTTTAAAGAAGGGGGATTTTTAGACGCTTTAAAAATGTTCGGTCCGGCTCCGGCAAAACCAAAAACACCGCCAAAATTAAAATTGGTAAAGAAATAAAACCTTGGGGTAATGTGAAAACATTATCCTGTTTTTTGGAAAAAGTGTGCAATTTCTTCAACGAAGCCGGTTCGTTTCCTTGACAAATCGCAATATTTAGTGTAGTATGCTATTGGAAAGATTCAATCAGATTGAAATTCTATGTATAAAAGGAGGATGGCAAGACATGAAAAAAATATTGGTCTTTTTATTTTGGGTGATGATGGTGTTTATTGGTCTTTATTTGGCTCTGCAATTTTGTAGAGTGGCGGAAAAAATAAAAAATGATGGGGGAAGAGAGTTGAATAAAACGGTACAAAAAAAGAGGATAAACATTTATTACAGAGTAAGGTCCGGAGACTCCATTGAGAGAATTGCCAGAACCTTCAAAGTGCTTCCCTACCACCTGAGGGAGACGAACAAGATGGTTCCGGGTGTGGTCATTCATCCCGGCCAATTACTGAAAATACCATGGATTAAATGGCCGACTTATGAGGGAAAGGCCTCTTGGTATGGACCGGGTTTCCACGGACGAAGGATGGCGAATAGAGATATTTATAATCAGAACAAAATTTTGGTTGCTCATCGCCACTATCCCTTCGGCACGAAACTGAAGATTACAAATTTGGAAAATGGGAAATCTGTTGTGGCCCCCGTGCTGGATAGAGGACCCTACACAATGAAGGGCGGTAAGTATAATCGCGAGATTGACTTGTCGCTCGGCGCCGCCAAGGCGCTTGGGGCGGTGGAAAAAGGTGTTATCCCGGTTCGCATTGAACCGTTAGGATAAATCCATCAAGGCGGTTTAATCACCAAGATTAAACCGCTATTTTTTTAAGTTTTAATTTTTTATTCATCACTTTATGAAGAAATAGATAGGGCGGTTATTCCATGGTTAATGTTGGCGGAGTCGGAACCCCTCATAAAATTCCCACTATTTTTGTGTTAAAATGATTTTATGAAAAACACTGAGCCGGTTGACCAAAATCTTTTTGAAGAAGAATCAGAGGCTAGAAAACCCACTAAGCGTGAGTTGGCCTTTCAGTACCTTCGCGTGTTTGTCGCCATTATTTCAATCGGAGGTCTTCTTTATATTTCGGGTATCTATCAGTCGTTATTGTATCGGCGGACGCCGGCAAACGTCATCCAGCAAAAAGTGAAGAGCATGCTCAATGCTGAAACAATCACTGTTCCTTTGCGGGTTTTCGTTTTTGTAAATAAAAAATCAGGATCTGAAAGGTCAAAAAAAGATGTTGAACGGCTGGTTGAGAACGCGTCAAGAATATGGAAACAGGCGGAGATTAAATTAAGCATAGAAAAAATTGTTTTTCTTAAATCAAACGATCAAGAAATTGAGGCGTTTCTTAATAATCCCGGTGTTTTTGTGTCCAATCTTAAAGATTACAATAGCCGGCGAATTAATGTCTTTTTAAAAAAATCCCTAAGGGGATTAAACGGAATCGCTTTTATCGGCTTGGGGGCTGTCGTTGTGGCTGACTTTACCACTGATTATGATTTCAGGGTTCTCGGGCATGAAATCGGGCATATTCTCGGTTTGAATCATGTGTTAAATGACAAGAGGCGCTTAATGTCGCAAGGCAGCGACGGGATCAACCTGACACTTGAAGAGGTTACGCAGGCGCGCCAAGCATCCTTGAATTTTATGTTAAAATAAATTGATGGCAAAGACTAAAATGAGAATTTGCAGCGCTTGTTTGCTTGGAATAAAATGCCGGTATGATGGCAAGAGCAAGTTAAACAAAAAAGTTATTGAGTTATCACAAAAGGAATTTTTGATTCCTGTTTGCCCAGAACAATTGGGCGGCTTGCCAACGCCAAGAGAGCCGGCGGAACAGCGAGGAAAAAAAGTTTTTACAAAATCAGGAAGAAATATTTCAAAAAATTTTGAAGCGGGTGCGAAACAAGTTTTGAAAATCGCAAAACTGTTGGGCGTTAAAGAAGCAATTTTAAAGCAACGAAGCCCTTCTTGCGGATATGGCCGGATTCACAGCGGCGCTTTTTCTGGAAATATTGTGAAGGGCAGCGGAACCACGGCCTTTTTATTGAAAAAGAATGGAATTAAAATAATAACAGAAAAAGATTTATAAAAAGAAAATATTGTGCTAATATCTAAATACGAACCCCATTAAAAATCACTGAATTATGAATTATAAAATTTCTAACGGAGTGAAAAAATTATTTTTTGACATTGAAACGATTCCGGCGGCGGAAAAATCATGGGAGACTTTGCGCCTTTTGCACGAGAAAAATCTGCAGAAAAACAGGAAAAAAGGCAAATCAGTTGAGGATTTTGAACACTATCTTTTAAAAACCTCTTTTGATGGCGCTTTTGGCAGAATTCTTTGTATTGGCTACGCGATAAACGATAACTTGGTTGAAATTCTGCACGAAGAAGGCGATGAAAAGAAAATTCTTGAAAAGTTTTGGAAGATAGCCAAAGACGTTGATTTGTTTATCGGCCATAACGTTATGGATTTTGATTTGAGATTTATTTACCAGCGTTCAATAATTAAAAATGTCAGGCCCAGCCGAGATTTGAATTTTGCCAGATACAGAAATAATCCGATATTTGACACAATGAAGGAGTGGGTAAAATGGTCCATGTCCAATATTGGCTTGGAGGCTTTGGCATTGGCTTTGGGGATTCCTACGCCCAAAGACGGCATTGACGGCTCGCAAGTTTACAATTTTTACAAAGACGGGAAAATTAATGAGATTTTGGATTATTGCAAAAGGGACGTTGAAACAACCCGCGCCGTGTATAAAAAGATGGTGTTTGAGGAAATATGAAAAACTACGCGAAAGTTGGGAAAAAACAAGGGAAACCGGCGTATCGGACACCCTCGTCTTTTATATCCAAAAAAGGGCTGAAGGTTAATAAACAGCGATGCAGAAAATCAAAATCAAAATAAAGAAAAAAAGTGATAACTGCTGGGTTTTTGGAGTTCAGGTTGAAGAAATGAAATATGAAGCGAAGCTTAATAAGGAGTACTATGAGAAGTTGACTGATGGTAAAATTGAGCCGGATGAGTTGGTAAAAAAATCTTTTGAATTTTTATTAGAGCGCGAGCCAAAGGAATCAATTTTACGGGAATTCAATCTTTCCGTAATTTTCCGCTATTTTCCGGAATATGAAAAAGAGATTAAAAAACAGGTTATATGTAAATTTAAATGAATAAAAATATTTTTGTCGTTTTGCATAATATTCGAAGCCTCAACAATGTCGGCTCAATTTTCAGAACGGCGGACGGTGCCGGCGTTCTGAAGATTTTTCTCACGGGATACACTCCAGCGCCTGTTGATTCTTTTAATAGAGAGCGCAAAGAGATTCACAAAACCGCTTTAGGCGCGGAGAAATTCATTGAATGGGAAAAAACCGGAGATATCGGCAAATTAATTAAAAAATTAAGAAAGGAGGGTGTTTGTGTGGTGGCGGTGGAGCAATCGCCAAAAGCGATTGATTATAAAAAATTCAAACCGAAATTTCCTCTAGCGATTATTTTGGGCAATGAGGTGAGAGGGTTGAGCAAGAAAGTCTTGGAAAAATGCGGCGCAATCGCGCAGATACCGATGTGCGGGAAAAAAGAATCGCTTAATATCGCCGTGGCCGCGGGTATCGCGCTTTATGAATTTAAGAATAAGATATGAAAATATCCGTTAAAGTGAAAACCGGCGCAAAAAAAGAAAAAGTGGAAGAAATCAGCGCAGGCGTTTTTTTGGTGTCAGTAAAAGAACAGCCGGAAAAAGGCAAAGCCAACCAAGCCGTTATAAAGGCGCTTGCTAAACACTTTAAGGCGCCGATAAGCGAAGTTAAAATTCTCTCCGGACGAACCTCCCGCCTGAAGATTGTCAAAATAGGGTAAAAACTCACTGCCAATTTATCCACTTTACTTTTTTGGGAGAAAAATCAATAATCAATGCAGAAAAAGAATTTTTAAAAAACTATATAAAGGAGGAATGTATGGCAAGAGAAAATTTATCCGTAAAAATACTGGTTTTTGGTTATTTATCAGGGGATTTGTGGGAGACATACGAGAAATTGTTGATGGGCTTGAATACGAGTCCGTCGGCCATGATACTTAAGAAAAAATTACCAATTGACTGCAGAGAAAAATTGAATTGCCTTCAGAACGTGGAACTGGAAAAGCCGTTTTATATTCCCATAGTTGAAGGGGATGAAATTGCTGATTTGAAAAATATGGCCAATGCGATAAGAAATAAGTTGGGAATAACAATGAATTCAAGTCAGTCATTGGCAATGTTATTGACGGCAAGGTCCAGGTATTTTTACAAAAGGTTTTGTGCTCTTGCTAAAAAGGAGGGAATAATTCTCGCCGAAACCGGAATACGATATGAAATTTCCAAGGATAATGGAAATATGGCGGTTTTCTTGCCCAAACCGGAATCTCAAATTGATTTAATGATTATCCATCAAGGAAGCAAGAATTACTCCTATTCCCTGAAAATCAATAATTGGAATATGCACCAATCTTTCGCCAAAATGATAAGTGGCTGCTGATTATTGTGAATATCCCCGCGCAAAATAAAGCGCGGGGATTTTTTTGAGTAATTTGCGCGTCTGCGGCGGTTATAGTATAATAAACAAACAATTATGAAAAATAAGAAAACAAATATTCCTTACCATATTGCCATGATAATGGATGGCAACAGGCGCTGGGCGAAAAAACGCGGTTCAATCTCTTTGGCGGGGCATAAGAAGGGCTTTGAGAATTTTAAAAAAATCGCGGAAGAATGCTGGAATCTCGGCGTAAAAATTTTGACCGTTTACGCTTTTTCAACGGAGAATTGGAAACGGAGCGAAAAAGAAATTAATTATCTAATGAAATTGTTTGAACGGATTTTGAGCAAGGAAAAATCTTTTTTTAGGAAACATGATGTAAAATTAAATGTAATCGGGCAGACCGAAAGATTGCCGAAAGAACTAAAGAAAATGATTTATGAAACAATGAAGGAAACGAAAAATAATGAAACAGGTATTTTGAATCTGGCGATCAGTTATGGCGGACGGCAGGAAATTTTAGAGGCGGTAAAAAAAGTCATTAATAAAAAGACGGCATCAGCGAAATTAACCGAAAAGGTTTTTGAAAGCTGCCTCTACACAGCCGGCCAGCCCGACCCCGACCTCCTTATCCGCACCGGCGGAGAAATGCGCCTTTCCGGCTTTCTGCCGTGGCAGTCCGTCTACTCGGAACTTTATTTCAGTGATAGGCTTTGGCCGGATTTTTCAATATCGGATTTGAAAGGAGCGATTAAGGAATTTCAAAGGCGCCAAAGAAGATTTGGAAAGTAATTTTATTATGTTAAAATAAGCCATATATGTTTTATGTTTTCATCCTTCTTGCTCTTCTCGGAGCAGGTATCGGTTTGTTCCCGGTCCCGGAAGAAATCATCGTCTTAAGCGCCGGTGTTGGCATTCAGCAGAAATTGGGCAGTATTTTTGTTATTTTTGCGGTGGTTTTCATTGGAGTAATTATGGGCGACATCATTCTTTTTCATCTTGGGAGAAAATATGGCGAAAAAATGTTTAATATAAAAATTTTTTCTTTTTTTCTCCCCAAAAAAAATGTTGAAAAAGTGCAAAAAGTCTTCAACGGCCATGCCGGAAAACTTATTTTTATCGCAAGATTTGTTTCCGGATTGCGGGCAATAGTTTTTTTTGTTTCCGGAATGTCAAAAATTAGGCTGGGAATATTTGTTTTTGTTGATACGATTGCCAATCTAATCTATATTCCCTTTTTCCTTTTTCTCGGCTACAGATTTTCTTATGATATATCAAGATTGATTCATGGCTTCACGCAAATTTACCATGTGATTGAAATTGCCATAATTTTGGCGATTGTCAGCTGGTTTACTTTTAGGTTGTCTAAAAAAATCTTTAGCAATTCACAAGCTGTTGACAAATCACAAAATAAAGCACAATATTTATCATAGAAAAAAAGTCAAGGAGGAAAAAATGAAAAAGAATCTTTTTATGACAAATGAAGAATATCATTCCCGCCACGAAAATGATGGAACTGCGGAAATGGCTGGTTTTTGTTTTTTAATGGCGTTGGCTTGCGTAATACTCGCCATAATAATTTTTTAAGAATTGAATGGTTTGAGAGGGCTTCAATTGTCCAAACTTTCCTGACATAGGTTGGAGGGGCTGAAGGTTTAAATTCTTTCATCCCTTCCACCCACTGCCAGAGCCCTTTGCTTTATGCAAAGCGGCTTTTTTGTTATAATTGACAGTAAGGGGAAAACAGAGATTTATCCATGTTTCAATCAAATGAACCAGTTATAAACGGTATAATATTTCAATGTCTAGAATTATTAAGCTGAAAACAAATGATGAGGTGGCGATAGCGGGTGATTTTTATCCACTAGAGGAAAAAACAGCTCCCGCGGTCGTTCTGCTTCATATGATGCCTTCCACCAAGGAAAGCTGGAGAAATTTCGCCAAGAAGTTAAACCAAGCCGGATTCCAAGTGCTGGCGATTGATTTGCGCGGACACGGCGAATCAGGGGGCGGTCCGGGCGGCTACAGGAGTTTCAGCGATGAGGAGCATAAGGCGAGCATCAACGATGTTGAGGCCGCTGTGGAATTTTTTATTTCAAGAGGTGTGCCTTTTAAAAAAATTTCTTTGGCAGGTGCTTCAATCGGCGCCAATCTTTCTTTGCAATTTCAGTCCGAACATTCGGAAATTAAAGCAGGGGTGTTGTTTTCGCCGGGATTGAGTTATCATGGAATTGATACTGAGCCGATGGTGAAAAAAATACAACCGGATCAGTCGGTTTTTTTGGCGGCAGGCGGAGAAAATGATGAGTATTCCACTGAAACCGCGCAAAAACTTTTTAACGCCTTAAAATCAAAGAACAAACAAATAAAAATTTTTCATAATGCCGGCCACGGTACGACGATGTTTATGGAGGAACCGGCCTTGATGAACGAAATTATAAATTGGTTAAAACAAATATACTTGTAAATTTGAAATCTAAAACATGGATTTAAATTTTTATGATTAAAGTTGGTGTATTAATGGGAGGACCTTCGGCAGAAAGCGGAATCTCCATGAAAACCGGAGAGAGCGTACTGGCGAATTTGCCTAAAAATTATTTTGGCAAAGACATTGTAATTTCAAAACAAGGCGATTGGCTTTTTAACGGCGCGTTTTCGCACCCGGAAAAAATTCTCCGGTCGGTTGATGTTGTTTTTAACGCCCTCCACGGCGTTTTTGGTGAAGACGGAAAGGTTCAGCAGATTTTAGAAGTTTTCGGGGTTCCATACACCGGCTCGGCGGTGCTCGCTTCGGCGGTCGGGATGAATAAGATTTTGGCTCGGGAGTTTTTCGGCAAAGCGGGGCTTCTTACACCTCTGGCCGCGGCGAATAAAGAAAATGAGCCGTCTGTTGAATTTGCCAAAAGGGTTTTAAGAACAATGGGTCCGGCATGGGTCGTAAAGCCCGCGTCTTCCGGTTCGTCGGTCGGGGTTTCCATTGCCCGCGACTTTGATGCTTTGGTTTCCGCCGTTGAAGCAGCGCTTGCCTACGGTCCGAGAGTCATTGTTGAGGAATTTATTGAGGGGAGGGAGGCGACATGCGGAGTTGTTGATGATTTTAGAAAACAGGAATATTACGCTTTGCCGGTCATTGAGATTATTCCGCCGGAAAAATCGGATTTCTTTGATTATGACGCGAAGTATGGCGGAGAAACACGCGAAGTTTGTCCGGCGAATTTTGACCAGCCGGTAAAGACGGCAATGGAGGATATGGCGCGCAAAGCGCATAAGGCGCTCGGCTGTCGGCATTATTCCCGCGCCGACTTCATCGTTTCCAAACGCCGCGCCAACGGCGAAACAAAAATTTATATTTTGGAAGTGAACACCTTGCCTGGTCTTACAACAGAATCTCTGTTGCCGAAAGCGATTAACGCGATCGGTTCCTCCTACTCTGAATTTCTAGACCATCTTTTAACTCTTGCGTTGAAGAAATAAATCCTTTTTCTATTCTGATTTTCTATTTTTCTATTCTGACAAAAATGACCGATCGGTCAAAATTGTAAGGATGAGATTTTTGAGAAACCCTGCTTTAAAAAATCTTGGTGGTGTTTGCTGGACGAAATCCGAACTCATTTTGAGAAAAATTCGCAAGTGGATTTTTAATTCCGACTCAGCGTTTCCGCCCGCCTCCGCTTTGCTTCCGCCGCTGCCGAATTTCGCGCCAATGAAACTGGCGCGCCGCCTAAATTTATATTAGCGCGTAGGTAATTGCAAGTTCGGTTGAGATTGTGGCAAATGCGTACCACTTAAAATTCCGCCGAGTAATTGCCTCATAATTTCTTCTATACTCCTAACTGGCGAAGGAATATCTATCTGTACAGGTTTATTGTAGTTTTTGAATGACAGCGTTGCCTTCAGTTGCCCAGCAGTTTTAGATTCAGCCGTTTCTTTTATCTCGACTGTGAAAAGTATTTTGTGGGGTAGATAATCTTTTTTGCCAATCCAAATTTCACCGCCAGGATTATCTATCGCTTCTAACGATTTATCAAATTTGGCAAGTTCTTTATCAGTTGGGGTTTTATTCTGAACAACCCCACTTATATCTACGATCAACTTTTTAAGTTCAGCTTTGTCAATCAAGAATTTGTAATGGTGAGTGTTTACTCCTTCAATTTTTTCACTCGCCAATTTTTCTGTTACCTTGAGGATTTTTGATTGTGCAATTATTTGCTTTAGTTTTTCAGTCTGTTCTGGAGTTAATTCTTGCTGCTTCTGTGCTTCTTTGATTTGTTCTTTCAACTTCTCAAGCCCGAATTGCTTTTTGATAGCTTCGGTATCAATTTTAATCCATTGGTTAGATAAAGCACTCGAATTAAAAAATCCTAAATTAGGCAAATTGTTCAATCTAATGTAACCAATTTTGTTAATAATCCTAATCTCTAAGGCAAAAGTAAATTCTCCTTGTGTTGACTCTTTTAGCGCGTCTGTTTTTATATTAAAAGTAAAAGATTCTTTTGGATTATTTAAGTCGCTGACATCAGACTTGCCGTTAAAGTTAATGGAAAAGTCGTTCGTTTGTTTGCCTGATGTTTGCTGCGCCGGTTGCATAAAATTACTTTTACCCAATAAATCTGGCGTAGTAACTTCTGCTTTTATTTCGCCCTGATATTCAAGCGTCTTAACTTCAGTGAGGCGAGTTTTCATTTTCTCAATAACTTTTTCCGGCGTCTCTCGAAAATAGTAAAAATATCCGAAAACCCCACCACTGATTATCAATATGCCGAGTATAGAAATAGCCGCTACTAGTGTTTTATTGACTCTTCGTTCTGGTTGTTGGAATGATGTAGGAAATTGCTGAGCAGGAATATTTTCCGGTGGAGTTGGTGGCATCGGAGAATTTATAGAAGTAAACGCTTCGTTGATATCTGTTTCCTGCCAACCCTTAGTCATAAGAGAGCTTTTAATTTGTTCTTGGCTTACGCCTTGTTGTAGCTGTTGTCTGATATAATCAAGCAGTTGTTGATTGGCCATGTTTTTATTAAAAATTATTTAATTACTTTTTTATGCGACCTTACCTATAGTTTACCCCCCCCCGACACTTTTTGCAACAGCAATAATTTTATTAATTCTTCAAATTCAATCTGGTGGACCCGAGAGGATTCGGTCAGGAGTCGGTAAAAAATATAGTCATACAATGCTTCGCATTGCATTCCTTATTTTGGTGGGATGTATTAGACTTTGGTCGAAACTATTTCAACAACTAGCTCACGCGCCGAGCGCGTGGTAATTCGCAACAATGTCGTACGCATCGAGTACGGTGGTAGTGCTCCACACCACGGCTCCGCTATGCTCCGCCGTCCGCAAAACAGAAAATTTTTCTTTGCGATTTTTTCGTTTTTTTCTGCCCCCCCATTTTTTAAAGAGAAAGGAAAAGAAAATTTCTGTTTTGCTCATCTGCTCGTAAACTCGCAGATTTGGTGTTCACGACAATGAAAAAAGGATTCGTCGTCTTTCTGTTATCCAAGTGTTGTGCAAGTGATAGAGTTTTTAAACAGCACCCTCGGCATCCGCCTCGGGCTATTTCCGCTAGGGCTACGAGCGCCTAGATGCCTTGGTGCGTGCATTGTTTGCTTCGCAAACGCACGCCTCTGTTTGGGGGGAGGAAGGAATCCTCCCCCCAGCTTCGGGACTCCTCCTCGCAGTAGTTTTTGGAGTTTACGGCTCCCTCGGATTTTCATTTTCTTTTAATGTCAGTGACTTCGTTTTATGTGCCTTCGGAGTCCGCCCTCGCACAACCCCCCTCCTCATTTTCAAGACAAACTTTGTGGTGTCGCTTTCGCTACGGAGTTTTGTGAGAAAGTGAATGACGGCGCTCGCCCGATAGCCCTAACGCCCTAGCGGAAATAGCCCGAACGACGACGCTGTTTGTTTGTGCTTGCCCCGCCCGCCCGTGCGCGCACAAATCCGAATTTGAGGGTAAAAAAGGGGAATTCGGCTCCCTTTGCAAAGTCCAAACGCTCCAAATGGTGTATTTGGAGCGTTTAGTATAGGAAAGTGTGGTTCCACTATATTTTAGTGTAGAAAACCGATTTCCCAGTGTTTCCGACCTGTTTTATGCGGTTTTGTTTCTCTAATATATTGAAATAGCGAAAAGCGGAAACTCTTGATATTCTGAGCAGTTTTTGAATATCTTTGTTTGTGATTTGAGACTTCGTCTCAAATAATGTCATAATCTTGTCCAGTTTCTTTCGTTTTCGTTCTTGAATTTTAGCGCGTGCTTTTACGAGCAATTTTTGAACAATATTTGGATCGGTTTTATAAACAATCCTCTCTACTGTTTTTGCACCTACTGCAAGATTATCTTTCTGAGTATATTTTTTTAAATATTCTTTCACTTCCTCAAGTATTTTTTTCGACTTTTTAAATGTGAGAGTTTTTGATGCTTCA
>CAJVWH010000014.1 GCA_913009575.1 uncultured bacterium
CAAGGTTCCCTTGTCCGAAATGTTCGGCTATGTTACCGCCCTGCGTTCAATGACAGAAGGACGGGGAACTTACACGATGGAGTTTGACCATTATGCCGTGGTGCCCAATAATATCGCCCAGAGCATAGTTGAAGGGAAGAAGTAAAGATCTGTTTTTTTGGAAACAAATAATGTATAAATAGAAATAGAAAAGAGATAAAAAAATATTACTAAATGATAAGAAAATATATAACTACTGTTGCAATAATCATTATTCTTTTTATTGGAGTAATGTTTGTCGTGCAAGATAAAAATGACAATAAAACAAAAATACCGCCTGCAGAATCAAAAAATAATGTTGAAGAATATAAAAAACTCGCATTCCCCAATAACACGCTGGACACTTCTGACTGGCAGACATACCGAAATGAAGAATTCGGATTTGAGGTGAAGTATCCGAATGGGTGGAATATAAGGGAAAACATGGACAGCGAGCTAGGCACCATCGATAAAAATAATCCTAATTATGCTGCTTTTGTGAATTTTAGTAATCCTAATGATCCGTACGAGGGTGTTACCGTGAGCATTTACACCAGTTCATTAAACAACACTCTTAAAAAAGAGAAACCCCGTCTATTTAAGGATCCTGGTAACAAAGATCTTATACCGGAAACACTACATATACAACTTAATGGAATTAGTGGCGTACGATTCTATTCTCGTTTTTCGCCAGAGATTTACCGCAATGTATATATTTTAGGAATTAATGATATTAGTTATATAATTAATAACTCCATGAGTTATGAGAAGTTTGAGCAACTCCTCTTGTCTTTCAAACTCATCAAGTAATCCACAGAATTTGTTGCAAAAAAAAATGGTTGTATGTTATCATAGCAAAGTCGGTTGATTACAGTCGGCTTTATTGATTAAATAGTTCATTAATAATTAAAAAGGAGGTGATTGTCCATGGATTAAAAATCAACAGGAGTTGGTTTTTTGTTTTTCTGTTAACCCTAAATCCAAGAAAAGGAGGAAGCAAAATGAAAAAGTTATTTTCTGTGATGGTTTTTTTGGTAATGATGTTTGCTTTAGGTATCGCGCATGCAGGTCCGATCAGTCCAGTAAGTAATCCCACAGGACCATTTGAGCCGCCGATTAGCGATTCTCAGACAGGTCCACAGTGTAGTGATCCGGGATATGATGTAACACAGTATCACATGCATTATGATGACGAGGAGCCAAACCCTACCTATAAGTACCATGTGGGAGATGACTTAAATGGTAAGTGTGGAGGAAGCACCGACGAGAATTACCCATTACGAGCAATTGCAGACGGTAAAGTTGTGTACCTAGATGAAGTAGACGATGATGGAAAAGGAAAGCGGGTTTATATCCGCTATTCCTTCCCGTACGCGCCTGGTCCAAATGACGTACAAACTTTTGACAGCGCATATTTTCACATCAACGGTGTTAATCCGTCAAAAGTATGGTGGTCAGGTCCAGGCACCGGAAGCACCGTGTCCAAGGGTGACACGGTTGCATATCTTGGTGGTACGGGTGGATGGGTTCCTCATCTGCATTGGGAAGCACAATGGGATGATAGCATCCCACTCTCTGGTCCGGAAAGTAATCCATACCAGAATCCGTTAACCATAACTCACGCATTGAAATATCGTGCACCTTCGCTTATAGTTGATGATCGTCGAGATGAAATAACGTACACTGCTGCCACCGGAGGATACTACACGATTTTCACAATGCCCGGGAACGCACCGTCATCAACGGCATATATGGAGTACAGCGGCGAGCGGAAATCTCTCAAAAAAGCAATCACGGCCGGGTGGATGGAAAATTATCATCTGGCGCATGAAAAGGACGGATTGTGGTATTACTACTACGATATTGATAATAATTTTTTTGAGAACGGGCATCAATATGCCATTTCTGCAAATGTGAGTGGCGCTGTATTGCACATTCTCGTGCCGTGCAATGCCTACCAAGATGACCGCGCTCGGATTGATATGATTCATGCAGTGGAGAGTGACCCTCGGTTTTCTGACATTCAGGTCAAAACCTTTGGCACCGAATCCCCGTGGAGCCTTAACCCGGCTTGGGATATTCGTTGGATGCGATTTAAGCTATCTGATGGACGCACCGCCTATGTGAATCAGGTAACATACAGGGCAAACCCGCTAATACGAAACACCGCTTACTACGATCCAGATCTCGGCCAATGGACAAATTGGCAATGGGTTGATTGGAATCAGTTGTACTAAAACGAGTAAAACTTAAAGGCCTTCTTACAAATGCAAGAGGGTCTGTTTTTTATATTTATCTTTTTAGTTAAAATCCTGGAGGAGGTTGTAAAAATTTCCTAAAGATGCTGGGATTTAAACAGAGGCCTTTCAAGATGCCAGCAAGCGCGCCAAGCCCGTTATTTTGGAGCCGATTATGAAAGTTGAAGTGACCGTGCCGGAACAATTTTTGGGAGACATTACCGGAAACCTAAATTCAAAGCGGGGGCAGATTGAAAATATGGGCGAACGCGCCGGTCTGAGAGTGATAGACGCCAAGGTTCCCTTGTCCGAAATGTTCGGCTATGTTACCGCCCTGCGTTCAATGACAGAAGGACGGGGAACTTACACGATGGAGTTTGACCATTATGCCGTGGTGCCCAATAATATCGCCCAGAGCATAATTGAAGGTAAGAAGTAGAAACAGGGTCAAATCCCGTTATTGTGCGTGCGGGGTTGACTTTTTTTATGATAAGAATATTATATATTCATAAGCCTGCGAAGGGGCTTTTTTAAAAGAAAATGTTTGCAAAATTAATAAATTATGTTAAGGCCACGCGGGCTGAAATGAAACATGTCAGTTGGCCTACCAGAAAACAGATAATTAACTTCACTCTGCTTGTTATTGGGATTTCCATTGCCATAGCGCTTTTTCTCGGTTTTTTTGATATGCTTTTTTCCGATATTTTGAAAAAGTTTGTTTTGTAGGTGAAAAAACAGATTAGTACTACAATTATGCCAAAGCAAAAAATACAAACAGAAAGAAATTGGTACGCAATTCATACTTATTCCGGTTATGAAGATGCTGTTGTGCGAAATTTAAAACAGAGAATAGAATCACTTGGAATGGAAAATAAAATTTTTAATGTCGTTGTACCGAGAGAGAAAAAAATTCAAATAAGAGGAGGCAAGCGGGCACTTGTGGAAGATAAGATTTATCCCGGATATGTCTTGGTTGATATGATTGTAACCGATGACAGTTGGTATGTAGTTCGCAACACCCCGCGAGTAACCGGTTTTGTTGGTTCGGGAACTACGCCGATACCTCTTGTCAAAGAAGAGATTGACACTTTGTTTAAAAGAATGGGTGCGGAAGAACCGAAGCATAAAATTGATTTTGCTTCAGGGGACACCGTAAAAATTACAGACGGTCCATTTAAAGATTCCGAGGGAAGAGTAAATGAAATTGACAAAGAGCGGGGTAAGGTTAAGGTATTGGTTTCAATATTTGGCAGGGAAACCCCGGTTGAACTGGATTTTCTTCAGGTGAAGAAAATTTGAATTATTTTTTTAAATAAATTATAAACTCTGAATTTTTAGACATTTAATCATTAAAAACTGCAAAATCATGGCAAAATCAGTCAAAACAATTATAAAATTACAGATTCCCGCGGGAAAAGCAAACCCCGCTCCTCCGGTTGGTCCCGCTTTGGGGCAGCACGGCATAAACATCGGTGATTTTGTGAGCCGCTTCAATGATGCCACTAAGGAGATGGGTAATGACATCATTCCGGTTGAGATTACCGTTTATGAAGACAGGAGCTTTGATTTTAAATTAAAGACCCCGCCCGCTTCCGATTTGCTTAGAAAGGCGGCTGGTGTGGACAAGGGCGCGGGAAAGCCACTGGCGCAGAAGGTGGGTAAGGTGACCAAGGCGCAGATAAAAGAAATAGCCGAGCGCAAGATGGAGGACCTTAACGCCAACGACATTGAGGCGGCAATGAAAATTATAGAAGGCACCGCTAGGAGTATGGGGATAGAGGTTGAAAAATAATTGTTCCGATTATAACTTTGTTATAATCGAGAATCCACGATTTTGTAAAACAAAATCGGGAAGGGCACCGCCCGCAGCATGGGTATAACAGTGGAATAAAATCACCTCTTGATTTTTACAATCCCTTCCTGTATGAATACAGGAAGGGATTGTTGTTTTACAACAAAATAAAAGCCTAAAGGGAGGTGTGAGATGATTAAATATGACGGAAGAATAGGTTGGGATGAAGTATTTATGGCGATAACCAAAATATTTTCTCTAAGGTCAGCTTGTAATTATTACAAAGTCGGCGTGGTTTTTGTGAGGAGCAATCGCATACTCTGTGCCGGATATAACGGTCCTCCAAGAGACGAGCCTCATTGCGTTGAGGTTGGATGCGCCAAAGAAGATGAGAATGGCAATCGCCTGCCTGCCGGTTCCGGTTTGTGCCGCGGCGCGCATGCTGAGATGAACGCCATTGCTAATGCAAGCACAGAAGGAGTGATGTTGGATGGCGCAACGGTATATTGCACATACAGTCCTTGTTACGACTGCGCAAAAATTCTCGTTAATTTAGGTATTCGTACCTTTATTTATGAAATGGAGTACGAGGAGGAAGAAGGAAGGAGGGCGATTGAATTACTGCGCCGTCGGGGGATTGAAGTAAGACAATTTGTTTCCGTGGTGTTGAAAACTAAATTTAACGATAAGGAGGTGAAAATATGATCAAAGTCGCGTTTATTGAGGCGACAAGTTTGGGCGACGCGTGGTTTCAAACACTCTATAAGATTATGGAGAATGGCAGAAAATATCTGATTACAAAAGGAAGTTACGAAGGGATTCACCGAAAGGGTATGTCAACCATAGTGAATATTCAATATCCCGGCGCAAGGCCCTTGTATCCGATTATGCCGGAAGGTTCCAATATTCCAGCCCCGACTTCAGAAGAAGATATAAATGAATATCTTGAATATCTTATGACTGACGAGCGGAAGGAAAATGAACATTACACCTATGGAGAGGATTTGCACTGGCAGATTGAGTGGTGCATAAGACATTACAAGGAAGCCGGGTACGGAAATAACCACTGCTACATGACTGTAGGCAGGCCGGAGACAGTTTTGTTTTATGATACAGAGGTTGATTATCATGCCGATATATTTGCTTGCAATTTGGATGATGACGGAAAAATTTTAATAAAAAGAGAAGTTCACAATAGGTGGAATAAAAATCCTAAAAACAAACCAAGCTCTCAATGCCTTCGCGGTATTGACACCTGGATTGATGACAGTAAACTCAACTTTTGGGTCTATTTCAGAAGTTGGGATTTGTGGGGCGGATTTCCGGTAAATCTCGGCGGCATACAACTCCTTAAAGAGTATATGGCGTCGGAGATAGGGGTGGAAGATGGAGGTCTGGTTGTTTCATGCAAAGACCTGCATGTTTACGAACATACCTGGGCAGTCGCGTTGATGCGGCTGCGGAAGTAGTTTTTGCAAAAACAAAAAACCTCATAGGGTCCTGAAATATGGACCCTTTTATTTTTGTTTAATATATGTATAATTGGGTTTAGAGATTAGAATATTAAAAAGAAAGGGGGAATAAAAATTGAAAAGGACAATTGGCAGTCAGGTTCCAGAAAAGCTTGGACGGCGTTTAATGCTGGTAAGTTCGGGCCTACTTTTGAATAAGCAGATATGGATTAAGGCGAAGGGTTGCCTTGATGAATTGCATGGTATTATTTGTTATGATGGTGTTAAAGATTGGCCTAATGTTGCGATTTCAACTGCTCTTATGGGCGAAAAAGAGACAGGCAGTTCTCCGTTGATAAAGCCATGCAATCCCGAAAAGTACAAAGACAAGAAGTATCTCGAGAAAAAGTTAATAGAATTAGAGCGGGATTGCGAGAAATATAACGGAAATAAGAAATGGTGTGAGAATGATTATCTTCGGCTTTTTTCTTCTCCGCTTGGAATTAACCATCTTTTTGTTGGCGTTTCTGTTCATTTTGATTTATCGCTATACATGAAAGGAGAGTGGGGAGAAATAAGAAGAGGATTTCCTCTTATGCCGATTGTTATTGAGGCGCAACAGGGGACATGGCCGAGATATTTTAATGCCGCTAAATCTGAAAGGAAAAATTTTGTCAATCTGTATCTCGATAGTCCTCATAGGCATTGGAAAGATGAGATTATCGTCTACACTAACGGCAATTTTCTTGTTGCCGAAGCGTTGCGAGAAGCCCTTTCTTATGTTTGTTCTTTAGAATCCCAAAGAAAGATTGTTTCTTTGGCAAGGCAGTTGAATTTCAAATGGATTGGATTTGATGCGCAGTTTATTACTAAAAATAGACAAGGTCATCAGATTGGATTCATGGTTTATGATTACATGGGTTTTTAAAACAAAAGGCTTGGAGTACCAAGCCTTTTTATTTTTTAAATTTTTATGTTAAGATTTTTGGTATGAAGATAAAGGTGAAAAAAATTTCAGAGGAGGCGGTCGCGCCCTCAAGCCACCATAAAGGCGATGCCGGGCTTGATTTGTATTCCGCGGAAGAAATTATTTTGAAGCCCGGGGAAAGGGTGAAAGTGGGAACCGGAATAGCGATGGAGATTCCGGACGGCTACGCCGGTTTGATCTGGGACAAAAGCGGGGTGGCGGCTAACTATGGAATCAAAACGATGGCGGGCGTGGTTGATTCTTGTTACCGCGGGGAGATTTCCGTTGTCCTCATTAATCTTTCCGATAAAGATTTCAAAATTGAGAAAAAGCAAAAAATCGCCCAAATGCTTATCCAAAAAATTGAAAATCCGGAAATTGAGATTGTGGAAAGTTTGAGAGATTCAGAAAGGGACGAGAGCGGTTTTGGCAGCACAGGCGTTTTTTAGCGGTCTTTTTTGTTTGGGTTTTTAGTGCTAGAATGGCTTTAATGGTAAGGCGTATTCTGAAATCTGAAATTGAAAAGGCAGTCAAGAAACTTTATGGTCCGCACGGGCGGATTCGTTTTAGTGTTTCAGTGAATGGAAAATTTGGCGATTATTCCAGCAATGTCGCGATGGTCGCTGGAGGCAATCCAAAAGAAAACGCGCAAAAGATAAAAGAGGAACTGGAGAAATCCAAAAAATTCAACCAATACATTGAAAAAACAGAAATAGTAAATGGTTTTCTGAATTTTACGCTATCCAAAGAGGGCTTGATGAAGGGACTGAAAAGCCTGGGCAAAAAAAAGAAAACCGCCAAAGGCGAGCCTCACCGAAAGCGGATTAATGTGGAGTTTATTTCCGCCAATCCGACTGGTGAATTACATGTCGGACATGCCAGAAGCGCCTTTTTCGGTGACGCGCTGGCGAACACGCTTGAAGCGGCGGGTCATAAAGTGGAACGGGAGTATTTTATAAATGACTCAAAGGAAAGCACCCAGATAAAAGAGCTCGGAAAAACAGTGTTGGGCAAAGGAGAGAGTTATCTAACAGATTATTTAAAATTTAAAATTAAAAATTATTTAAAAATTGCAAATTTAAAAATTAAAAATTTAAATGAGAGTGAAGCCGGCTATTTAATCGCGAAAGAAATCCAAAAAGACAACCGGGAATTTATCACAAAAAAACTCGGCATTAGGTTTGACAAATGGTTTTCAGAGGAAAGGGAGTTGCGGAAGAAGGGCGCTTTTGAGAAAACATTGAGTTTGTTGAAAAAAAAGAAAGTTGTTTATGAAAAGGATGGCGCTTTATGGCTTAAAACTTCCGAATTTGGGGACGACGAGGACAGAGTACTCGTGCGCTCAGACGGTTCCGTGAGTTATTTTCTTTCGGACATCGCCTATCACATAAACAAATTCAAACGCGGGTATGGAGTCGTTATTGACATTTGGGGCGCGGACCATCAGGGGCATGTGAAAAGAATGATGGCGGTGAAGAAAATGCTCGCTTCGGAGTTTGGAATCGGGGGAAAATGCGGCCTTGAAGTTTTAATCAGCCAAATGGTAACACTTAAACAAGGCGGAGAGAAAAAGAAACTTTCCAAAAGAGCGGGGACAATCGTTCTACTTGAGGATTTGGTTGAAGAAATCGGGATTGACGCGGCGCGGTGGTTTTATCTGCAAAAATCGCTCTCTACCCATATGGAGTTTGATTTGGCGCTTGCGAAGGAGCGTTCGCAAAAAAATCCGGTTTATTACGCGCAGTACGCGCATGCGAGGATGAGCAGTATTTTGGAAAAAGCCGGGTTTTGGAATGGGGCTAACAAAAAAACAGCTGGCGATTTTTTGAATAAGATTTTGCGCCGGGGTGGAGCGAAGCAAAAGTCTGTATTGAAAATCGTAGGTAGTGGACGGCTAGGGCTAAGCGATTTTCAGACAGAGCTTTTGCGTAGCGCCCCCACCAGAAATCTTATTCTCAAGCTAATCCAATTTCCGGAAGCCATTGAAGACACGGTCGGTGATTATCAAGTTCAGCGAATCACGACTTACGCCTACGAATTGGCAAGCGAATTTTCCCAATTTTATCGCGATGTGAAAGTTATCGGCTCCGAGTGGGAAAAGGAATTGATTGATTTGGTGGCTTTGATAAGGAAGGTTTTGGCCGATACATTAAAATTATTGGGCATATCAGCCCCGGAGAAAATGTAAGTTATAAAATAAATTATGAAAGAAGAAGAGATTCTAAAATTTTGGGAGGAGAATAAAATTTTTGAAAAATCCCTTGAGAAAGAAGCGCCAAAGGGTGATTTTGTTTTTTATGACGGTCCTCCGTTTGCCAATGGTTTGCCCCATTACGGGCATATTTTGGCAAGTATCATTAAGGACGCCGTGCCTCGCTACAAGACAATGCGCGGCTATCGTGTGCCTCGCAGATGGGGATGGGATTGCCACGGTCTGCCCGTGGAAAACCTCATTGAAACGGAGTTGAATTTAAAATCGAAAAAAGACATTGAAAAATTCGGCATAGAGAAATTCAACAAAAGGGCTGAAAAGAGCGTTTTGCGGTACGCAGATGAATGGAAAAAAATCATTCCGGCAATAGGACGCTGGGTTGATATGAAACGTGATTATCGCACCATGGATTGGAAATATACCGAATCCGTCTGGTGGGCGTTTAAGACACTTTACGACAAGAGTCTTGTTTATGAAGGATACAAATCAATGCATATCTGCCCGCGGTGCGAAACAACACTTTCCAATTTTGAAGTTACGCAGGGGTATAAAGAGATAAAAGATATTTCCGTTATAGTTAAATTTAAACTGGAAAGTGAACCAAATACTTTTATTTTGGCGTGGACGACAACCCCATGGACTTTGCCCGGCAACGTTGCCTTGGCGGTGAATCCGGATATTGAATACGTGAAAATTAAAATTGGCGATGATTATTATATTTTGGCAAAAAACAGATTAGAGGCGGTAAGGGGCGAGTATGAAATTATAGAAGAATTTAAGGGGAAAGATTTAGTCGGCAAAAAATACAAACCATTGTTCCCTTATTATGCCAATGGCAATAATCTGAAAAATCGCGAAAATGGATGGAAAATTTATGGGGCGGATTTTGTTACGATTGAAGAAGGTACGGGTGTTGTCCATATCGCGCCGGCATTTGGTGAGGACGATATGGAAATTGGTAAAAAACATAATTTACCGTTTATCCAGCATATTGGAATGGACGGAAAGTTTAAGCCGGAAGTGAGGGATTTTGCCGGACTGCCAGTAAAGCCGAAAGAGAAACCACAGGCAACTGATATTGAAATTATTAAATGGCTTGATAAGAATAATAAGCTTTTTCTCAAAAAGTCTTTTGTTCACTCTTATCCTTTTTGCTGGCGTTGCGATACCCCGCTTTTGAATTATGCTGCAAGCTCCTGGTTTGTAAGGGTGACTGAAATAAAGGAGAGGATGATTAAGAACAATAAAAAAATAAATTGGGTGCCATCCCATCTGAAAGAAGGGAGGTTTGGCAAATGGCTTGAGGGCGCGCGCGATTGGGCTATTTCCCGGTCCCGTTTTTGGGGTGCCCCTTTGCCGGTTTGGAAGTGTGAAAATTGCGGTAAAATAAAGCCGGCCGGGTCCATTGACGATATTAAAAAATTTGAAATTAAGTCTGGAAACTCTTATTTTGTAATGCGTCACGGTGAGGCGGAAAACAACACCGTTGATTTGGTGAGCAGTAATCCTGAAAATTCCGAAAAATATTCTCTTACCGAAAGAGGAAGAGTGGAGGTTATCAAAGCGGTAGAGAAATTAAAAGACGATAAAATTGACATTATTTTTACATCGGATTTTTGCAGAACACGGGAAACGGCGATGTTGGCCGCGGAAAAACTTGGGTTAAGTAAGGAAAATGTTGTTATTGATGAAAGATTAAGAGAAATCAATACGGGTATTTTTGACGGCAGGAACCTTAAAGAATACCACGACTTTTTTTCATCGCTGGAAGAGAAGTTTTATAAAAATCCTCCAAAAGGAGAAAATCTGAATGAACTCAAAAAAAGAATGGGAGATTTTATTTATGATATTGAAACTAAATACAAAAGAAAAAATATTTTGATTGTGAGTCATGAGTATTCCATCTGGCTTCTTTGCGCGGCTGTGGACGGTATGAACGAAAAAATGAGTATTGAAATAAAAGAAAATAAAGATGATTTTATAAAAACAGGGCAGATTATGAAAATAAATTTTGCACCGCTTCCACACGATGAAAATTACGTTTTGGATTTGCACCGTCCATATATTGATAAAATAAAATTTGATTGTGATTGCGGTGGAAAAGCAAAACGCGTTCCCGAGGTTTTTGATTGTTGGTTTGAATCTGGTTCAATGCCTTATGGGCAGGCGCATTATCCTTTTGAGCAAAAAGAAGAATTTGAGAAAAATTTTTCGGCAGAATTTATTGCCGAAGGCGTTGACCAGACAAGAGGATGGTTTTACACATTACTTGCGCTTTCAACAGCATTATTTAATGAAACGGCATATAAAAATGTTATTGTCAACGGAATTATTTTGGCCGAGAATGGACAGAAGATGAGCAAGCGTCTAAAAAATTATCCCGACCCGATGTATATCGTGGAAAAATACGGTGCGGATGCACTCAGGTATTACCTTCTATCGTCTCCCGCAGTACACGCCGAAAGTTTGAATTTTTCCGAAAAGGGTGTGGATGATGTAAATAAAAAAGTGATTTCAAAAATAAGGAATGTGATTTCATTTTATAAAATGTATGCAGATAAGCCGTCAGCCCGCTTGGCGACTCCGCCACCAAGCGGGGACCGAAATATTTTGGATGAATGGATTCTTGCCAGGTTGGGCGAATTGGGCGGCGAGATAACCGCCGCCATGGATAATTATGAACTTGATAAGGCGGTTAGGCCAATAGGCGAATTTGTTGACGATTTGAGTAATTGGTATATCAGGCGTTCACGCGGCAGGTTCAAAGATGGAAGCGAAGATGGACAAAGCGCTGCCGCAACAACGCGATATGTTATGTTGGAACTGGCAAAACTGATTGCCCCTTTTGCTCCATTTGTCGCTGAGGAGATTTATCAAGATTTAAAAGGAGAAGAGATGGAAAAAAGTGTGCATTTGAAAAATTGGCCCGCCGCCAAACGTGTGACTTCTGAAGAACAAAATTTATTGGAAGAAATGAAAAATGTGAGACGCATTGTCGCATTTGGTTTGGAAGAACGGGCGAAAGCCAAGATAAGGGTTCGTCAACCGCTTTCCTCGCTCAAATTAAAAATTAAAAACAAAAAACTAAAAAACAATAAAAAATCATTGAATTTAATTAAAGATGAAGTGAACGTAAAGGAAGTTATCTTTAATGAAAACATGGAAAATGAGATTGAATTGGACATTGAAATAACGCCGGAATTAAAACAAGAAGGTATGGCGAGGGAATTGACGCGCGACATTCAAGAATTACGTAAAAAAGAGGGATTGACTCCCCAACAAAAAATAAAACTGATTATTGAAACTGACTCAGAGGGAGAAAAACTGACGGATAATTTTATGGAGGGAATTAAAAAGGCCACTAATTCCAGTACCGTAAAATTTTCTCAAGTACCGGAAGGCGAGGAAATTAAAATAGATAAATTAGTTTTTAAGATAAAAATAATTAAATAAAAAAAGCCATCGCGTTGGATGGCCTTTTGTGCGAATGTTTTTTATTTTTAAAGAACTATTTTCAGAATTGGTGCAGGGACGGAGAGAAAAAAACTCTCTCTTTTTGTTTTTTGCCGAAACTCGGCAGTTTGAGAGATTTATCTCTCCGTCTCCGCGTTGCCATAATAGGGGAGGTCTATTTCTATGGTAAACAAATTTCTTAATTTGCGCAAGAGGGGGTTGTGGATAACCCCGACGACTGAAATTTATAGTGCGAAATTTGGCAAAATCTTGTATAATTTATAATAAATGTTATTTATTTGGATTTTAGGAGTTAGTATTTTGGAAATTGCAATCTCCCTTATCGGACAGGTGGTGTTTTTTTGGGGAAGATTCCAAGTCAAAAAATATCTGCATTATTTCGTGAGTTTTGCAGTGGGCACTCTTTTGGGTGTTGTCTTTTTGGATATTTTGCCGGAAGCGGTGCGTTTTTCCGGGATTGATATTATTTTTAAATATGCCCTTACCGGTTTTATCGCTTTTCTCATTTTATCCCGTTTTTTGCTTTGGTATCATTGTCACAACGGCGAGTGTCCAAAGAACGGGAGCCCATCGCTTATTATTTTGGGGGCGGCGGCGCACAATTTTATAGATGGAGCGATAATTACCTTCGCCTTCGTTGCTGATTTTCATCTCGGCGTGATTGCGGCCTTTGCTATTTTACTCCATAAGATTCCAAAGGAAATGAGTGATTTTTTCGTGCTCATTCACAGGGGTTATAACAAGAAAAAGGCGTTAGTTTATAATTTTCTTGCGGCGACTGTGATTATCGCCGGAGCGGCAATCGCCTATATTTTTTCCAGCAAGATGAGTTTTTTAATAGGTCCGGCGCTTGGAATCGCTGCGGGAAATTTTCTCTACATCGCGGCGTCTGATTTGCTTCCGGAACTCAACGCGGAACGCCAAAAGGGAAAAACGGCTCTCTTGCAGATAGGTTTTATTTTAATTGGGATTTTTATTATTTATTTCGCAGGGATAAATTTTAAATAAGCGACGCGAATTATTTGATTTTTTCAATCAAACTTGAGAAGATTTTCGGTCTGTTTTCCGCCAGGTCCGCCAGGATTTTTCTGTCCAAAGTGATTTTTTCTTTTTTGAGTTTGTCTATGAGTACGCTGTAGGAAATTCCTTTCATTCGCGAAGCGGCGTTTATTTTGACGTTCCAAAGCCGCCTGAAAATCCTTTTTTTCTTCCTGCGATGCTGGAAGGCGTGCGTGCCGGCATGGGCAATAGCCTCTTTTGCTTGCCTCTCTTTTGATTTCCTGCCAAAACGATACCCTTTAGTTTGTTTAAGAGTGTTGCGTCTTCGTTTTGATGAAATTATCCCTCGTTTGACTCGTGTCATAGATATAATTCTAATCTGCAAACCTTATGCGAATAATACAAATTTTGAATATTTATTCGTACGGTAAAAACCTGCTAAGATTTTTTTTCTTAATTTCAAAACGCTCAATTCGTTTTTGTGATAATTGTTTGGAGCGTTTTTGCTTGGCGTTAAAATGGTCTTGTCCGGGTTTTCTCCGTAAAACTTTCCCTGTTTTTGTCACCCTCAATCTTTTACTTAATGATTTATTTGTCTTTAACATAATTGTTTTCACTGAAAATTAAAAATTAAATTTTTGCCCGCAGATGCCGCGCGTCAAATGCTGCAAACGGACAAAAGACCAAAGTTTCGGTTTACGCTTGCAATGAATTATTTTGAATGCTCTATTACCATGATAATTCCCCGCGGTCCTTTTTTCGCCTCTTGCGCGACCCTGTAATCTTCGGTAATCAAGTTCAAAATCCTGTTCAGCCGCTCCTTAATAAATTCTCTATCCATGTATTTAGCGCGTCCCTTCAAGATTAGGCTGATTTTTATCCTATGCCCCTCTTTCAAAAATTCCGATGCCTTTTTAGACTTAAGTTCCAAGTCGTGCTGCGAGGTGCCTATCCCCAGTTGTATTGCCTTAGTTTCGGTTTCGTGCACCTTTTTTTTTGCTTCCTTCTCTCTCTTTTTCTCCTGATACTGGAATTTGCCGTAATCCATTATTTTCGCGACGGGCGGTTTGGCGGTAGGCGCAATCTCTATCAAGTCCAATTCTCTTTCTTTGGCGATTCTCAGGGCGTCCATCGTCTTAAGCACACCAAGGTTTTCGCCTTTGTCGTCAACGACCCGAAGCTCTGAAGCGTTTATTTGATTGTTTATTCTTATTCTTTTCAAACGTCCATTTATCTTAGCATAACCCGTAAAAATTGCAAGATTAGCCAAATTTGACCCCTCTATACAAATATCCTGCCATTATGCTAGAATGGTTGTATTATGAGTGATGACAAAATAATCGGGTATTGCATGAAGTGCAAGGAGAAGCGGGAAATGAAGGATGTCCAAAAGACGGAGATAAAGCCGGGACGTCCTGCCGCTAAAGGCAAATGCACTGTATGCGACACCGGGATGTATAAAATACTTCCCAAAGAAGCAAAGTAAAACAAAATCCCGCCGTTAACGGCGGGATTTTGTTCTGGTTGTGGAGGACATTAAACAAACTCTGAACCTTTTTTGAACAAAATCCTGACTGGGATTTTGACTGATTTTGCACCGACCCCGCGGGTCGGTGCATTGTTTTGTTCGCGCGCTCCGCGCCCTAAAGGACTGCGATTTGCAAAATCAATCGCTGCGCTCTTGAGCAAATCGGGAGCGCGCGGTAATGCCGATTTGATTTTACGCTCCGCTGGATTATGTTAATTCGGTTCGCCCCTCGCTTTGCTCGGGGCGTGGACGCTTTGTTGCGCGCCTCTGCGCTCGCTCCGCTCGCTGCAAAACAGAAATTTTCTTTTTAGCATTTTTAATTTTTTCGCCTCCCTCAATAATTTTTTTCAAATAAGGAAAAAAGAAAATTTCTGTTTTGACCTCGCGCTTTGCGTTCGGCTTGGAAGCGCTTTTATTAAAACGAAAATTAATGGACAAAGGGAATCATTTGTGCTAAGTTCTGTTTAGACAGTTGAGAAATTTGAACCTTAAAAATCAAGGAGGTAAACCGAAATGAAAAAGAGCAATGTGTGTCTAATTAATTTACCGCAACAAAAAAATTATGCTATTGTATCGCCACATAGAATTGTTTATGGTCTTAATGCATCGGAAAGCGAGTTGAATGGCTTGATAAAAGAAGAAAAAGAGCGAGCTGTAAAAACTGGCGAACCCAAAGCCGAAAGCGACAGGGTTCATTCGCAATCTGCCAGCATTGGACTTATTCCAACTTTTGATTGCAATTTAAGATGTATTTATTGTTATGCCAGAGGCGGAGAAACGAAAAAGACGATGAGTTTGGAAACGGCAAAATCCGCGATAGAGGCAATTGTCAATATGCGCGATAACCGTTGCAATAAACTGGATATTTATCTAGTTGGCGGAGGCGAACCGTTACTCTCGTTTGAATTGATTTGCAACACAATAACATTCGCTAAATCTCTTTGCAAAACGGTTGATGTTCATGTTGTAACAAACGGCGCATTCGGAACAGATGTTTTGGAATGGCTAATAACAAATAAAGTTGATGTCCGCATTTCTTATGATGGTTTAATGCATAACACCCAGCGGCCATTTGCGATACAGGGCAGATTAAATTCTAGAAAAACAGTCAAAGAAAATATCAAAGCTCTAATTTCCAAAAACATTCCCGTAACTGTTCAATGCATAGTAGCCGATGATGGATTGTTTAGCTTGCAACAGACAATTGATGAAATTATCGCAATGGGAGTCAAGATATTGAAGCTAGAGCCAGTATTGGCTACTGATATTTCTAGGGCGACAAAAGAAATGGAACCGAATCCAATCAAATACGCGGGCGCATTGCTTAATATTATGGAGCATGTTGCTGAATTAGGCGTTGATTTAAAAATAGACACAGGTTATTTTGCCGAGCCGTCAGACGAAGATTATTGCGGTATAACGCATAACAATAAAACAATTACGCCCGACGGATTAGTGACGGCTTGCGTTGAAGTGGCAAAAGAAACTGATCCCTATGCCAAACCGATAATTTTCGGAAAGCTTGAAGGAAAACGCATAACAACAAACCAGGAACGGTTAAAGCTATTGGAATCTTTACACTATAGCAACCAAGCGGAATGCGCCAAATGTAATTTAAGATTTATTTGCCAAGGTGGCTGCCCTATGGCTAATATTTGGAGATCCAGATTTCCGCCAAAAAAATCTTCTTTTACTTGCGCGGTTGGACACAAATTGATTCCATCACTGTTATTAAAGATAGCGGAAAACCCTAAACTTGCTAATGTTGTTTTCAATGACAACGCTAATATTAAAACTTGCTAATAGGCAAGAGAAAGGAGGTGAGGTGATGAAAAAGGTAGTTATTACCCTTAAGGCTATCGAGCGAAAAGGCAAAATTGTGGGAATGTCACATCCCGGTTGCTGTTCGCAAGGCGGTGGCTGTCCGAAGAAACACGGATAACCGATTTTGTCGGGGCAGGAGTTTATTATCCTGCCCCATTTTTTATTTCCAGTCATATTTGTTATAATGTGTCTCATGAAGACAGCCGATAAAAATATTTCTATCAAAAAAGCCGTTTCAAAAGACGCTCCAAAAATCGCGGCAATACATAAAAACTGTGTTTTGAAAACAAACGCTCAATTCTACCCAAAAGATGTTATTAAAGAATGGATCAAACCAATTACTGTTAAAAATACAAAAGAGCAGTTTAAAAATAGTCAGTGGTTTGTAATTCAAGCCAGAAGCAAAATTGTCGGATTTTGCCAATTTTCTATTAAGGAAAAAGCTTTATATCAAATAAACATTTCGCCGAAACACCAAAGCAAGAAATACGGAAAATTGCTATATGATTTTATAGAAAAATTATTTTTGGAAAACAATATAAATAAAATTTATTTGAATTCAACTTTAAATGCCGTGGATTTTTATAAAAAATCGGGATTTAAGAAAGTGCGAAAAATTAAATTTAAATTGGACAAGACATCGGTTGAGATGATAAAAATGAAAAAGGATTTAATCAGAATAAAAAAATCAAAGGTTTAATTATCTTTGCGTTTTTGCTCAAATTCTAATTTTCGTCTTTCGTCAATTCTTAATTTTTCGGATTCGCTTGATGACAAATATTTAACTCCACAATTAGGACAATCTATAATTTCAACACATGTGGCATAATTAAAGTTATTCCCATCAATCTAAATCAATCCAAAAAAGATACAGATGATAATTATTAATGATACAAAAGATATAAAATAAAAATTTTCGCCTCATTTTTGATAATCATAAATATTTGGCTTTTTCTTCATTTCTTTGTAATTAATGGAAACACCAGCCATACCCAATAACAAAACTAAAAATGCCAAGAATATGGAAAATATAAAATATACTCCACCCATTATTGCAAAAGTAGTTGATATTAATTTCGATATACTAAAAGCGTCGGTGAAAAGTATTTTGGGAAGTGATAATATTTTAGGAATGATGTCGGGGAAAACCATATTTCCCACTACACTTATCATGCCTAAGCTTAAGCCCAAACCTAACAACAAACTTAATAAAATAGACCCGACCAAGCCAACTGGACGGAAATATTTCCCAATTACTGGAGCTGTTCTATAAAGAAACCTATTGAACCTATATGATCATTTTTTTCTTTTACTGTTTGGACTATCCAAATAATTCCAGAAACAAATCCAGTCAGAACTAAAATATCTAAAAACATAACAAGAAGCGCAGGTAATTGAATTGTGATTATGTTTTCTAAGATTGCTGGCACTCCCCAAAACAATAATGCTATACGGCCATATTTTTTTCTATCTAATTTTCCTATCTTTTCAAACTGCCACCATTTTTATTTCATTTTCCATGTGTTTTATTTTTATCTATCCAATAAAGAATTAACGCAACATTTAAAAACAATCCGACAAAAAGAGCAAGCAAAATAGAACGATTTGAATAGGCTAACCCTACTAAAAGACCTTTTTGCCCAAACAAAAACGGGACCAATATTCTTAAGTTTAGCCAAGTATAAAGTATTAATAATACTATTTCAAAGGTATGTTTGTTTGATTTTTCCATATTTTTTAGGATTAGGCAGTAGTTGTTAGTAATTTTAACTTATCATATTTCAAGGCGCTTGTAAATACTCCAAAACCGAATAAGAAGCGCTTCCAAGCCGAACGCAAAGCGCGAGGTCAAAACAGAAATTTTCTTTTTTCCTTATTTGAAAAAAATTATTGAGGGGAGCGAAAAAAATGGAAAAAACGCAAAGGCAAATTTTTTGTTTTGCGTGTTCGCTTCAACACTTCAAAACGGCTCGCTAACAAGTTTGTTGCTTACGCAACACCACTCGCCGTTTTTCCGTATCTCGCGAACTTGGCGCTAACGCCTTTTTTGTATGGTCAGTGCTGTGCACTGGCAAATCATATTGCGTTTACCCCAAAACTCGCCCAGTGCGCGCAAATGCTCCCTTTTGCGTAAAAACGGTCACAAACAAAATTTTGCGGTTTTAGATTATTCTACATTAAAAGTATTTTTTTTGATCCAATTATTTAGCTGTACTTTTCAGTTTTTTATATCTCTTTATTGTTGTTCCTTGTAAAATTTTATCATCTTTAAGTTTAGTTAAAAAATCATCTATTGCAAATTCTATTGCTCTAAAAAAATTTAATAAACCAAAACTTATGATTCCATTATTACATTTTATATTCTCACTGTTCGGCAACATGCCCGCTTCAAACAAATTCCAGCTATGCACAAGGCTGTTTCTATATAAATTATAAATTTCTTTTGCGTAAGGTTTATAATCATCAGGAAAATGATTTTTTATAAATTTTTTGTATCTAGAACCAACCCCACCTTTATAAGCATATGAAGCAATTGCGTCAATGGCACATAATAAAGTTATAGCTATAACATGTCCTCGATGTTCTAACCCGTTTGGATTAGATTTTTTAATATCATTCAGATCGGAAGAG
>CAJVWH010000015.1 GCA_913009575.1 uncultured bacterium
TGCTCTTCCGATCTATGATTTTGGAAATAAGGGTTTTTTTCAGTTCCGGGATGCTCCTTTGCGCCAATTTTGGAAACGCCAGGCGCGGGAATATTCTTAATAGTCCGTTTAATCGTGTTGGTATGGCAAGCGCCAAAAAGTAAGTCGCCACCTGCGCCGGGCCCAAAAAATGCCACAGCAGTATTTTGTCAAGATTTGAAGAAAGAGAACCGATTATCTTTATGGCGCTCAGGTGCTTCCCGTAGGGGATTGTTTCGGGGTCTTCTTTTTTATTCAGCGGAAATTTTTTAAGAGTTGCCCTTAAAAAGAAAAGACGGAGAGATGTCCATACAGCGAGATAAACAAAGAGAAGGATAAATAAATTGTTCGTTAAGAATGCCGCCGCGATAAGAGCGGTGGCGGAAACGGCCTGCGAGCAGATATCAAACTTGCTCAATTCGGCGAATTTTTTTTTGCCCTGGAGAAAATTGATGTATATTCCAAACGGCTCAAAGAAGGGGATGAAAAAGGCGATGATTAAAAAGGCAATCGCCAAGATGCCATTCCCTTGGAAATAATAATATCCGGACAGTAGGATGCCAATGAGCGAGCCCCAGAACCCCCACCGGATTTTCATTTTCAGGGCGGATATGAGCGAGCCCTCGTGTCCGCGCGCCACCGCTCGCACCACCGCCGTGCCCATCCCCAAGAGAGTCGGAATTGATAAGATTCCGACAAATGAAAGAATATATTTATAGCTCCCAAAAGTCTCTTTCGGAATGAGAGTGGCAAAGGCGATTGTTAGCAGTAACGCTGAAACGGAAGAGATAATATTCCCCAAAGTGAGCCATGAGCCACCTTTGAATAAATACACCATATCCGTTTTTGTGTATTTTTCGCTTCGGCGGAGGAGGTTGTACAGTTTTTGTTTAATCCCGGGTGTAGCCATTATTATTTGATTCTAGACCATTTCCCCGTTTTTTAACAGCCCCAGAAAGCCGCGAGAACCGGAGAACCGACCGAAAACCAAAAACCGTAAAAACCGACCCCGGGGATCGGTTCGGGAGCGGTGTGGATAAGTTTATGGGTAAAAATTCAGAGAGGAGTATAATTTAGACAAGTCAATCAATATTATTATTTAGCAGGTTCTGGGAACAAAAAATTTATGAAATACAAAAAAACTATCTTAGCTTTCATTATCAGTTTCGCGCTCTTTGGCGCCGGCGGCGTTTCGGCGGAAAGTGCGGCAAATGCTACATCAAGCGCCGCCGCGAGCACTACTCCGAGCGTGGCCGCCGCGGACACCTTACCAAGTGCCGGACTTACTCCCAGAAGCCCCTTTTACTTTCTAGACCGTTTTGGTGATTGGGTGCGGCTTAATCTGTTTACTTTTAATCCTGTGAAAAAGGCGGAGGTGAGAGCGGAAATTGCCGATGAGAGATTGGCGGAGTTGAAAGAAGTTGCCAGCGAAGACCCCCAGAGGACTGACATCATAGGAGAACTTGAGGATGCCATTGCAAAAAGAATGGACGAGGTCCACAGCAACCTTGAAAATTTCAACGCCAAAAATGAAAAAGTGGGCGCTTTGCTGAAAAAAATGGAAAACCTCTCCCTAAACAGCCAAAAAGTGATGGAGAATATGCTTTTGGGAAATGTCCCCGAAAAAATAAAAGACAGAACGGAAAAATCACTGGAAAGGATTTACAAATTTGCCAAAAAACGCCAAGAGATTATTATGAGCCAAAAAGAAAGGGGTTTGCTTTCTGCCGCGGAGGCGGAAAAATTAATGAAAGAAAGAATGGAGCGCCTAAAAAATCAAATTGAACGCCATGCCAAGCGGATTAATAAAATAACAAATCCGATTTTTAGGGAAAGATTTAAGGAGATTATGTCAAAGAAACTTAATGTTCTGGAGGATGATATTTTTTCCACTGAGTCGGGTGGCGAAGCGGAAGGCATTGGCGGAAAAATCGGCAATTTGAGAAGGGAAGCGATTAAATCAATACTTCAAGCAAGGAGGCGGATGATGCTCAGGGGCGCTACCACCACCAATGAAATACTCAATGATATTTATAACGGCAAGATTAATTTTCAGGAGCGTTCGGGTGAGTTGATAAAAAAAGCGAAGGAAATGATTTTGGAGGTTGAGGGGAAACTTGGCGAAATTGGGAGCACGACTCCGACAACCGCTCATTCGGCAAAAATTCTACTGACAGTCGCCAAGAGGCATTTGGCAATGGCGAAAAAAGCTTTTGAGGCGAAAAAATACAGAGAAGCGTTTGGCCGCGCGATATCAGCAGTGAGAAGTTCTCAGGGAGCGGAAAGGGTGCTGAAGAGAAGATTTGAGGACGTTGGGGAGAGGGTTGATTATATGGAACAAGGGGAAAGAAAAGAAATGAGGAAGAAAATGAAAGAGCGTTTTGAAAACAGGAGAAAGCTTTTTAAAAAAAGGATGAAAGAACACAGGCAGGAAGGTGAGAAGGATGGCGAGAATGGCGAAGGTGTCGTTTGTACCCAGCAATACAATCCGGTTTGCGGCGCTGACGGAATAACTTATCCAAACAGGTGTATTGCTGAGAAACAGCACGGAGTTGATGTCAGACACAGGGGGAGATGTTCAAAAAATCTCAAAAATAAATTTAATTCTTGGAAGAACTCGCGGGATGCCGGTGATAAATCAAATCCTCAAATTGAAGAGTAAAAATGGCGAGAATAATTCAAAATTATGAAGAGTGTATCGGATGCGGGACTTGCGCGGCGCTTTGTCCCAAGTTTTGGGAAATGGTTGAGGGCGAGGCGAAGGCGCGCCCAATTGGAGGAAAAAAGGACGAGGAAACGGGAGAGTACGAGTTAGAAGTTGAAGAGTCGGAAATCGGATGCAACCAAGAAGCGGCGGATGCCTGCCCGGTACAGATTATACAGATTAGATAATTTCTCATTTGCCTTCTGAGCGGAATATTACGGCAATGGTCTTTAGCATTATGGAAATTTCCAGAGAGAGAGACCTGTTTTTGATATAGTACAAGTCATATTGCAATTTTTGCGGCGCGTCCTTGGCCGCTGCCTCGCTAAAATTGATTTGAGCCCAACCGGTTAAACCCGGTTTTACGAGATGCCGTACGGCGTAATATGATATTTTTTGCTCTAATTCTTTTACGAATTTAGGCCGCTCGGGTCGAGGTCCCACGAAGGACAAATCACCCTTTATTACACTCCAAATTTGCGGAAGTTCATCAATTCTTGTTTTGCGCAGGATATTGCCCACAAATGTAACTCGCTGGTCTTCTCTTTCAGGTTTCGTCCATTCAGCCCCATTTTTTTCGGCGTTTTCAATCATTGAACGGAATTTTGTGATTTTGAAAATTTTTCCGTTTTTACCCACGCGCTTTTGGCGATAAAAAATAAAACCTTTGCCGTTTATTTTTATGGCCGTAGCGATTAAAGGAAACATAGCCACATAAGGGACAAAAAGAAGAAATGCCAATAGTAAATCAATTACTCGCTTAATTTTTTCAAAATTCTGTTTTTCTATTTCCGTTAAATTGTCAAAAAACCATTCTTCATTTATGAGAGAAACAGGAATTTTACCCGTTATTGATTCGTAAAATTTGTCAAAGCTCATGATTGTCTTGCCCAAAAGCGTCATTTCATAAAGAGAACGCGCGATTTTTTTATCGTATTTTGAATCCATGGGAGCGACGATTACATTCGCGCTGCCGGCATAATCGGAAATTTCAAAGCCAAGTTGCGGCCTTCGCGAGAGGAAATCTACGAAGTCCGCGATTTCCTTTATCTCTTTGCCAAAAAAGAAAACTCTTATCTTTGAACTTTTAATTGCCTCATTGAAGATTACTTTTCTCCATAACCAAATCAGGAAGGAGGAAATTAAAACATCAAGAATAAGATTTGTCTTTGGTGTGATTGAGAAAAATGGAGTTAGATAAAATAATAAAATCGCCAGAGTTCCGCAGACCGCCATTGTTTTGAAAACAAGAATTCTCAAATCGGCGTAGGAGATAATTTTTTCAATATCATAAAGTCCCGCCATATAAAATATGAGGAGCCAGCCGAGATAAATAAAAAAGAAAGGCCATTTATGGACATTCCAAAGTTCTTGTGATGGGAAAGAGGCATAGCGCAATGTAAGCGCGATAAAAAGACTTAAATAAAGCACTGCGATATCTCCGCCAAAAAGCAAAATTTTTCTAAAGTGGTTGCTAAACATTGTATTAATATGATATCATAGAAAAACAATGCAAAAAAGTCTTAAAATTATAAAATATTTGCTTTGGGCGGGGATTTTTTTTATCCCATTCACTCCATTGATAGTGACAAGTTCTTTGTTTTTTCCTTTTATTACAGGCAAGAATTTTTTCTTCCGTATTTTGGTTGAAATTCTCCTGGGTTTGTGGTTTGTGCTGGCCCTTTATGATAAAAGATATAGACCACGCAAATCATGGATACTTATATTTTTCGGAGCATTTGTTTTTATTATGTCGCTCGCGACCATTTTTGGCGCCAACCCTTATCACAGTTTCTGGTCAAATTACGAAAGGATGGAAGGTCTGCTGACTTATTTTCATCTTCTCGCTTATTTTCTTATTTTGACCGCTGTTTTAAATACCGAAAGATTATGGAAATGGTTTTTTCATGCATCCCTTGGCGTAAGCGCGGTCGTCGGCATTTATGGAATTCTCCAGATGGCCGGCAAACTCGCCATTCACCAAGGCAGTGTCCGGCTTGATGCCACTCTCGGCAACGCTTCTTATCTTGCAGTTTATATGATTTTTAATATTTTTCTTGCTCTTTTCTATTTCGCCAAAGAAAAAGAATGGTATAAGTGGTTTTATCTTCCTTTAATTGCTTTGCAGGCGATAATTTTGTACCACACCGCCACAAGGGGCGCCATATTGGGCTTGATCGGCGGGCTGGCATTGGCGGGTTTTGTTATCGCCTTGTTTTCAAAGTCAAAAAAGGCGAGAGTTTCCGCGGTTTCGTTTATCGTTTTAATTATTGTTTTACTAGGCTCTTTTTGGGCATTAAGGTCGTCTGATTTTATTAAGCGCAGCCAGGTGCTTTCCCGTTTCAGCAGCATTTCTTTTCATGAAACTACAACTCAATCCCGTTTCGTTATTTGGAAAATGAGCTGGGAGGGATTTAAAGAAAAGCCGATTCTTGGGTGGGGTCCGGAAAATTTCAATCTTGTTTTCAATAAATATTATCAGCCAATTTTATACAAACAGGAGCCTTGGTTTGACAGGGCGCACAACGTCTTTTTTGACCATCTTATCAGTGGGGGAGTTTTCGGTCTGTTTGCCTATCTCGGCCTGTTTTTTTCCGCCCTCTATTATCTATTATTCAAAAGAAAGCAGATTGGTTTCTCTTCTTACGATTCCGCCATTTTGACCGGTTTGTTTGGCGCTTATTTCTTCAATAATCTTTTTGTCTTTGATAATCTTATAAGTTTTTTGATGTTTTTCGCGGTGCTCGGCTATATTCACACCCGCGCCGTCAATCAAGTGCCTCAAACAGAATTGGAGCCGAGAGAAAATGTGGGAGATTATAAAAAACCGGTTCTAACGGCAATCGCTGTTGCGGCCACTGTCTTTACCATCTACGCCGTTAATGTTCCACCGCTTTTGGCATCTTATAATCTCATAGGCGCTTTTAAGGAATCCGCAACAAGAAATTTTGAGAGTGCCTTAAAAAGTTTTCAAAAATCAATTTCTTACGGCTCATTCGGTTCTACGGAGGCGCGGGAGCATCTTGTTAATTTTGCGATGAATATTGTTCAACAGCCAAAAATTAAAAAAGATATCAAGATAAAAGTTTTTGAATATGCTTCTTCGGAAATGAAGAAACAAATCACACAATCTCCGGGAGACATTCGTTATATGGTTTTTCTCGGCGCTCTTTATAATAAGGGAGGAGAATATGACAAGGCAATAAATATTTTAGAAAAAGCGATTGAATTATCTCCCAAAAAGCAGCAATTGTATTTTGAATTGGGTACTTCCTATCTTAACAAGGGAGATTACAAAAAAGCGGTTAAAATTTTGCGGACAGCTTTTGAACTTGAAAAGTCTTTTGACGGCGCAAGGAAAATTTATGCCTTATCTTTGATTTATGACGGTGAGAATAATCTTGCTGAAAATGTGCTTAAAGAGAAATTCGGCGTTGACGTGATCCCGGACCAAAGATTCATAAATGCTTACGCGAGAACGGGAGATTTTAAAATGGTGGCGAGAATTTGGGAAAAGTTTATTGAAAAAAGCCCCTCCAACGCGCAATACCGCGTGAGGCTGGCGGCGACATACATAAAAATAGGCAAACGCGAAGAGGCAATCAAACAGCTCCAAAAAGCAATTGAACTCAAGCCCGACTTCAAAAAACAGGGAGAATACTACATAAACGAAATCCGCGCTGGTCGCAAGCCCTAACTTCGGCTATAGTATAGCCGAAGACTTTGCCCTTTTATGGGCAAGTGTTACCTATGTACCCGTTTTGCTTGACTTTTGCAGTGGAATTTGCTATATAATAAGTATGTGAGTGTTCTCCGGCTCAGGTCGGAGTCCAATATGTGTCTGCATAAGCCCCGACCTCGTGTCGGGTTTTATGTTTCTGTTGTTTTTTGCTCCTATCCGTATATAATAGGGTTATAGTAATTAGAGGTGTTGTATCCTGCTTGGAAAGGGTCAGCGACAGCACTCACATAAGGACATAGTTTGGGGTATACTTCGCTGACCCTTTCCGGGCGGGAGAATATAAGAGAAATATAAATATTATGAGATACGCTTGGGTGTCATTGGCAATTTTAGCGATTTGGGTTTCCGCGACCACTTTAATGGTGTCTCCGCGCATCATTGACGGAGAAACCTTTTATTTGTTCGTGATGGCCACCACGGTTGTTTTGTCTTACATCGGTTTTCGTTCGGCATAAACGCGGTGCTAATATACCAATGCATACGAATTATACAAATACTGATTCGCGGCGTTTGCGCCAATTCACATATTGGTATCGTGTGTTGTTGTTTTTAAAACGCTTGTTTAAAATTTTTTGGCTGGCAATCATAATTTTCTTTAAGAGAAAACTGAGCGGTCCGGTAAAATTGCGAATTTTTTTTGAGAAAGCCGGGGGTGCTTTCATAAAGCTTGGGCAAATTTTGGCGCTCCGTCAGGACTTTTTGCCTTTTGATTATGCTATGGAACTTTTAAAATTACTAAACAATATTCCGGAAGTCCCTTTTGAAAAAATGCATGTTGTCTTCGCGGAAGAAAAAGGCCTTCCTGTGGAGGCGTTTTTTTCTGAATTTGACAAAAACCCGATTGCCTCCGCTTCAATCGGCCAAGTCTATAAAGCCAAGCTCAAAGGTTTTCCCCGTGGAAAGGGAAATGAAGCTATTGTAGCGGTAAAAATTCAAAAACCGGGAGTGGGGGAAATTTTTGAAAGCGATTTCGTTCTTATTTCATTTGCCGCCAGTATCATTGATTTTTTCAGGATTTTTTCTTCAGTGTGCGTTCAGGAGGTGGCTGCGGATTTTATCAGTTGGACGAGGAGCGAACTTGATTTTACAACAGAGGCAAAAAACGCCGATATACTTTATGGCCATTCGCTTAAACATCCGCGTACCGTCATTCCCATGCAGTATTTAGGATTGTCCACTTCTAGAGTTCTTATTCAGGAATTTATTGATGGAGGAGTGGCGGTTAAAGATATCATCACGGGTAAGGCTAACAGGCAAACCCTCATAAAAAATATGATTGACCCTGATGAGATGTCCTTTTATCTTATAACCGAATCAATGAGGCAGTATTTTATTGACGGGTTTTTTCACGCCGATCCTCATCCCGCCAACTTGCTTTTTTTGCCGGAAAATAAGTTGGTTTATTTTGATTTCGGAATTGTCGGTGAATCTGGCGGCTATCGCTTGATTTTTTTGAAAATTTTATACGCCATAGCGAACAAAGATACAGATTCATTAAGCGAACATTTTTTAAAATTCGGGGAAAAAATGATGGGGGAAGAGTTAGAAAATTACCTCAAGATGGATATTAGAAGACGTGGAAAAGCCGAAAAAATTTTTAATAAGATAAAAGAAATAATATTAAAAAACCTTGCCGCAGATATGAAAAAAATTATGCAGCCGTGGTTTGAAGCCGTTGCCAACTCCAACGCTTCCCTAAAAAAGAAAAGCGCTGTTACCCCGTTTTTTAATATCATTAAAAAAGCCGAGCAGTACGGCACGCGCTTGCCAAAAGAAGTTGTCCTGTTTTTTCGCGCTCTGGTAATTTTGGATATGGTTGCTTTGCAGGTCTCGCCGGATTTTGATATGATAAAAGCGTTGAACCGTTTTTTTAGCAGGCACTCACTTGAAGAAGTTGAGATATTGATTGGAAAAGGGGAGCATGAGAAAGAGGCGGGGGAAAAGATAATTCCGCTTACGGATGTGGACTGGGAGTTTTTCAGAGAAATTTCCGCCCTTGAAAAAGAGAGAATGTTGGCGGCAAGAGAGAGAATTATTGATTTAATAATGCATTACGCAGAACGATATGATGAAATAAGGTCGATGTTAAAAAAATATTAAGTAGCCAGCAGCCAGTATGTTAGTAACCAGATTTTATTTTTTGTCTGACTACTGATTACTGGCTGCTCAAAACTAATTTTATGAAGTATCCATGGGTAGCAATTTCATTGATTATAATTTGGTTTGCCACCACTTATATAATTTTAGTGCGTGAGAATCTCAATGTTTCTTATGTTCTTTTAACCGCGCTCGTTGGAACAATAATAATTTCCATTCTCGGTTTTCGGCCCCCGAAAGTAAAATAAAAAAAGCAAAACATTCAGAAATCTTAATAGAAATTTTATTCTGTTTTTTTGTATGACAAGACAATATTGGCAAGATGGTTTCTTTAATTTTTAAAAATTAAAAACTAAAGAATTTTTTTAAAAAAGTTTGTTTTTAGTTATCCACAGTTTTAAAAAATTTTTGTGTTTTTTATTGTTTTTGTGAAAAAATTATTAGATAATTAAACTAATAATGTAATAATTATTTTTTGGTCGATGATTATTGCATCCGTGTTAGGCGGATTAAAAATTATTTCTCTAGAAAAAATAAAATGGCAGTAAAAAGTAAAAAGAAAACAGCGAAGAAAACGGTGAAAAGAACCGTGAAGAAGAAAGTAACGAAAAAGAGAATTGTGAAGAGAAAGCCGGCAAAGAAAAAAGTTGTAAAGAAGAAAACAACAAAAAGGAAGCCGGCCGAGAAAAAGACCGCAAAAAGAAAAAAAAGATAAGGTTTCTTCAAAAAGAAAACGCCCGTGTTCGGGCGTTTTCTTTTTGTTGAAATTGCGCTATACTTTGACCATGAAATTGATTTCCAAGATATTCGGGGACTCAAACAAAAAATTACTAAAGGGAACAGACCCCATCATTTCAAGAATCAACGAGCTTGAGAAAGAGTTCGGGACGCTTTCTGACGAACAGTTAAAAGAGAAAACCGAAGAATTTAAAACAAGAATTGGTAAAGGCGAAACAATTGACAATATCTTGCCGGAGTCATTTGCTTTAGTGAGAGAGGCCGCTAAAAGGACGCTTGGACAGCGTCATTACGATGTCCAGCTTTTGGGCGGCATAATCCTCCATCAAGGAAAAATCGCAGAAATGAAGACTGGTGAAGGTAAAACCTTGGTGGCAACTCTTCCGGCTTACCTGAACGCACTGGAAGGAAAAGGGGTCCACATAATTACGGTTAACGATTATCTCTCAAGAAGAGATGCTGTTTGGATGGGGCAGATTTATACCGCGCTTGGCTTGTCGGTTGGATGCGTAAACCATGAAGCAAGTTATCTTTACGATTCAGAATATGACACCAGGAATTCAATATCGGATAAAAAAATATCCGATGCCGAAGTTTTGGATAAAGAACGCGATGAATCAGGTTCATTTCGAGTGGTGCATGAATTTTTAATTTCTTGCTCACGCAAAAAAGCATATGAAGCGGATATCACTTACGGTACAAATAATGAATTTGGTTTTGATTATTTGCGTGATAATATCGCTTATGACGCGAATAATGTTGTTCAACGAGGATATAATTATGTGATAGTAGATGAGATTGATTCCATTTTAATTGACGAGGCGAGAACTCCATTGATTATTTCCGCGCCCGTGGAGGAATCCCAGGATTTTTATGTCACTTTTTCCAAAATTGCCGAAAAACTTCAAGAAGGAAAAGATTACACACTTGACGAAAAATTAAAAGCAATTTCTCTTACAGAAGAAGGAATTGAAAGAGCGGAAAATTTGCTGGGAGTGAAAGATATTTATACCGAAAAAGGTATAAAATACGTACACCATCTTGAAACAGCGGTGCGCGCCAAAGCGCTTTTTTCCCGCGACAAGGACTATGTAGTGAAAGGGGGTGAAGTTATTATTGTGGATGAGTTTACGGGGCGGCTGATGCCTGGTCGGCGCTGGTCTGAAGGGCTCCATCAAGCGATGGAGGCGAAAGAAGGAGTTTCAATCCAAAAAGAATCCCGTACATTCGCGAGCGTGACGTTTCAGAATTATTTCAGAATGTATGATAAATTGTCAGGAATGACCGGTACCGCTCTAACTTCCGCGGAGGAGTTCTACAAAGTTTACGGACTGGAAACAATCGCCATTCCGACCAACAAGCCACTTGCGAGAAAAGACCATTCTGATTTCGTGTATCAAACCGAAATGGGGAAATTTATGGCGGTAGCGGAAAAAATCAAGGAATTAAACCAAAAAGGCCAGCCGGTTTTGGTCGGCACAGTTTCCATTGAAAAAAACGAACGCCTTTCTTCTCTATTGGATAAAGATGGCATTCCGCATAAACTTTTGAATGCCAAGAATCATGAAGAAGAAGGAGAGATTATCGCGCAGGCGGGAAGAAAAGGAAAAGTGACCATTGCCACCAATATGGCCGGAAGGGGAGTTGATATTGTTTTGGGAGGAAGTCCGCCCAAAAAAGATGAAGCCGAAGAGGTAAAAAAACTTGGCGGACTTTTTGTGCTTGGCACTGAACGGCATGACGCGAGAAGAATAGACAATCAATTGAGAGGGCGGGCCGGCCGGCAGGGAGATCCCGGAGAGACGCAATTTTTTGTTTCCCTTGAAGACGATTTGATGAGGGTTTTTGGCTCTGACCGCATCAAAGCGATGATGGGCAAGTTTGGTATTCCCGAAGACCAGCCCATTGAGAATAAAATGGTGAGCAAGGCGATAGAGTCGGCGCAGGCGAAGATAGAGGGGTTTAATTTTGATTCCAGAAAACATTTGCTTGAATATGACGATGTTTTAAATCATCAGAGAAATATAATTTACAAACGAAGGAGGGAAATTTTGTTTGGAGATGATGAACACATAATGGAAGCGCTGAAAAAAATATTGTCCGCCGAAGGCGGATCCGCCTCCGGCGGAGACGAACTTGAGAAAAAGAAGAAAGAAATGGGTGATGAAGCCTTTTTCAGGGCGGAGCGCATGTTGATATTACAGGCGATTGATATGCTTTGGGTGGAGCATTTGGAAATTATGGACTACATGCGTTCGTCCGTCGGATTGCGCGCATATGGACAACGCGACCCGCTTATAGAATACAAAAATGAAGGTTTGAAAATGTTCAGGCAATTGGAGGGTTCAATAAACGAAACAATCACTAAGATGGCTTTGCGTGTGGGAGAAACGGCGCAATTTGGAATTCAAGAACAAAAACTTGAAGAAGCCCGCGAATCTGCGCGCTTACTCGGCGGCAACAATCAAAATGTTCGTAACTCGGTCACGAACAAAGTGGGAAGAAACGACCCATGCCCTTGCGGCAAAAAAAATCCAGCGACAAACAAACCTTTTAAGTATAAAAAATGTTGCTATCCTAAATTTGGATAAAATATTATTAGCAACACGCCTTATTTTTAATAAAAAGTATAAAAAGTGTCACGGAGTGTAAAATAAAAAGAATGAAGTTAAAAACGAAAAAATCAATCGTTGTTTATTATCATCATGACGAAGACGGATTTGGTGCGGCTTGGAGCGCGTGGAAAAAATTCGGGAACAAGGCGGAATACGTGGAAATAAATTATGACAAAAAAGATGAAATTTCCGAACATAAAAACAGGGAAATATATTTTTTGGATTTTTGCCCTGCCGAGAAGGTTATAAAAAAATTGTTGCGGACCGGCAAAAAAGTGGTGGTTATAGACCATCATATCAGCTCAAAATCTCTTGTAAAATCCGTTCCCGAACATGTTTATGGAAACAAAAATTCCGGTGCTGTTTTGTCTTGGAAATATTTTCACTCCGGCAAAAAAGTTCCCAAGCTCTTGGAATATATAGAAGATATGGATATTTGGAAGTGGAAAATAAAAAACACGAAAGAAATTTTGAACGTCCTTTTTTTGCGCGAGAAAGATTTTAAGGTTTGGAACAAGGTGGCGCAGGATTTGGAGGATGGAAAAAAGAGAAAAAAATATATTGAAGAAGGGTTGGTGGTGGAAAAATACAAGGAAAAAATTTTAGATAAAATTCTAGATAAAGCCGAAAAGGCGAGTTTGGAAGGAAAAAAAGCGTGGGTTGTTAATTCTCCGGTTTTTGGTTCCGAGATAGGCGGTATTTTGGTTAAAAATAAAAATACGATAGGCGTTATTTGGTCCTATAGAAACGGCGAAATCAATGTTAGCGTCAGGTCTAAAAAAAAGTTGGCGGATGTGTCTAAAATCGCTCAAAAATTCGGCGGAGGAGGGCATAGAAACGCCGCCGGATTTTCCGTTTCAAAAAAAATAAAACTGCCGTGGAAACAATAATGATGAGATGTGGTAATATGTTTATATGGGTAAAAAAGAAGCAAGTGATGAATTGATAGATGAGGCGTATGGACAAGCTGTCAGGGTGTTGCGGGACTGCATTCACAAGCGCGGATTTAAGGCATCCGCGAAAGTTGGCGGATATCCGCAAGTATGGGCGCGGGACAGTATGATTACTTTACTGGGCGCGTCCTTTGTCAATGATAAAAAAATTCAAAATGCCATACGCGCGAGTTTTGACATCTTAAGGAAAAATATTTCTCCGCTCGGGATTATTCCCAATAATGTTGATGTTCGGACACTTAAGCCGAATTTTCAGGCGAGTGCCGACGGAGGGCTTTGGTTTGTAACGGGAACTGCCGTTTTTTTTGAACAATCGGGCGACGCGGCGTTTTTGAAAAAGAATTATCCCGCCGTAAAAAAAATATTGCGGTGGTATGAATACCGGGATGTTGACCAAAGCGGTTTGATGTCAATGCAGGAAGCGTCCGATTGGGAAGATTTATTCGCCACCAGAGGCAAAGGGTTTTATGTAAATGTTTTGCTCTATCGGGCGCTGCGCGCCGCGGGTTCCATTGCCCGTACACTGGGAAAACGCGGAGAAGCGGACGCATTTTTTAAAAAGGCCCGAACGGCGCGCCGGATAATTAACAAACGTTTTTGGTGCACAGGGAAAGATGATATGTTCTGCCATATAACGGATTGTTTCGGAGAAGAGCCCCCGAGCGCGAAAAAAATTGCTTTTTGGAAAGGAAAAGGCGCCTTCCATTCTAAAAAAATTCTCAAAGATGAATCTTACTATCTTCCTTATTTGACTTTTCGCGATTTTGGAGAATGGTTTGATTCTTTTGGAAATATTTTAGCGGTGCTTTCCGGAATCGCCGATAAAAAGCGGTCAGAAACTATTTTGAGATTTATAAAAAAATACAAGATTGCCGATCCTTTTCCGATAAAGGCGATTTATCCGCCCGTTCTTCCCGGAGAAAAAGACTGGCGGGATTATTATAAACTGTCAAATCTTAATCTTCCGGGACAATACCATAATGGCGGGATATGGCCGTTTTTGGGCGGTTTTTACACAGCCGCTTTGATGAAAATGAAAAAATATTCAGAGGCGCGCGGTGTTTTGGAATTGTTGGCGCGATTGAATAAAAAGGGCGGAGATTCAGAGTGGGAATTCAACGAGTGTTTCCATGGCAAAACAGGCAGGCCAATTGGGAAAGCTGAGCAGGCATGGTCAGCTGGTATGTATATTTACGCTTATGAATCGGTGCGCAGGAAAAAAGCTCCGTTCTTTTAACGATTTTTCCGGTTCATATAAGAGCATAAAAAATACCATGGGAAGTGAAGAGGGTTTTGGCATTTAAAGATTTATAATTATATTTGGAAGTGAATTGATAAAATGTTAAAATGAAGTTGCGATGTCTAAACTTGCGCTATATCGAAAATATCGCCCGCGGAAATTTGACGAGGTTCTGGGGCAGAACCATATTACGGAAATCCTCAAAAATGCCGTTAATCTCGGCAGGATTTCCCACGCCTACCTTTTTTCCGGTCCCCGCGGCACCGGCAAAACCAGTGTAGCGCGCATTTTGGCGAAGGAAGCCGGCTGTTCAGATATTGATTTAATTGAGATTGACGCCGCATCCTCAAGGGGGATTGACGAAATTCGCACTCTTCGCGAAGGTGTGCGATTTTCGCCCTTGCAAGGCGATGTGAAGGTCTATATCATTGATGAAGTTCATATGCTCACCAAAGAGGCGTTTAACGCGCTTCTCAAAACATTGGAGGAGCCGCCAAAGCACGCGATTTTTATTCTCGCCACCACTGAATTGGAAAAAGTCCCTGACACGATTATTTCAAGATGCCAGAATTTTTCTTTTCATAAAATTCCGGAAAACATATTGCGTGAGGCGATGAAAGTTACAGCCCAAAAAGAAGGGGTTAAGATTGATGGCGAAACGGCGGGGCTTATTGCTCTCTTTGCCGAAGGTTCTTTCAGAGATGCACAGGGAATGCTTGACCAGATTTTAACTTTGGGAGATTCCAATAAAGACAAAAGAATAACTGAAAAAGAAGCAAGGGAATTTTTGTCAGCACCTTCGCGCGAAATGGTTGAGAATATTATTTTGTCAATAATCGGCAAGGACACGGAAAAAGGATTAAGTGTAATTCATGAGGTAACCGAACAAAATCTTAACATAAAAACTTTTCTGAAATTAATTTTACGTGATGTGCGCGCGATGCTTTTACTTCGGCTTGCTCCGGAAATAAAAAACGAATTGTCAAAAATTTTGGGGGACAGGGAATTCAAATTTTTGGAAAAAAATAAAGACATTCCAAGGTCTGGAGAGATTGAAAGCGCGTTGAAAATCCTTTTGGATACGTATGATGTCCGTACGCGCTCTTATCTTCCGCAACTCCCGCTGGAACTCGCGTTAATAAGGATAACTGGTGAAGAAATATGAGCAATATTGCGATAATTACAATTATTTTTCTTGCCATTGTTCTTGTTTATTTATTTTATAAAGTAATCAAATTTAAAAAATACAATGATGATTTAGTCTCGGAAAATTTCCAATTGAAACAAGATAATAGAAAGCTTAAACAAATAGAGAAAATAAAAAGTGAATTTATCAATGTAGCGGCTCATCAAATCAGAACTCCATTGGCAAAAATTAAATGGGTTTTACGGTCGGTTATAAGCGGAGAGGCCGGTGCCATTAATCAAGAACAAAAAGGGATGCTTGATAGCGCATATCAGTTTAACGAAAAGATGATAGATTTGTTGAATGACCTTTTAAATGTTGGAAAAACAGAAGATATTAATTTTGGTTATAATTTTAAAAAAAGTTCAATTGAGGAAATAGCGAAGGAAACCCTTAAAAATTTTTCTCTTGCTGCCCGTAAAAAAAATATTGATTTGGTTTTGATGAAAGAAGATAATGGAATTCCCAAAATAACTGCAGACCCGCACAAGATAGGAATGGTTTTTGACAATTTAATAGATAATGCCATCAATTATACTCCGAAAGGCGGAAGGATAGGGGTAATTCTTGAAAATTTCGGTGATTATGTTAAAATATCGGTGAAAGATAACGGTATTGGCGTTCCGAAGGAAGATGCCGAGAGAATTTTCAGTCGCTTTTTCAGAGCCAAGAACGCAATAAGAGTGGAGACGGAAGGAACAGGCCTAGGTCTTTACATAGCGAAAAATATTATTAAAGCGCATGGTGGAGACATTTGGTTTGAATCAGAGAGGGCTAATGGAACAACTTTTTATTTTACAATTCCATTTCGGTCGGAGAAGGAAATTAGGAAAAACTTAGAAAGTTTTATTAGAAATATATAATGCCGGGTCGTCTAATGGCAGGACACCAGGTTTTGGTCCTGGGTATCTAGGTTCGAGTCCTAGCCCGGCAGATATGAATTTTTAACACATAATTGTATAATATAGTTATGAAGATAAATATTAAAGCGACAAATATTGAACTTACTCCAGCGATTAAAGCATATATTGAAGAGAAAATCGGCAGTTTGAAAAAATTTATCCGCGTCCGCGACCCCGACAGCACGCAAGCATGGGTGGAAGTTGGAATGACTACAAGACATCATCACAGCGGAAACATTTTTCGCGCCGAAATTCAATTTCGGCTTCCGCGTTTTGATAAAGGCATCCGCACCGAATCAAACCAGTCCGATTTGTACGCCGCCATTGATGTTGCCAGAGACCGAATGAAAAGAGAACTGCTTAAAATAAAGGGAAGGAAGATGTCGTTGGTGAAGCGCGGGGCGAGAGCGATTAAAAATTTAATTCCCTTTCTACATGAATAGCAACAAAGTCCATTGGTTGATTTTTATTGTATTTTTATTTGGCTTGGCGGTGGTATTGACGGGTTATTATTCGGCATTAAGGGCCGGAGAAGCCATAACAGAAAATTTAAAAATAAAAAATGATTATTATACTAACATTGACGCAATTGTAAAAACAAATTTTGGACAAATCAGACTGGAATTTTTTGCCGGCTCTGCTCCAAAAACTGTTGAAAATTTTATAAAACTTGCCAAAGCGGGATTTTATGACGGCACTAAATTTCATCGCGTTATTAAGGGATTTATGATTCAAGGCGGTGATCCAAACAGCAAAGACGACGATTGGTCCGATGACGGTAAAGGAGGTCCGGGATATGTTTTTGAAAATGAAATAAATAAGCATAAATTTGTCCGTGGAATTTTGGGTATGGCCAATTCCGGCCCAAACACAAATGGAAGCCAGTTTTTTATCGTTACTGCCACTTCTACGCCTTGGCTTGACGGCAAATATACCGTTTTTGGGAGGGTCATTGGCGGGATGACGGCGGTTGAAAAAATTGAAAATCTTCCCACGAATCAAAAGAATCATCCTCTAAAAGACGCAATTATAGAATCTATAAAAATAATTGAGTAAAATTGGTGTTGGGCTCTAGAAACCAAACATATTATGAAATATTTGATTAAAGAATTGATAAGTTCCGGATATTTGAAAACACCGGAAATTATTGACGCTTTTCAGAAAATTGACCGGAAAGATTTTGTGCCTGACGAATATAAAGATGAAGCTTACATAAACGCGCCCTTGCCAATTGGACATGGCCAAACAATTTCTCAGCCATTAACCGTAGCATTTATGCTGGAGTTACTTCAGCCTAAAAAGGGAAACAAAATTTTGGAAATCGGTTCCGGATCAGGTTGGCAGACTGCACTTTTGGCGCATATAGCGGGAGATAAAGGCAATGTGTTTGCAATTGAGTTGATTCCCGAACTTGAAAAGTTCGGTAAAAAAAATGTTTCCAAATATGATTTTATTAGAAAGAAAACAGTCAAATTCCATTGCTATAACGCTATCAATGGAATGTCGGAAGAAGAGCCTTTTGACAGAATTATCGCATCTGCGGCAGTTGAAGAAATTCCGCGGGCATGGAAAGAACAATTAAAAATTGGCGGCCGTTTGGTAGTGCCGGTAAAAGACATTATTTACCTCTTGATTAAAAAAGAAGAAGATAAATTTGAAACCCAGACGTATCTCGGTTTTGCGTTTGTTCCGTTTATCGCTTAGAATTTAGTATAATGGATAAAATATTTTTTATAATTGCTCTCGGAATTTTAATTTTTTTGGTGGTTTTTGCGTTTATCGCGCCAGCGGGAGCATAGGCGTTTTAGATATATTTGGACAATTTTGCAATTATTTTTTTATCTTTTCTTTTTTTTTTTTTTTAATGATACGGCGACCACCGAGATCTACACTCTTTCCCTACACGACGCTCTTCCGATCTCCTGGTGCCCACCGCGATATTGGGTAGAATTCGTGATTCCATGAATTCCTGATGGAGTTTTGTCAGTGTTTGCTGATCAAATTGGGTTAAGGGTTGCAGGGAAAAGGCC
>CAJVWH010000016.1 GCA_913009575.1 uncultured bacterium
GACTGGAGTTCAGACGTGTGCTCTTCCGATCTTTTCTCAAAAAAGAAGCCATATGTGTAATACCTGTATCTACACCAATATATAACTTACTATTATCAATCAAATTAGAAAGAATATTCAAACCGAAATCGCACAAAAAAACAATATTTTCATCTCCTAGAAAAACCTCTTTTAGTTCTTTAATATATTTCTTTTCGCTTGGCCCGGCGCTGACCACAATCTTTAAACTACTAAATTCAAACCTTATTTTCCCTAACACCCATTTAATATCTTCCAACGGCACGCTTCTTTTCTTGCTTGACCCGAACGGATGAATCAAAATATAAGAATTATCCGCCAAATTAAAGCGAGATAAAATATCGCCGTCTTTTTTATATTTGAGAAATGGAGCTTCCTTTTGGACCGAAAATCCCATGGCTTGAACCATCTTTTTTATCGTTTCAACATAGGGAACGCTCGTGTCGTAATCCAGCGAAACGGAATACAGGTTGTTGAATCGTCCGATGTCTTTGAATCCAACCAAAACGCTTTTGGGATTCAGGGAAAGCGCCTTCGCCAGAAATTTTATCCTGTTCGGTATTTTCCCCGGTGTCGCGTGGACAGCCACGCCGTTGGCGGAAAAAATAAATTTCAACAGCCGCAAAAAACCGAAGTTTTTTGAATTCGCCTCAATAATTTTTATGTAAGGATACCCCTCAACCAACTTTGACAGAAGTTTTTTATTTCTCGGGACAACGATGCGTATCTTCATTTCCCCGTCCGCCAAATGAATATTTTCAGAAAAAAACAGCGCCATCAAAAAATCGCCGATTGATCCGTTTTGAAAAAAAATAATGTTTTTAAATCTCATATTTGAACAAACAGAACGAAAACAAGAAACTAATTTTTCGGGTTGTTATAAAATAACCGATTGGCATATTTTTCTCGGTGATAAAACTGCTTGGACAGACCCGTTCCTATTTCTTCAACCTTAATCTCGCAAAATCCCGCATTTTTAAAAATTTTTTCCAACGCCTTTTTGGTGTAGCGAAAATAATCGTCCGGACATTCGTGCACGTTAAAAATGAAAGGGGTTGAACCGATAAATACTCCTCCAATTTTCAGAATCCTAAAACTTTCATTTACAACATTTTCATAATTGAAAATATGCTCCAAAACATTCAAGCACAATATGCCGTCATAGGAATCGCTTTTAATCGGAAATTTTTCCTCAAAATTGAACCTGAAATCAGGTTCTGATCTTTCGTCAATGTTGGCGGCGCCAATGGTATGCCTTCCTTTTATCAACTTATGGTATCCTGATTTTTTACTCCCACCCAAATCTAAAATGTCGCCATTGATCTCGGTTTTTGACAATTTATCGTATGTTAATTTTCTGAATAGTGATAACATGTTTTTTGCCGTAGAATATCAGCCACGCTCCGTTGAAAACGCGGAGCATATTTTGCCGATAAAATTTTCCAGGCCGTGATTTTTGACGACGATTTCTCTCATATCCACAGAGATTGCCTCTTTTTTCCCCTGACCTAAATCCATAATGAATTTTATCTTCTCCGCCAACGCCTTGAGGTTTTTTTTGGGATACATCAATTCCGTTTCATATTCCCCCAAAACTCCTTTTAACGCCTCGTTGCAGGTCAATACGGGCAATCCACACGCCATCGCTTCAAGAATCGCCTTGTCCAAGCTCTTTGTATGGCTCATATTAACAAATAAATCGGCTGATTGTAACTGTGGCGCGATGTCCTTGTTTGAAATTGAGCCGGAGAAATTTATCGTTCCGGAAAGATTTTTTTCCGCCACCATTTTTTTCAAATCGGAAAGATATTTTTCCTGTTTGGGTAGTCCGGTGGCGCCGACAATATCAACGCTTAATTTCAATCCGCCTTTTGCCAGGATCTCAATCGCGTTTATGAGTGTTTCATAATCTTTCACCGGAGATATTCTGCCGATTGAGATGATTTTGAAAACGCCGTCATTTTTCCGGATTTCCGGTCGGGGTTTGAATTTTTCCGTGTCAATTCCCTGCCCGACGACTTTTTTCTTTTTTGACGCAAGGTGAAAACCGCTCTCGGTGGATGTAAAAATAATGTCCGCCAATTTTTCCGCCAGGCGGAGTTTTAAATTCACGGTTCCGTGTGCATACCACAGCCCGGTTTTTTTGTTCCACAGCCGCCACGGCAGCCCGCCCAAAACAACGTATTCCGGGTTCATATGAACGAAAACGGCATCATAATTTTTTCTTTCTTTCCAAATGTATTTATAGAAATTCCAAGAGTATTTTATTTTATCAAGAAAAGAAAAGACCTTTGCGTAAACTTTCCCTTGCCGTTTGGCTCTTGCGTCAAAAGCGTTTTCTTTTCTTGGCCCCTTGCCCAAAGACAAAACTTTAACATTTTCTGGAAAATCATACTCGCCCTTCTGCAGGCAAATTACAATTACCGATTCGCAATGCTTCGCGAACTCTTCAATCCAATTATGGAAAAAGCCAAGAACATCGTCATTTATGTCAACTTTTTGTGTTATTATCAATAATTTCATAAGCATTTTTTGTTAGACTTGTTAGACCTCCAAGGTCTAACACTGCTAATACCGGCATTTTTCCCAGGATTTTTTGTATTCCCGCAAATATTCCCGCTTTTTCGGAAGTCCCGCAATTATATTCTCCGCGGAAAGGGCCAAATTGTTGCGGAGCGCCCTGTCGCGCGCCATTTCTAAAATCGCTTCCGCCAGCTTCTTTTTGTCTCCCGCCGGAACAACAATGCCGCTGTACCTGTCCCTTACCAGCTCTCCGGAGACGCCGACATCGGTCATTACCACCGGACATCCCGCGGCCATCGCCTCCGCCACCGTCCTCCCATATCCTTCATAATTGGAAGTGAGCAAAAACAAATCCGCCGTTTTATAATAAGAAGGCAAATCATCCGTCCACGGTTCAAAAATTATATTAGCTGACAGCCGGCGGCTGGCGACTGACGACTTGAGCGCTTCGCGCTCGGGCCCGTCCCCCACTATTATTAAGCCCGCCTTCGGATATTCTTTAACAACCTCCCTCATCGCCGCAATCGCCAGCCCGATATTTTTTACCTTTGCCAGACGGCTCGCCATTAAAATTATAAAATCAAACTGCGGATATTCCACGCGCAAATCCGTTTTAATCGGCGCGCTTTTTATTTTTTCAACATCCACAAAAATCGGCAATACAACCGCCCGAGGTTGAACCTCCCCATGGAGGTTCAACCTCGATAATATTCTATTAGAAACAACTCTGATACAATCAGCGCGGGGGATTAAAAATTTGGCAATTAAAACGCGGGTACGATTCAGCAAGGATTCTTTTTTGAAATAAGGCGACATAAAATCGGTATGGATCTGCAGTTGCAGGCGCGCCTTCAATATTTTCGCAATCAGCCAGCCGATTAAGCCGGTCTCAAAAGGGTCCTGAGCCGTCACCAAATCAAAACCCTTGATTTCTTTGCCGATTTTTAAAGATTGAAAAGGCCGGCTTAAAACCAAGATATGCAATTTATCCGCGAGCCGGCCATATTCAAACATCCTCTGATTGGCATCAGAGCCAGAATTAAAAACACTCCTATCCCTGCTTATCATTAGAATTTTCATAAATTGTCCAACGGGCTTTTAATTCTTTTAAGCGACGGATTGCTCACTTGCGTGTAAATCTGTGTTGTTCTGATATTCTGATGCCCCAACAATTCCTGCACGTATCTTACATCAATCCCGTTTTCCAGCAAATGGGTGGCGAAACTGTGCCGCAAAGAATGAAATGTCGCATCCTTTTTTATTCCCGCTTTTTTCAATCCGTTCTCAAAAATTTTTTGCGCCGTTCGTTCCGATAATTTACCTCCCCGCTCGCTTTCAAAAACAAAATCATTTTTGCCTTTTCCGTAAATTAACCTGTTAATATCGGATTTCAATCTCTCTGGAAAAATTGTTATTCTGTCTTTCTTTCCTTTCGCCTCTTTAATATGAATCATCAATTCTTCCAATTCAATATCTTTTACTTTTAAATTTACAACCTCGCTGACCCTTAAGCCGGCTCCGTATCCCAAAGAAATAATTAACCTATGCTTCGGATTCTGTAAATTCCTTATAATTTTTTCTATTTCATCCCGTGATAAAACAATCGGAAGCTTTTTTGTTCGTTTGCTGAATTTAATGTCAATCTTTTGCGGATTTTTGATAATTTCCCGATAAAAAAATTTAATTGCATTTAAATAAAGATTGATTGTCTGGGAAGACAATTCTTTATCTTTCTTACTCAAAAGAAAACTTCTAATAAAATCAATATCTGGTTTCTCAATATTCTTTTCTTTTGCCTTAAAATAATCCTCTAAACACCTCAAATAGCTTTTAGCAGTTTTATAACTGTAACTCCTTAATTTCAGCTCATTTTTGGTTTGTAATAAATAGTCGTCCATGATAAAATAAAATTAGCTGTTATAATATTTATAATACATGGCATTATAACAAGGTTTCGTATAAAATACAATAACATGCACCTTATACGCAAACACTACACATAAAAACCAGTTAGGCAAAATTTCAAAAAACAAACTTTTTATTTTATTTTGCCATTTTAAAATTTAAGCAAAAGAAAAGCCGCCTCAGCTTTTTGCGTGTTGGCGGCGTAATGGCATTTTAAATACCGATGACTTCGACCTTGGGCCATTCCTTAAAAACAGCCTTCTTCTTTTCAATTCTTCCTTTTGTTGTAAAAACATAAATCTCATCAAACCCAAGATCGTAGGATTTAACGAGGTCGTCGCCGTTAATGGGGCACAAAGCTGAGCCGGCATAGAGAATCGGCGGAACAACAATTACGCCTTTGCCAACAAACTTGTCTTGGAGTTTCCTTTCTTCATATTCCAAAACATCACGCATAATCATTCGTTCTCCCCATGTCCTTGTGACCCTGCGACCAAGCTCATCGTATTTTACTGCATATCCAGCTTTTTCCAGGGCGGCGCTAATTTTTGTTCCGCCTCCGCAGATTACGACGACATAATTTTCTTTTGCTTTTTCAACGACGAAATTAAAGAACTGCTGGCTGTCGGTAATATCAGTAATATCACCTGAGCTTTTGACTAGTATATTTTTCATTCCACGCCTCCTTATTTTAATTGAATGATTACTTATCTTAATCTTGCCTACAGAAAATGTCAATGGACGTTGAAAAATTTTAAAAGGGCCATTTTTAATAAGGTAAGTTTGTTTTTTGAAACTCAAGGGGGCGCTGCGCTTTCTTTTGCCCTTTTTTCTGATATAATTACATTAATGAGGGGCAAAAGAACCCTTGGAAAACACCGAATAAACGGAAAATGCCTCGGCTCGGCATTTTCCCAAATTTGCTTTACCTTCGGTAAATCAAACTTCGTTTATTTAGATACGTTATGTGAAATTCATAATTTTTTATGAATACTTAAAAACTCATCCGCGATTTCCTGCCACGAATGGGTAAAATTAAAATCCGAAATTCTCTCTTTGTATCTATTATAATTACCCCCATCCAATAAAGATAAAATTGCCCGCTTAATCGCCTTTTTGTCAAAAGAATCAATAAAAATACCCAGCCCTTCAAGTTTTTCAACCAGCCCGCATTCTTTTGTCAGAATAAACGGCTTATTGGCGGCCAGTCCCTCAATGATGAAGTTGGGAACAAAATCGGAAATTGAAGCGGTTATGAGGGCGTAGGAATTCTTTATTTTCTCCCGCAAATCCTTCTGCGAAAGATTATCAATTATTTCCAATCTCTCCGCGCTCCCCTCGGCTTTCAGTCCTTCAAAAATTTCCTCAAGCATCTCTAAATTTTTGAATTTTATCCTGCGGCCGGCAAACAGAAAATTCCTCTCTCGCGGCTCCTCGCCGCCGGTTTTTTCCCCGTAATAATTTTCAATGACAAAATTTTTTCTCCCGTCCAGGCGGTAAATTCGTTCAAAAAAAACTTTCTGCCAAGCGCTGTTAAAGGCAAGGGCCGAGGCGTTCTTGAGCGTAAATTTTTGAAAGAAAGAGATGATTTTAAATTTTAAGGAAAGAGGGGTCCGTTTTTCATAAAAATCCTTGAACGCTATCAAACTGCCGGTCGCCTCAACATAGGTTTCCCAAAGAAAATCCCCTCCGACCCGCAAAATTGTTTTTTTGGAAAAAATTTTTCCCGCCAAAATCGCCGGAAATCCGGTTGAAAACATATCAAGCGCGATGATTAAATCGGTGTTTGGAAGATTGAGCAAGACCCTCAAAAAATAGAAACAATGCCTTATGCCGAGCGGCAATTTCTTTTCCAGCCCATACGCCAAAACTTCCACCTTGTGGCCGCGCCGCAAAAATTCTTCCCTTAAGTTTTTCGCGTACTTTGCCGGCCCGCCGATGTCCGGCGGATAAATGCCGGTGCAAATGAGAATTTTCATAACTTAATTATAGCCGTTATTTTAGAATTTTGCCAAAAACTTTTTCGTGCATATCTCTGGCGATTAAATTCCAGTCATATTTTTCAAGGGCGAGTTTTTTCGCGTTGGCAATAGTTTTTGCTGTTTGTTCAGGATTGTTTAGAATTTTTTTCACCGCTTTGGCGATTCCTTCAGGGTCGCGCGGATCAACCGCCCAGCCGGTCGGCTCTTTGTCCGGATTGCGTTCGGAATCAAAAAGGAAATCAGCGATGCCGCCTTCCTGCGTGGCAATCACCGGCAGGCCGGCCGCCATGGCTTCAACAAAAGAATTGCCAAAGCCCTCGGAAAGAGAAGGGCGTATAAATATGTCGGAAATTTTCAGATATTTCGGCATTTCTTTATGGTCAACCAGTCCCAGAAAATTAACCCTCTCCGCAACGCCTTCGTCCTTTGCCAAATTTTGAAGCATTTTCAAATCAGGGCCGTTGCCCAAAACAACAAACTTAACATTTTTGGGCAAATATTTAAGCGACTTAATTACATCGTCAGCGGCATTCTTTTTTACCAGTCGCGAAGTTGTAATCATTATTTTGTCGCCCGCCTGAAGAAAAGATTCCATTTTTTTTAATTCAGATAATTCTTCTTTCGAATATTCTTGCGAAAAATGCGCTGTATTGACCGCGTTTGGAACAAGTTCAAGCGGACCCTTAAACCCCATATCGCGCGCCCATTTGCCGAGATAAGTTGAGATTACTTGAATCATGTTCGCCTTGGTAAAAATTCTGGAAAAAAGAGGATATACCAAACGAACCTTCTTTTTAATTTCAGGAATCGGATCACCTTCTTGTAAAGTTAAAAGATACGGAATTTTTGGATGTCTTAATTTAAAAAACATAGCGCCAAATCCGGCAAAAGCGGCCATCATCGCCCATGTAGCGTCGTAATGGTTTTTCTTGTGCAGGCGACTGGCTTTGTGGCATGCCAAAAACGGAAAGAGTAATTTGTTTAGTTTCAGAGGGAATTTAACAAGGTCAGCCATTGTCGGGTTAGCCATGGTAAAGCCGACTCTGTGCACGTTAACACTCCCGACTTTTTCAAACTTTGGCAGATTGCTGTCAAAACGCAAAGTCACCATATCAAATTGAGTGTCGTCTGGACTAATCCTATCTGTTATTTCCTTAATGGCTAATTCCGCGCCCCCGACAAAAGGATAGTAAGCGGTTGAAAAAATAAGTATTCTTTTAAGCATTTATTTATTTAAAATCTCCTTAAAATAACCTATTGTTTTTAGAAGGCCTTCTTCCAGTTTTATTTTTGGCTCCCAACCAAGTTTTTTCTTGGCAAGCGAAATGTCAGGTTGGCGCTGTTTCGGGTCGCCTTCGGGTAAATCACCATAAACGATATTGCTCTTGGAGCCGGTCAACTTTATAACTCTTTCAGCTAACTCTTTAATGGTAAATTCGCCCGGATTGCCAATATTGACGGGTCCGATAAAATTATTTTTCTCCATCATTTTTATCATTCCTTCCACTAAATCGTCTATATACTGAAAACTTCTTGTTTGCCCGCCGTCGCCGTAAACGGTAATCTCACCCCCGCTCAAGGCCTGCATGATAAAATTGGAAACAACTCTTCCGTCGTTTTTCGCCATTCTCGGTCCGTAAGTATTGAATATCCTCACAATTTTTATATCCACTCCGTATTCACGCTGATAATCGGCAAATAAAGTTTCGGCGCATCTCTTGCCTTCATCGTAGCAAGCTCTGGGGCTTAATGGATTCACATTTCCCCAATAATCCTCTCCCTGGGGATGTACCAAAGGATCTCCATAAATCTCCGAAGTGGATGCCTGCAGAATTCCGGCGCTTTTTTCTTTGGCAAGTTCAAGCATATTAATGGAGCCCTTAACATTTGCTTTTACAGTTTTCACCGGGTCATGCTGATAAGCGATAGGAGAAGCGGGACAAGCCAAATTATATATTTGATCCAAACTGCCGCCGTAATTAAAATTATTTATTATATCCCGTTCAATTAGCGTAAAATTTTTATTTTTCAAAAGATGTGAAATATTATCGCGCGAACCGGTAAAAAAATTATCAAGACAGATTACTTTATTGCCTTGGCCCAAAAGTTTCTCGCACAAATGAGAGCCGATGAAACCGGCGCCGCCGGTTACTAAAATTGTTTTTTTGTTGCCTTCTTTCATAGAAATATGTTTTAATAATAATACAATAAAATGGGGGAAAAATCAAAAACTAAAAAAGTTTTATACATCATAACCAAATCAGTTTGGGCGGGAGCGGGCAAGTATATGTATGACATTGCAACCGGCTTGCCCCAAATCCGATTTGAGGCAATGGTGGCCGGGGGAGGGCGCGGGATTATGGCCGAAAAAATTATTTCAGCCGGTATTCCATATTTTGAAATCAAGGGCTTTCAGCGGGATGTAAACATATTTAAGGATATTCTCGCTTTTTTTGAAATCCTCTCACTGCTATTTAAAACTAAGCCGGATGTGGTTCATGTTTCAAGCGCCAAGGCGGGCGGCGTCGCCGGCGCGTCCATTCTCATTTATAAACTTTTAACTTTCAACTTTCAACTTTCAACCGTTTTTACCGCGCATGGCTGGGCATTCAACGAGCCGCGGCCAAAATGGCAAACCGCGCTGATTAAATTTTTTAGCAAGCTCACCTGCCTTTTTTACGATAAAATTATTTGTGTTTCGGAATATGATTATAAAACCGCGCTAAAAAACAAAATCGCTCCATTAAAAAAATTAGTCATAATTCATAATGGCATAAAACCCGAAGATTATAATTTTTTGCCCAAAGAAAAAGCGCGCCGGGCGCTAGAAATTCCTCTTGGTTCTTTTCTAGTCGGGTCCATCGGAGAATTTACAAAAAATAAAGGGCAGAAATTTTTGATTAAGGCGGCCAAAAACCAATTTCTAATTTCTAATTATCAATTTCTAATTATCGGCTTCGGAGAAAATAAAGAGAAGTTAAAATCATTGATTCAAAATTACAACCTGCGAGATAAAGTTTTCTTGATTGACAACTTGCCGGAGGCGACAAAATACCTCAAGGCCTTTGATATTTTCGTGTTGCCTTCGCTTAAAGAGGGTCTGCCCTATGTTTTGCTTGAGGCGGGGCTGGCGGGGCTTCCGATTATAGCAACCAATGTCGGCGGAGTGTCGGAAATCGTAGAGAGTGGTAAAAACGGATTATTGGTAAGCCCCGCGAACCCCAATGAACTCGCGGGGGCGATAAATAAACTTATTAAAAATCCTGAACTGCGGGGTGAACTCGCCCGCGGTGCCCGCCAAAAAATTATCCGAGACTTTTCATTTGAAAAAATGCTGGGACAAACAATCAATTTATATAATTTTTAATTTTTATGGACTAAAAATAAAATAGACTGTGCCATTTGTTTGCTATAGCAAACAAATGGTCGTAAATTTGAAATTATAAAATTATAAGAGGTTTTGTCGGCGTATGAAGATGAAGCCGATGCCGCCGAAAATTCCAAGCCCCAAGACAGCCAAGAGCCATTTTTCAACGCCCCAAACTCGGTTTGGACCGACGGCAATGACGGCGCTTGCGGTCTGCGGCGAATCGGCGACCGTTGCCGATTTTTCACGGGTAAGACTTTTTTTACTGTTATTATGCACCGAGTGTCTGGCAACTTTAAGTGATCTTGGTTTTGGTTTTTGAATTTTTGGCTGAATATCCGTTTTCGCTATATTCGCCACCGCCTCGTTCGTGTTCGCCGCCGAGTGGAGAACATCCTGCTTCGGCGTTTTGGATGCCTTATTCGCCGCCTCCGGCGCAGTAGACTCAACGGGTAAATTAACAGTTTGGGATGGCGGAACATTTTCCTTTTTTGGGGGTTCAGGGTCAATTTCTGAAACTTGCTCGTTATGAACTGGTTTTTTCTCTTGTGTTTGATTTTGCTGCCCCGAATTCAAAGCGCCCGGCGTGGGCCGCGCGCCAACCCATTTTCCGCCGATTTTCTGTAAAGAACTTCCGTCGCCATCCCCTCCCCAATCGGAATTATAAAAAACACTATCAACATCATTCAACCCGCTATCCCTTAAAGCCAACGGCTCGCCGCTATTTTTCAGTGAAAAAGCAGTATCAAAAATTGTTCCGGAAAAATTAGGCCAATCAGACAAAAACTTCTTCGGCCTGTCGGCCAGCACCGCATAACCGCCGACTGGAATTATAAAATTTTCTTCTCCTCCGGCAAGTTTGATTTTGTGGTTGGTTTTGTTTTCAAAAAATTTCCACCCGGACAAATCAATCGGAGCGCTTCCTGAATTAAAAATTTCAACCCATTCACGCCCCTTGTCGGCGCCGTCAAGATTATACATTATTTCATTAATAACAACAGAGCCCTTTGCAAAAAACGGAGCAAAAAATACAATCAACACAATTAAAATTTTTCTGATATCACCCATGGACATGCCGGTTATTTGAATTTTATCTTATCTCCGGATTTGAGGACACCTGATTTTTCATCTTTACTCCCACCCTTATCGTCATCACTGTTTTTCTCAACCGGCAATGAATCCAAATCCAGTTCGTCTTCTTCTTTAACATGTCCCCCTCCAATCGCTTCACTTAATGCCCTTCTCAATTCGTCCATTTTTGGAGATGTTCTCTTTCTGTCCTCCAATTCACTGAGTGAAATTGTTTCTTTTTTATTTGGCACGATTTTTTCTTTTGCCTCAACTGCCCCAATATTGTAAACCGGAGTGGATTTTGAGCGGTGAACTTTGCAATAAGTGGGCCTTTTACCATCCGGTTTGAACGGCACATAAGTTTTTTTGCCGCAAGCCGCGCAAACCGCTTCATACAATTGCGGCTTTTCATCCCCGGGATGTGGAATTGATTTTGTCGGCCCCGAGGGCAAAACCTCACCTTTGCCGGTATCGGATTTTGCATCGGGGCGCGAGTGCCATGTCGCAATCTCCTCTTCTACTTCCTGTCTGGCGCTGGCGTATTTTTCGCGCGAACGCTCTATAATTTTATCTGCATATGATTTCTCAGCGGGTTTTATTGGCGGGAGAGTGGTGGCGGAAAACGGCCGTGACGCCACTCCGTCTATCATCAATTTCAAATAAATGTTCGCGAAACCGAGATTAACCACGTCTTGCGCGTAAAATTCCGGCTCAAATTCTTTTTCCAAAAATTCGGCGTCAGCCGCGCCGACACGGAAAGTAAGCAGCGTTCCGACGTTGCCGAACACGGCATCCCCCACAGTCTCATCCATCTGGGCGATATACTGGTGAGCAAGTGTTAAGTTAAGCCGGTACTTTCTTGCCTCCGAAAGAATACCCGCGAAAGATTCACCTGCAAAGTTCTGAAACTCGTCAACATAAAGATAAAAATCCGACCGCTCATCTTCGGGCACGTCAACCCGGCTCATAGCCGCCAGATAAATTTTTGTGATAAGCATCTGACCTATAAGCCGCGAATTCTCCTCGCCTATCCTGCCTTTGGAAAGATTCATTATTAAAATTTTCTTCCCATCCATAATGTCCCGAATGTCAAAAGCGGATTTGGACTGGCCAATGATATTCCTAATCAAAGGATTTGAAACAAATTGGCCAACTTTGTTTTGAATCGCCGCGGTCGCCTCGGTGGCAAACTTATCCGCGTATTTGGCGAATTCATTCGTCCAAAATGCTTTAATCACAGGGTCGGTTATTTTGGAGACCACTTCTTTGCGGTAATCCTTATCGGCAAACATTCGATTAATTCCAAGCAATGTTGAATTGGGATATTCAAGCAAAGCCAAAATGGTATTATTGAGGATGTATTCCATTCTGGCTGACCAAGCGTCAACCCAAATTTTTTTAAACACCCCAAGGAGCCCCGCTGAAACAAGGTGACGTTGGGTTGGGTCAACGTTTTCCATTACATTAAAGGCGATTGGCCAATCAATGTCATGCGGGGCAAAATAAACCACATCGTCAATGCGGTCTTCGGGTACAAAATTAAGCATTTTTTCCGCGAACTCTCCGTGAGGGTCAATAATGGCGACTCCTTCTCCTTTTTGGATATCTTGGATGGTCATATTCTCCAACAAGGTCGTCTTGCCCATTCCGGTCTTGCCGATTATATACATGTGCTTGGTCCTGTCTCGGCGCTTAATGCCAAAACGCTTCCGTTCATTACGAAAGTTTGTCTCGGCAAAATAAGTGATATTATTAGTCGTGTTTCCAGCCATTTAGTTTATTATATAACAAATCCTTCAAAAATACATTTAATTTTTATCAAGTGCTCCGCGGTCATATTTATTGGCCGCGTCCCACAACACCCAACTGGAAAGTCCGGCATCGTAAACCGCTTGTTTTTCCTTGCGAACCATTTCCGCCGTATACTTCGCGCCCAAATCAAAATCTTGAAGCCATGGACGAAGCTTGTCGGGAGTGGAACTGGCGGCCAACAATCTTTCGGACGCTTTCTTCATACCCTGATAAATAATTTTGTACGGATGCATGGCCGGATTTTTGTATCCATCAAATCCACTGGGATAATGAGAGGGATAAACCATCGGAGCAATATAGTCAAAATAGGGTGCGGCCCTTTCCAGAACTTGTCCAATATTTAAATCATCCGTATTCACGGTCACCATCCCGAATAAATCTGCCGAAAGGGGCAATTTGGTGTCTTTCAAATTTTCTGACAAATATTTGAAAAAATTCTCAAGCAAGTCGGCTTTGGAAATTTTCGCGGGACAGAAAGTATAATAAATGTCCCTCATATTGCCGTCGGAAGGAAATCTGATGTAATCAAAATTTAATTCATCAAAACCGACGTGCTCGCTTTCTTTGGCGATTTTTACAATGTAATTCCAATATTCTTTGGCGCAAGGATCTATCCATTTTACACCCTTGTAATCTTTCCAAGTTTTTCCGTTCTTGCGCTTCACTGTCAAGTCCGGTCTCTTTTTCGCCATGTATGGGTCCTGAAAGACACTAATCCTGGCTATGGCATAAATTCCCTTGTCATGAAGCGAAGCTAAAAATTTTTTCACATCGTTAATGCGGTTCTCCACCGCGCCGGTTTTTTGCAAATAGGGATCATCCACCTTAAAGGCAATCCTGCCAGAGTAATCCTTGACATCAATGACAATGGCGTTAAGTTCGGTTTCTTCAACCATTTTTATCATTCTGGCGCGCCAGTCGCGAGTGGATGCCACCCAACTGGTCATATAAATCCCGCGTACGCTAACGGGAGTTTTAATATGCGTCGGCACAAAAATTTTTTCTTCCGGAATATGAGAATGATTTTCCGCGTCAACGGATGTTTTTGAATAATTAAAAACCGAAGTTCCCCAAAAAATACTCATTCCAAAAAACATAAAACAAGCAGCTATTCCCGATAGCAGCTGCCAAGACACATCTTTTTTTCTAAACAGTTTTCTCATTTCTCTGAGAGATGAACAATAACATCAAAATCATCGTTTTGAACAGACTTATTCTTTTTTCGGACACCGCACTTGAGGCAACGATGGAAAATAATATATCCGCCTTTTTTTGATTCAACCTTCACGGGCTCCATCATCCCCTCACAATCTTCTTGGCGATCACCGGGATTCACGTCCACATGCCTGCTCCAAAGACAGTAAGGGCAATGATTGGTATACCCATTCCCACTTACCGCAACACTGCACTTCCCGCAAGTGAAATCTTCTTTAGTGCGTTGAAATTTCTTTGTCTCCATCACTCAAATAATTATTTTGGTCTTCCGTTTCTGTCTTCTGTTTTTTTATAATATCAGAAACTTCCCTTCGTGCTTTTTCACTCACTCCTTTCCAAAAAGAAAGGAAGGCGATGGCGAGTCCGATAATAATCATCAAAACCGCCTTGACGCTTGACGGAAATCCCAAAAAAGCCAGGATAATCACCAGTACGCCCAATATTCCGTTAATCCAATCCCTTTTCATATTCCCATTATACCACCCCGGCAAAAAATTGCATTTTATTTCTCTTTCATTTTTTCAATAATTTTCTCTGCCTTTTGAATTAAGTCATCAGCCGCCGGGAATCTTCCCAATTTTCCGGAACGTGCCCACCTTCCCATAAAGTATACACATCCGATGAGCCGTAATTGGGCGCGCCGAGCATTATTAATTTGCCGACATCATTGCGGTAATTGGCATCTTGAATGTATGAACGAGCAACTAATCCTCCCATACTGTGAGCGATTATATCCACCTTGGTTGACGAAGCGTTAAGAGACAACGCCTTGTCAATAACAGGGACAAGATACGCCTGCGCCGAATATAAATTGCTCTTTCGCCAATCATAAAAAGCGACAAAAAAATCTTTATCTTTTTTCAGTCCCTCATCCTCCAGGGCCTTAATTAAATTATCATATGTTTTATCAATCGGAACAAAGTTCCATTTATCCAGAGCCAATTCATTGTGTAGCATTACATCCCAATTCCAAGAACCCATAATCCCGGGGATAATTATTATCGGGTCGCGCGCCGGCTCTTGCGCCCTGCCAACACTAAAAACCGCCAACAAAAACAACGGAAGCAACAGAAGTGGAAATAATTGTTTAATATATTTTTTCATAGTTTTTAAAAATATTTACTCCCGATTTGACCCAAAGCCCAAGCCACAGCATAAAACACCGCGACAACCAAAATGATGAATATCAATAATGATAATGACAGAGTAACATAAAACCGCAATCTGGTGAATTTGCCGTACAACAATTTCAGCACGTAAAAAGGCGAGAGCGACAAGAGTATTATCATCAAAGGAATTATTTGCACTCCAACATTATCAAAAACCCTTTCTATAAAAAACCATCTTTTTATATTGTAATAAACCCAGCTGCCAAAATCACCCATATGGAGTGCCATAAAAACAAATACCGATATAGAAATAAGATAAGCAAAAATAAAATACCACCATTTTAACGGCTTAAACTTATCTTTTCTTAAAATCAAAAACGGGGAGATTATCAATATGACAGCAATAATAAGAAAAACAGATTGAATAAATAACGCTATCCAAAAATAAAATCCCGACAAAGTTAGACCTGAACTAATCACCAAAAGCAAGAAAAATAAAGCGAGAAGGGAAAGAAGTGTTTTTTCGGTGGTAAGATAGGATGAAAATTTCTCAATATATTTTTTCATATTTCCATTATACCACCCCGGCCCAAAATTGCATTTTAGAAAAGAAAAGCAACAATTTCCTCCTTCAGATTTATGTGAAATTTCTCGCGGACTTTTTGTTTGCAAAGTTTAATAACCTCCAGCACCTCGTCGGACGTCGCGCGTCCGACATCGGCGTTAACGATAAAATTACAATGTTCTTCGGAAATTTTCGCCCCACCGATTTGATTGCCCTTCAATCCGCAACTCTCTATCAGCCAGGCGGCCGGAAATTTTCCGCCCTGGATTTTTTCGGATGGAACCAATTTCAAAAAACCATCTTTGTATTTTAACTTTCTGGCTCTGTATTTTCTGGCCAATCCTTCTTTTTTAATAATCTTCTGTATCAGATCGGAAGAGCGTCGTGTAGGGAAAGAGTGTAGATCTCGGTGGTCGCCGTATCATGAAAAAAAAAAAACAAAAGCTACAAAATTAATCTCCGAATACAAACAGAAATTGACTCATAGTCCCCATATCAACCGACTACAACTTCTTCCCTCGTCCGTACTATCCCGTATCGCACTT
>CAJVWH010000017.1 GCA_913009575.1 uncultured bacterium
GTGAACAAGTATGTAGAAAAAGACAAGAAGAGAGTAGAAGGGAATAAAAGAAGAAGAAAAAAAAAAGAAGAGAAAAAGAAAAAGAAGATATTTTTTTTTTTCAAGCAGAAGACGGCATACGAGATATATCAGTGTGACTGGAGTTCAGACGTGTGCTCTTCCGATCTCGAATTGGAATACGAGAAAAAATTAAAAGCGCTCACGGGCGGAGAAAAAATCGCTCTTGCCGAACGGGGCAAGTATAAAAAATTTCAAATTATTTTTCCGGAAACTTTTATGAATAAATCAGGATTGTCACTAAAACCGATTACAGGTAAAATTGTCAAGAAAAAAAAGGCTTGCCATGCGGGCAGACAAAGTTTGTCCCTTGCGGCGGAGAATCTTATCGTGGTCCATGATGACATTGATTTGGCTCTCGGCAAATTTAAGATTTCTGTCGGCAAGGGTTCGGGCGGACACAAAGGGGTAGAGTCAATAATAAAAAATTTAAAAACAAAAAATTTTATAAGAATCAGGGTCGGTATTTCTCCAAGTTCATCCCACCGGACCGTGCAAGCTCCATTCGGCAAACCTAAGAAACCTCAAAAGGAAAAAATACTTAATTTTATAATAGGGAATTTTAAGCCAAAAGAAATGCAGGTGCTAAAAAAAACCGCAAAAAAAATCGCTTCCGCTTTGGAAATGATTCTTGAAGAGGGTGTAGGTAAAGCAATGAATGTTTATAATTAGCGCATATTAAGCGTTTTCTAGGGTTTTTCCAAATAAGTCAATGTCAACCGCTGTTCTTTGGGTTCAAACAATGTGATTTGAAAGGGGTATGTCTTACCTAATTCCAGCTTTTGCTTCATGTCTGATTCCGATTTGAATTCTGAAATATGTGTCAATCCGGAAACTCCCTCCTCAATACTAACTAGAGCGCCATGTTTATTGAATTTTATTACCACTCCTTTGACAATTTCACCCTTTTTGTATTTTTTCTCCGCAGATTTCCACGGATTAGGTTTCAGAGTTTTAACGGAAAGCGAAATCTTACCATCTTTGATACTGATAATTTTTGCTTTTATTTTTTCTCCGATTTTGAAAATATCAGCCGGATTTTCAATAAGCGACCAGCCTAACTCCGAAATATGCGCCAGTCCCTCCAAACCGTCTTCTATTTTTATGAATATTCCGAAATCAATTACACCCGTTATTTCGCCGTCAATAATATCTCCAACTTTGTATTTTGAAATAATTTCTTCAATCTCTTCTATGCCGGTTCTCTTTTCCGAGAAAATAAGTTTTTTCTCCTTGGGGTTAGCGGACATTATAACCACGGGAATTTTTTCTCCGACTAATTTTTTTAATTCATCTAAAATTTTGTCTTTATCCCCATTTTCTATACGCGGGTAATGATCTTCTTTTAATTGCGAGGCGGGAAGGAATCCCTGCATTCCTTTCCACTCTAAAATTAAACCTCCTCTGTTGGCGTCAATTACTTTCAACTCAAGAGCTGTTTTGCTTTTTTCCGCCTCCTCCGCCTCACGCCAGACAATTTCCTGTTTAGCTTCTTTTAAGGAAAGAGAAATGTATCCAAGCTCATTTTCCATCTCCGTAACTTTGGCCGTTATCTTGTCTCCGTATTTCAAAACCTTAATGATATCTTTGGCATTGTTATATTCTCTTCCGTAAATTATTCCAGTGCCAAATGGTTTGATATCAACAAAAATAGAAGAACCTTTTTGGCTTACAATCTCACCTTCAATCAAATCATCAATCTTTGGAACGACAACAACAGCACTCTTAATTAGAGAGTCTTTCAAATTTAGTTTTGTGCTTAATTCCTGCGTTTCTTCCATTCTATAATTATATTGATAAAATATTTTTTTGCAACCCCGGCGATTTATTGCATAAATGTCTGAGAGAGGTATAATACACTTGTATGGTAATTACTTATTATGGAGTGTCTTGTTTGAAGGTACAGTCGGGTGAAACCGTACTCGCTTTTGACCCTCCTTCCAAGGAATTTCCCGCAAAAGATTATGAACTTAAGATTCCCCGTTTTCAGGCGGACATTGTTCTAATCAGCCACAGCCAACATAAGGATCATAATGGACACAGCACTCTTGCCGGAAAACCCTCAATCTTAGACGGTCCGGGCGAATATGAAATTAAAGGAATACAAATAGCGGGCATAAAAAGTTTCCATGATGAAGTTTCCGGAGAAAGAAACGGCCTCAATACAATTTATACTCTTGTCTTTGAAGATATTTCCATTTGTCATATGGGGGATTTTGGGGAGAAGGAATTGGAATCGGAAACAGAAGAAGCAATAGGAAAAGTTGATATTTTGTTTGTTCCAATCAGTATTACGGATAAATCAAATAAAATCGTAATGGATCCGCAAAACGCGGCCAAGATTGTCACTCAATTGGAGCCGAAGGTGGTGATTCCGATGCACTACCACAAAGACAAAAAGTTGCTTAAAAAATTTTTGGACGAATTTGGAAATGGAGCCGTAAAGCCGATTGAAAAACTGGTGATTAAAAAGAAAGACCTTGAAGGGAAAAAGGCGGAAGTCGTAGTATTAAGCAATGTATAATTTATTTGTCATTGGATGTCGGACATAGTAATGTCGCTTTTAGATAAAATTGAAAAATTGCAGAAAAAGCCGGAGTCTTACAGAAAAAAGCTTTTAGTGATGTTAATGGTTGTTTTTATGTCAACCATAGTTTTTATTTGGTTTTCAACCATAAATTTTTCCCCAGATGCTTCCGAAGAGTGGGCGCAAAAAAGCGGAATGAATTACGCTCCCTTTAGCATATTAAAAGAGGCGGCGAAAGAAAGCGTTTTAAAAATAAAAAGCAGTTTCAATGACGCAATAAACCAATTCAAGAAATAATTTTTTCTTGCGGGAAAGCATTAATTTTGGTAGAATATAAAAACAATGGCTGAACAAAAAAAGACTAAGGACGAAGCAAGCGGGCAAGGGAATGCCGTAAAAGCAAAAATCATTTCTGCCAAAATCACACAAGAGATGAGTGATTCTTATTTGGATTACGCAATGTCCGTTATTGTTTCCCGCGCTTTACCGGATGTCCGGGACGGACTGAAGCCGGTTCACCGCCGGATTCTTTTTACAATGCATGAGGCGGGACTCGGGCATTCCGCAAAATTCAAAAAATCAGCCGCCATCGTCGGAGATGCCTTGGGTAAATATCACCCTCACGGCGACTCCGCTCTTTATGATGCCATGGCGAGAATGGCGCAAGATTTTCGCTTACGCTATCCAATGGTGGACGGCCAAGGAAACTGGGGTTCAATAGACGGCGATGCCCCGGCCGCCTATCGTTATACCGAGGCGCGAATGACCGCTATCGCCGAGGAGATGCTCAAAGACATTGAGAAAAATACCGTTGATTTCAGGCCGAATTACGATAATCGCTTGAAAGAGCCGACCGTTTTGCCATCGGCCATCCCCCAACTTCTTTTGAATGGAGTTCTTGGTATTGCCGTTGGAATGGCAACTGATATTCCTCCACATAATCTCACTGAAGTAATTGACGCCACCGTATGCCTTATAGAAAATCCCAACGCTACAACCGAAAATTTAATGCAATTTATCAAAGGGCCGGATTTTCCCACTGGAGGTTTAATTTTTAATTCCAAAGACATTCACCGCGCTTACGCTTCAGGTAAGGGTGGAATAGTGACAAGGGGTGAAGCGGAAATAGCGGAAACAAAAAAAGGCGGATTTCAGATAATTATTTCTTCCATTACCTACAATACCAATAAGTCGGAATTGATAATAAAAATGGCCGACTTGGTGCGCGACAAAAAAATTGAAGGCATTAAAGATATTCGTGACGAATCCGACAGAAAGGGATTGAGAATTGCCATTGATTTAAAAACAGGAGTAAATCCCCAAAGAATTTTAAATACTTTATACAAACATACCGACCTGGAAAAGGTTTATCACTTTAATATGATTGCCTTGGTTGACGGCATTCAGCCGCAAGTCCTTCGGTTGAAGGATATTATCCATTATTTTATTGAGCATAGGAAAGTCGTTGTGGAGCGCCGCGCGAGGTTTGATTTGAATAAGGCGGAGGAGAGGGCGCATATACTGGAAGGTCTCAAGAAAGCTCTAGATAAAATTGATGCAGTAATAAAGACTATCAGAGCGTCAAAAGACAAAGAAACGGCGCATAAAAATTTGATTTCCAAATTCAAATTTACTGACAGGCAAACATCCGCCATTTTGGAAATGCGCTTGCAGACTTTGGCCGGGCTTGAGCGTCAGAAGATTGAAAATGAACTTAAGGAAAAATTAAAACTTATTAAAGATCTGAAAGCGCTGCTTGCCGACCCGAAGAAAATTTTGAAAGTGGTCAAGGATGAATTGCTTGAAATTAAGAAAAAATACGGGGACGAGCGTAAGACAAAAATTATTACCAGGGCCGCCAAGGCGCTGTCGGTTGAAGATATCATCCCGAAAAAGGAACAAGTAATGGTTTTGACAAAGGGTGGATACGTGAAGCGAACGGACCCGGAGGTGTTCAAGGCGCAGAAAAGGGGAGGGATGGGAGTTATAGATATAAACACGAAAGAAGAGGATTTTGTGAATATTTTTCTGACTGCCAATACTCATGACGACCTCTTGTTTTTTACCGATAAAGGCAAGGTATATCAGATTAAAATGTATGACTTGCCTGAAGGCAAAAGGGCCACAAAGGGCAAATCAATTATGAACTTCATTTCGCTTTCCGGCGATGAAAGAGTAACTTCTGTTTTGGTTTTTCCAACAACCGCTAAAAAAGAAGAGTTGAATTCAATTATGGCGACAAAAAACGGCGTGATTAAAAAAGTTAACGCTGACAGCTTCAGAGATGTAAGGAGGAGTGGAATTGTCGCCATCAAACTTCAAAAAGGCGACAAAATGCGTTTTGTCCATTTGATATCAAGGGGAAACGATGTCATTCTTGCCACCCAAAAAGGGCAGTCGGTAAGGTTTAAGGGTTCTGATGTGAGAGTAATGGGAAGAGGCGCCGGAGGTGTGCGCGGAATAAAACTCGCGAAGGATGACGAATTAGTGGGAGCTGATATAATAAAGAAAGACGAAAAAGGACAGTTTTTACTGACAATGAGCAAAAAAGGATACGGAAAGAAAACGGATGTCAAGAATTATCGTTTGCAGAAGAGGGGCGGAAGCGGAATCAAAACTTCAAAAATTACGGATAAAACAGGACAGTTGATGATTGCCAAGGTGATAAATCCGGGATTTGAAGAAGTGATTGCCATTTCGCAGAAAGGCCAAGTTATTCGCACTTCACTTGCGCAAATCCCCGCGCTTGGCAGGCAAACTCAGGGTGTGCGCATTATGAAATTAAAAGCCGGCGACAGTATAGCGTCGCTGACATGTTTGTAAATTATGGCATTTGTAAAACCTGAGGAAATTATTAGAAAATATTTTGAAATTGAGCCGGGAATGACAGTGGCGGATTTTGGCGCTGGTTCCGGCTATTATACTTTAGCGATTGCGAAAATAGTCGGCAATTCCGGCGTGGTGTATGCTGTTGATGTTCAGCAAGATTTATTGGCGAGAATAAAATCCCACGCCCAAAAAGAAGATTTGAAAAATGTGGAAATTATATGGGCGGATTTAGACAAGTCGGAGGGTTCTCGCTTGACGGAATCATCGGTAGATTTTATTGTTATTTCCAACTTGCTTTTTCAAACGGAAGATAAGGAGGCAGTCATAAAAGAGGCGTCAAGAGTGCTTAAAAGCGGCGGGAAAATTGCGGTTATAGATTGGAGCGATTCTTTTGGGGGACTTGGCCCTAAAAGAGAAGACATAATAGACAAGGAGAGTTGCAAAAAAATATTTTTGGAAACCGGATTGATTTTAAACAAGGAATTTGAAGCCGGAGAACACCACTATGGATTTATTTTTAAAAAACAATGAGTAATTTTAGAATTATTATTATAGGAATTTTCGCCGGAGCGGCCCTGATTGCCGTCCTTATATTTGCCGGAATACTACCCGGATTCAAGGGAAATGGAGGACCGATGGGCGGTTCAAAAATCACGCTTTGGGCCACCTTTGACCATAATAAAATGGGGAAATTGATTTCCGACACTAATAACGCGAATAAGAATTTATTTTCAATTAAATATACTCAAAAAAAACAGGACTCTTATGAAAACAATTTGATTGACGCGTTGGCTTCCGGAACGGGTCCCGATATTTGGATAATAAGCCAGGATACCGCCCTAAGAAGCAAAAATAAAGTTTTTGCCATTCCTTTTAAGTCTTTCAGCGAGCGTAATTTTAATGATTCGTTTATTGATTCAAGCGGGGTTTTTTTGGACAAAAACAATCAAGTGATTATCGGCATGCCGATTGCGGTTGACCCGATTGTTTTATATTGGAACAAAGACCTTTTTTCTTCCGCGGGTATCGCGGGACCGCCGAAATACTGGAATGAATTTTTGGTTTACGCTGAAAAATTAACCAAGCAGGATACTGCCGGCAATATTATCCAATCCGGCGCAGCGCTTGGCGAATTCCGCAACATAAAAAACGCCAAAGGTATTCTGTCAATGTTGATTTTACAGGGCGGAAGCAAAATCGTTAACCCTGTTTCGCTTAAAATTGATTCTATTGAAAAGAAAAGGAACATCTTGTCTCCCTTTGAGAATGCTGTGATTTTTTTCAATGAATTTTCCAATTCGGCCAAATCATCCTATTCATGGAACCGTGCCTTGCCTTCTTCGGACGATATGTTTACCAATGGTTCCCTGGCGATGTATTTCGGTTACGCGAGTGAATTTGAGTCCATAAAAAAAAGGAATCCGCATCTTAATTTTGACGTGGCGGTTGTTCCGCAAATTAAAGATGATTCTTTTAAGTCTACTTTTGGCAAGGTTTATTCCGTGGTGATTTCAAAATTCTCCCCACACATGCAGGCGGCTTTTTCCGCCGTTTTTAAATTAACGGGGGAAAATTTCAGCAAGCAGTTCGCGGAAAAGTTTTATATGGCACCCGCGCGCAGAGGCCTCTTGGAAAAGGGAAGCGATAATCCGATTTTTTCAATATTTTATAAATCTGCCGTAATGGCAAAAACCTGGCTTGAGCCGGACTCGCAGAAGGTTTATGAAATTTTTCAAAATATGGTAGAATCAACTGCAACTGGCAAGGCGAAAGTTTCCGACTCAACAAAAGGAGCGGAGAAACAAATAGGGCAATTGCTCAAACAATTTTATGTTAAATAAAAAATTGTCAGCGCCGATAATTTCATTAGCAATATTTTCTTTGGTATTGTTTCCGTTTATCGCGAATGCCGGACTTGTTTTGTGCGGAACTTCCGAGCATCTGGCGGCCTGCAATTTCTGCGACTTGTTTATTCTTGTGGAGACCGTTATTTATTTTCTAATGCTTGAGATAACACTTCCTTTGGCGGTAATCGCCCTGCTTTACGGCGGAATTATGTGGATAACTGCGGGAGGTGATGAAGCGAAAATTACCAAAGGGAGAAACGCGATAAAATACGCGGTTTATGGAATGATTGTCGCTTTCGGGGCATGGCTGATTATTGACACGGTGTTGAAGGCGCTTTTAAGCGGCGGAATGGGGGAAATTCAAGGGTGGGGGCCGTGGAATAAAATTCCGTCTTGTTCTTGATATTTGCGCGCCGAGAAAGTTATTCACAAAGGAGTATTGTTGAATGGAATTTTTTTGGGTAAAATACAAGTAAACGAGTTTAGAAATAAAACGGTCGATAAAGTTAAAAGTTAAAAATTAATTGAAATATGCAAAAAATTAAAAAATTTATTCCAATCGGACTCGCCTTTATGCCGTTTATCGTGATGGCGGCGGATATCACCGGCGTTATTTCAAAAATCAACGATATAATCGGAACGATTATTCCCGTTATTATATCATTGGCCGTACTTCTTTTTATATGGGGGGTGGTCAAATACATTACCGCGGGCGGTGATCCGGAAAAAAGAGAAGAAGCCAGAAGTGTTATTATTTACGGCATAATCGGATTGTTTGTCATAGTTTCGGTATGGGGGCTTGTTGCTTTGCTTTCAAATACATTTAACTTGGACCAAGGGGACATTAACATCCCTCAAATTCCTCACACTCCGTAAGATTACGCGAATTTAATCTTATAAAAGATTATGAATGCCGATGCTCTTATAAACAAAATTACCGCGGGAATATTGAATCCGCTTATAGGTTTGGTGATTGCCCTTGGCTTGGCTGTTTTTATTTATGGCGTTGTAGAATTTATCGCCGGGGCTGATAATCAGGAAAAGAGGGATAAGGGGAAACAGCATATTGTATGGGGAATTGTCGGACTGTTAATTATGGTGGCTGTCGCAGGTATCATTCAGATAATCCAGAATTTCTGGCTGAGCATAGGATAGATTTATGGGAATTGACATAAAAAAAAATTTTCGCTTTAAAAACGCTTTTTGGACGGCGTTGAGTGCGATTTTGATGTTTCCGGCGGGGGTTGGAGCTGCTGGAATGGGCGAATGCACGGAAGGGCAACTCTGTAATCCGTTAAAGGTTAATACTGTCACCGAACTTATTAAAGCAATCGCCAATATTATCTTTAAAATCGGGTTTATCGTGTCAGCCATTTTCATTATCCTTTCCGGCTTGAAATTCATAACCGCGCGCGGAAATCCCGATGAATTAAAAAAGGCGAAATCAATGTTCATGTGGACGATTTTGGGAACGGCGATTTTGCTGGGAGCCGTGGTGATTGCCGATGTCATTCAAACCACCGTTCAAGGATTGCAGTAAAACTGTTTTCTGAAAATAAAGAGGGCGGTCCGCATTGTTGCGGTCCGCCCTTTGAGTTTTTAGTCTATTTTCTTTCAAGGACGAAAGAAAAGTCTTTTCTCCCTCGCCCATCTTCATCATACCATGCCATGGCCGTTCTGGCCGAGGTAAAATGAAGATCATAAATTTTTCCCCATCCGCCGGAGTCTTTCCACTTGCCGTTATAGGTGGATTTCCCGCCAGCCGTCGCTTCAATTACACCGTTGGTCTGACTGTTGCCGTAACTGACCACGATGTAATTTTTTGTCCTCGTCTCAATCTTTGCCGACAAACAGAGTCGCCTTAGCGAGCTCACGCCCCTATATCCAGGACGCTTTTGCCAGCAGATTTGCCACTTTTGTGGCGAAGAAATTATTTTCGCCACCTTCCGCGTTGCGGGTTTGGGTTTTTCATCAGGCCACCATAAGGAGGTGGTCGAAATAATAATGCCGACCGCAATGAATGCGATGGCGACGTTCCAAGCCCAGCGCGGGGCTTTTATTTTTTCTTTTTCAGTCACTTCAACCATTATCTATCACCTCCTCACTATTTTTGCCACCAGATCAGGTCCAATTTTTTCAATCATCTGGCGTGTCTCTTGCGAGACGTTCCACTTTGATTCACTGATTGTTTTTTGAACCTTGCCGCGCTCGGTTTGAATAATTTCCAACGCTTGTTCGTTAGATAAACCGAGCTTTTTCAATTCTTCCATCCTTGCGGCGACATGATGAAGCTCTATGATTTCCGCCTTTCTCTCTCTTTTTTCCGTTGCTTCAAGTTGTGCCGCTTCTCGGAGTTTTCCCATTGGCTGGATTTTTGTTACATTTACCCGACTCAAGATGATACCGAGTGTCTCCAGTCGAAGTGCTCCGTTTCCTCGTCTGAGTTCCGCGACTATTTTTTCTATTTCTTCTTCTGATGCCATTTCGGGGTCGTGCCCCAAGATAGCCAGCACTATCTCAGCGAGAAATTCTTTTCTCATTTTGATGGCGTCTTCCCATGTGTTTGGTTTCCTCTCGGGGTCTGCTGCAAACTCTCTCACCGCTTCATTAACAACATCCGAAAGGATGTTTTTTACACCGCTTTCAGCACCCGAATTTAAGTATTTTATCAATCTGGTTTTTCCGTTATCTGCGCCATCGTCCGGTTTCCATGTTAAGGAAATACCGACTTCAATCTCAGCCATATCTTCTGCAGTGCGGACATCTTCTGGCTTTAAATCCTGATTGATTTTCGTTACATTTATGGGAATGTAACCGTTTAGCAATGGATAGATAAAGAAAAATCTCCAACCCTCGTTCTTTACCCTTCCTGTTCTTTCGCCAATCAGAGTGCAGACCGCCTTGTGAGGCGGGTTGGCGGGAATTTTGCGCAATCCTTGTAAAATTAAAGCGCCTGCCAATCCTAAAAAAATCAGTGTAAGCCCGAGTAGTATCATCACAAACCTCCTCGCTCCGTTAAGAGGAGCATAATCTAAATTTATTTTATCACCCGAAGGGTGATTTTTTTCAAAGAACTTGTTTTAATCCCGTTAGAGATAGGCAACCGGCGGCTGCCGATGGGCTTTTCAGGACCCTATCCCCAACGGAATTATGAGTTAATTATAGCAGATTAAAAAGAAATGTCAAATGCGCGGAATTTGCCGAACATATGAGGATTGTGTTAATATGGGTGTAATGAAATCAAGCGCGTTTCCGGTTTTAATTATTCTTGTCGTGGCAATCTCGGCCACTTTGGGTTTTTTGGCGATAGGATGTTTGAGCCATGCCGCCGGTAATTCATGTCTGCCCTCAGCGATGTCCGCCGGGGCGTGCCCGCCGGCCGGCAATTTTTTCGCTATGGCGATCCACCATCTCGCTGGATTAAAAAATCTTACTCTTTCAGTTGTCGGCGCGTTCGGTTTTGATTTACTCCTGCTCGCGTTTTCAGTATCATTTTCAATGGCGTTGTTTGTTTTTAAGGATATTTTTCAGCCGGCTATTTTTGCCCGAAAATTTTCTTTGGGAGATTATTATCAGTCCCAAAAATTTCTAGGCGATTTTTTAATCCGCCTTTTAAATTGGCTCGCGGTTAATTTCAAGCGTGATCCTTTTATTTTCGCGTACGGGCGCGCGACGCGATTTTAATTATCATTAAAATTGTTATTATTGCCGCGACACGCCCGCTTACAGTTATAAGCGGGCGTGTTTTGGCTTAATGATGAAACAACATATGAGCAAAAAAATTATACTGGCTGTTTTGGGAACCGCCGCGGCGGCGATAGCTCTTTATTTTTTTTGGAATTTCCCAATTTCAAAAAACGGCGGCATTCCCGAAATGGCGGGAGAAAGGGGAATAAAAGCGGTTGTCTACAAATCCCCGACTTGCGGGTGTTGCGGCAGGTATGTTTCCTATCTGGAAAAGAATGGCTTTAAAACCGAGACCGTTATCACGAAAGATATGAATTCCATAAAAAAGAAATATAAAATTCCGGGTAATATGGAAAGCTGCCATACCGTCGTTATCGGAAATTATTTCATTGAGGGGCATATACCGATTGCGGCAGTGGATAAGATTTTGGAGGAAAAGCCGAAAATCGGCGGGATCGCCTTGCCGGGGATGCCGTCGGGCGCGCCGGGAATGCCCGGCCGGAAATTGGAAAGTTTCAAAATATATTCTTTATTGGACGGGACGCCTTCGGAGTTTATGGTTATTAATTAATGCAACAAAAATATCATGATAACATCATTAACATCAAGAAAGACAATTATCGCGGCGCTGTTTATTTTTGCGGCGGGCACTTTGGCGGCTGTTTATTTTTCCGCCAATCAAGGCGCCGAAGCGAAAAGAGGGGAAATTATTTCGCAAAAACAAGCGATAATCGGCGAATTAATAGCTAAGGACAATTATTCCTGCTGCCTTGAAAAACCCTGCTCATATTGCCTTTTTGAAGATTCTTCCGAGGAGGGCGCGGCCTGCGATTGCCTTGACGAGGTTGTCAACGGCGAGCATCCGTGCGGAGAATGCATCGGGGAAATTCTTGAGGGTAAGGGAAATAAGTTTCTGGCAAAATACTTCGCCAGAGCGCTGGTGGACGAAATTGGCGTTTCTCACCTGGAAACGCTTAGGCAAATCATTTCGGAAAAATACGGAATAGGAATCAAAGAGCAATTATAAGGAAATTAACAACAATTGAAAAATATGGAAACGGAAATAATGAAAAAAAAGTCGTACGCTTTGCCGGCCGCGGTTGTCGCGGCGGGAATTATGATTGCCGCCGCTCTGTTTATGGCGGGAGGAGGAGCGCCGCCGGCGCCGGTTCCGCGAAGCGCCGACGATATTAGAGGAGAGGTTTTGCCCGCCAACGGGGCGGTTTTACCGGCCGAATGGGGGGATATGGGAAAGCGGATGGTTGAGGCGGGAGTGATTGACGCCGATAAATTTGAAGCGATTTACGCGCGCCGCGGGGGACTGGACACAAACGCCAAAAAACTTTTGTATGGAGAAAACAACAAGAAGATTAAAATAAACGCGGAAAATTCCGGATTACTCCTGAACCTTTTTTGGGCTTTAGGGCTGGGAAATAAAAATCCCGTTTTGGAAAAAGGACCGATGATGGACAAACGCTATGGCGGCGCCGGGCGTTTCGCTTCAACCGGCGGATGGACGCTCGCGAAGGGCGGGGCGATGAAACATTACGGCGTCCACGCTTTCATTTCTCTTTCCAGAGAACAGCAGGCACTCATTGAGAGGGTGTCAAAAAATATTTACCGTCCGTGCTGCAACAATCCCGCTTATTTTCCCGATTGCAATCACGGAATGGCGATGCTCGGTTTTTTGGAGCTGATGGCGTCGCAAGGGGTGAGTGAACAAGAGATGTACAAAGCGGCTTTGCAAGTTAATTCTTACTGGTTTCCGAGTACTTATTTGACCATCGCCAAGTATTTTCAAAAAAAAGGAGTTGACTGGAAAGATATCAACGCGAAAGAAATCCTGGGAAATTCTTATTCAAGCGGTTCCGGTTATCGGCGCGTAAAAGCGGAGGTGGCGCCGGAACCGGCAGGAGTCGGCGGAGGATGCGGCATTTAGCGCAATTCCGATTTTTCCGCTTTTATAAAAGTTTGGCTTCCAATAAGCCTCTGGGAAGAGTATTATAAGTTTATTACGGAGAACAAAAATATGATTAAAAAAACATTCAAAATTACGGGGATGCATTGCGCCTCGTGCGTTAAAACCATTGAGAACGCGCTTTTAAAAACGGCGGGAGTTCGCAGCGCTTCGGTCAATTTCGCGACGGAGTCGGCGTTGATTGAGTTTGACGAAAACACCGTTTCGGAACGGGGAATCGCGAAAATGGTCAAGGACATCGGCTACACTCTTGAAATCGGCGAGGGGGAGGAGAGAGAAAAAAAATCCGACGAAAATGTCGCCGCGACGGAAACGGTTTCAATAAAGATTCTCGGAATGGACTCTCCTCACTGCGCGATGGTTGTGGAGGGCGCGCTTAAAAAAGCGGCGGGTGTTAGAAATATTGATGTTGACTTCGCGAACAAAAGGGCGAAAGTTGTTTTTGACGCGAAAAAAACGAGCAAAAAAGAAATTTTCAAAGTAATTTCAGACGCCGGATACAAGCCGATTGAGGAAGAAGGGGTGGCGGAAGAAATGATGGATAAGGAAAAATCCGAAAGGGAAAAGCAAGTGAAAACACTCAAACGGAAACTCATCGTTGGCGCGATTCTTTCCATTTTTATATTTCTTGGAAGTTTTTCTCGATGGTTTCCCTTTGTCCCAGATTTTTTGGCGAATCATTGGGTTCTTTTCGCCCTCGCGACTCCCGTGCAGTTTTGGGTCGGGCGGCAATTTTACGCCGGCATAAAAATTCTTTTCAAATATCGTTCCGCCGATATGAATACCTTGGTGAGCGTCGGCACTTTGTCGGCCTACCTTTACAGCGCCGGCGTTACGGTTGTTCCAGGTTTTTTCGCGCAAGGAGGAATCGTTCCGCAAGTGTATTTTGACACCTCGGCGATTATTATTGTTTTGATTCTTCTCGGGAAATATTTTGAGGCGCTGATGAAGGGACGAGCCGGCGAGGCAATCAAAAAATTGGCGGGGCTTCAGCCCAAAACCGCGAAAGTTTTAAGGGATGGGAAAGAAGTTGAAATTCCAATTGATGAAGTCGCGGTCGGGGATTTGATAGTGGTAAGGCCGGGAGAAAAAATTCCGGTTGACGGAGAAATCATTGAAGGCGAATCGGAAATTGACGAATCCATGGTGACCGGAGAATCAATGCCGGCGCGCAAAAAAGCCGGCGATTCGGTTATCGGAAGCACGGTGAACAAATTTGGCGCCCTGACATTTAGGGCGGTGAAAGTCGGCAAAAACACAGTCCTCTCGCAAATAATCAAGATGGTGGAAGAGGCGCAAGGTTCAAAGGCGCCCATTCAGCGGCTGGCGGATGTTGTTGCCTCCTATTTCGTGCCGGCGGTGTTTGCCATTGCTTTTTTAACTTTTGTTGTTTGGTATATTTTCGGCCCTGTTCCGGCGTTTACTTTCGCCCTGATTAATTTTGTGGCGGTCCTCATCATCGCCTGTCCGTGCGCGCTTGGTCTCGCCACCCCGATGGCGATTATGGTTTCTTCCGGAAGCGCCGCTGGCAGAGGAATCTTGATAAAGGATGCCGCTTCCCTTGAAATCGCCAACAAAATAAATGCCGTTGTGTTGGACAAGACGGGAACTCTCACCCAAGGGAAGCCGGAACTGACCGATGTGGCGGCGTTTGGCGGCGGGGAAAAGCCGGATGTGTTGCGTTTCGCCGCTTCTTTGGAACAGAGGTCGGAGCATCCGCTGGCGCGAGCGATTTTGGAAGAGGCGGAAAAAGAAAAAATTGAGTTATACAAACTGGAAGATTTCAAAGCTATTTCCGGAAAAGGGCTTCGCGGCTTTTTGGAGATTGGTGGAGAGAAATCTGAGGCGTATTTGGGAAACAGGGCGTTGATGGAAGACATCGGGCTGGATATTTCCCCGTACGCCGAGGAAATTAAAAAACTTGAATCGGAAGGCAAGACTGTGATGATAATTGCGGCGAATGGAAAAATAAAAGGGGCATTGGCGGTGGCGGATGTCATCAAGAAAGAGGCGAATGACGCCGTTGAGGAGCTGAAAAAAGAAGGGATTGAAGTTTGGATGCTCACCGGCGATAACAAGATCGGAAGAGCACACGTCTGAACTCCAGTCACACTGATATATCTCGTATGCCGTCTTCTGCTTGAAAAAAAAAAAAAAAAAAAAAATAAAAAAGAC
>CAJVWH010000018.1 GCA_913009575.1 uncultured bacterium
GTTTTTTTTTGTGGGAGTGTCGGTGTGTTGTTTTTTTTTTTTCAAGCAGAAGACGGCATACGAGATATATCAGTGTGACTGGAGTTCAGACGTGTGCTCTTCCGATCTACAAAAAAAAGGTTTTCAGCAAGTTTTTCCGGGGAGACGGCATTTTACATTATCGGACTGAGGGGACTGGAATAGGTCTTTTTATCGCCAAAAATATTGTTGAACAATCCGGAGGCAAAATGGACTTTAACAGTATTGATGGTCGAGGTTCAACATTTTGGTTTACCCTTCCCGTTGCGAAAACAACGGACAGTGCCTAAAGACAGGGTGGAAGGGCTTACTTTTTATCAGTGTAAATAAAAATATGAAAAAAATACTTTTTATTGAAGACGAAATGAGATTTCAAAAAGTGCTGGAAAAAGTTTTCAAAGAAGAAAAGCTTGAATTATTTTCCGCTTACGACGGGTTAACCGGCATTAATATGGCGGAGGAAAAAAAGCCCGACCTAATTCTTCTTGATCTCATTTTACCCAAGAAAGACGGCTTTGAAGTGTTGCGAGAATTAAAATCCAATTCCGACACGGCTGACATACCGGTTATTGTTCTCACCAATCTTGAAGGGGCGCATAATGTGGAGAGGGCCCTTTCTTTGGGTGCTTATATGTATTTGCTGAAGGCGAATTATTCTCCCGAAGAAATAATGGAGAAAATAAGAGAAATATTAGGATGAAAGTTGAATCTTACCAATTAAAATTGTTTTTATTGGATAGTGGCCTTGTTACGGCGGACGATATTTCAAATGCCGACAAAGAAGCAAAGAAAAAAGGAAAGAATATTGGAGAAATTCTTGTGAGCGAGGGTAAAATTTCCGGAGACGACCTTAGGCACTTGCAGGCCTATATATTGGGCGTGCCTTTTGTGAGCTTGGAGAAGGAAAAAATAGAATTTGGCACATTGAGATTGATTCCTGAACCCATAGCCAGAACCCATAATATAGTCGCGTACAAAAAGAACGGCAATAAGCTGGAAGTGGCCATGCTTGACCCTGAAGACTTGGAAACGATTGATTTTGTAAGAAAAAAATCAGATTTAAAAATTCTGCCGCGTCTTACCGACAGGGAATCAATTAAAAACGCCTTATCTCAATATCAAAAAAGTCTGCAAGCGGAGTTTGGAGACATTATCCAGAAAGAAGCCAAGTCTCTAAAAATAGTTTCGGAAAGTGAGGGCGGGCAAAAGGCCGAGGATTTAAAAAAATTGGCGGAAGATATGCCGGTGGTGAGGATTGTGGATACTCTTTTAAGGCACGCGATTTTGCAGCGCGCGAGCGATATCCATATTGAACCGATGGAAAAAGAGGTACTTGCCAGATATAGAATTGATGGAATTCTCCATGACGCGATGGTTTTACCGGAGAGCGTGGCTATGGGCATAATCGCCAGAATCAAAGTTTTGGCGAACTTGAAACTTGATGAAAAGCGCCTTCCGCAAGACGGAAGGTTTAAAATTGAAACACCGGAAGAAAAAGTGTCTTTCAGAGTGTCAATTCTTCCTGTTTATAACGGAGAGAAAGCGGTTCTTAGGATTCTTCACGAGAATGCGAAAGGATTGACTTTGGAAGGGCTCGGTTTCCAGCCAAGTCAAATTGATAATCTTCATCACGCCATCAAAAGGCCGACTGGCATGATTTTGGTTACGGGGCCGACCGGTTCGGGAAAAACCACTACTCTTTATACCGTTCTTGATATTCTCAATACTCCGGAAGTCAATATCTCAACAATTGAAGACCCGATTGAATATCAGATTCCAAGAATAAATCAAACCCAAGTCAAACCGGACATAGGATTTACTTTCTCCACCGGTTTAAGGTCTTTGGTTCGGCAAGACCCCGACGTAATAATGGTCGGCGAGATTCGCGATAATGAAACTGCCTCATTGGCAATCAACGCCGCTCTTACCGGGCATCTTGTTTTATCCACATTACATACCAATTCCGCCGCCGGCGCCATCCCAAGGCTTTTGGATATGAAAGTGGAATCGTTTTTACTTGTTTCAACTTTGAACATAGTGGTTGCCCAAAGACTGGTGAGGAAATTATGCAAGAACAAGGAAAAATATTTCTTGGATAAATCGCAAATAGAGAACTTGGGCAAAAATATTAATTTGGATAAAGTATTGGATTTTTTGCGGAGGGATAAAATAATCGGTAAAGAAGACGATTGGAGCACAATCCCTTTTTACAAGCCAAAACCCTCAAAAGAATGCCAAGAGGGCTATATGGACAGAATTGGAATCCATGAAATATTAAAAATATCCGAGTCTGTTAAAAATTTAATAATAAACAATTCCATTTCCGATGATATTGAAAGACAGGCGGAAAAGGAAGGTATGATTACAATGTTTGAAGACGGTATAATTAAAGCAGTCCAAGGAATTACAAGTATTGAAGAAATATTAAGGGTTACCACGGAATAGCGGTTAAGGGAAAAATAAGATTTATGGAATTTAAATATTTTGCGAAAAAAATTTCGGGGGAGGAGAAAAAAGGCGTAATGGAAGCGCGAAATCGTTTTGAATTATCACGCGCTTTGCGGAAAAAAGGGTATATACTTGTTTCGTTTAAGAAAAAAGGCGGGAAAAGACGTTTTTTATCATTTTTATCTGTTTTCGGCAATATTCCAATTAGCGACAAAATGATTTTTTCGCGCAATCTTTCCGTAATGATTTCCTCCGGTTTGCCTCTTACGCGCGCATTGGATATTTTAGGCAGGCAAATTCAGAATAAAAAATTCAAAAGTATATTGGTAAGCCTCAAAGAGAACATAAAAAAAGGCAATTCCTTAAGTGAAAGCATGAGAGAATATCCGGGAACTTTTTCTATGCTTTTTATCTCCATGGTGAAAGTCGGAGAAGAAAGCGGAAAACTCAGCGAATCATTAGATCTTATAGGTGAACAGTTGGGAAGGGATTACGACCTTCGCAAAAAAATCAAAGGGGCCATGATATATCCGATGATAATAATTACCGCGATGATAGCCATAGGGATACTGATGCTTATCTATGTTGTTCCGACCCTTGTGTCAACTTTCAAAGAGCTGGGTGTTGAATTGCCGATGAGTACAAGGATAATTATCGCCGTGAGCAATTTTTTAGTCTATAACAAGTTTTTGTCCGCCGGTATTTTTGCCTCGCTTGTTTTTATTTTTAGCTGGATACTAAGAAACGCGAAATTCAAAAGGATAATTGACAACGTGGCGCTTCATTTGCCGATTTTTTCTTCTTTGATTAAAAAAATAAACTCCGCGCGGACAAGCCGGACACTCGCCTCTCTCATAAGTTCGGGAGTGGATGTTTTGGAGGCGCTTTCCATAACCGAGGGTGTTTTGCAAAATCACCGCTATAAAAAAGTTTTGCGGCGCGCGCGAGACGATATTCAAAAGGGTTTGCCTATTTCAAAATCTTTTAAAAAGTCAAACATTTATCCCGTATTGCTTGGAGAAATGATGGCAGTTGGAGAGGAAACAGGCAAGCTTTCCGATATGCTTATGCGCCTCGCCGTGTTTTACGAGGGTGAAGTGGCTGAAACGACAAAAGATATGTCAACCATTATTGAGCCGATTCTCATGGTAATCATCGGAACGGCAGTCGGTTTTTTTGCCGTGTCAATGATAAAGCCGATGTATTCAATGATGAGCGGAATATAACAACAAGATAGGGCTGCAAAAGATGAGATACATAGGTAATACCCCCGATTTGGAATTTTTGCTAAAATCGGGGCATGATTACCGGTTTAAATCTCATCAATATGGTGTATGAAAACTATTATCGTTGCCCGGCAACGCGTCCGGGCACGTATTTGACATCTATTTCCACAAGTTCTCCCGGCTGCCTTTCAGCTTTGATATATTTGTATTTAATTCTCTTGGCCTTGTATGTTCTCACAAGCCCTTCGTCTTTGATAATCTTGCCGATTGTTCTTACTGGAACAATCATGTTTTGCTTCTTTAATCTCCAGTGCAGTTTCTTGGCGCATAGTTTTGTTTCCTTTCTCAATTCAATCACTCTTTCCTTGACGCGTATTGGTGTTTCATTGGGGCTTGTCTTTGGTATTGTCGCTTTTGACTCAAGACCGCCTTCTCCTTTCTCGCGATACAACTTACACCATCTTTCCAAACTTCTTTTGCTGTGTGGGCATATCTTTGCCGCATCGACCAGTTTTACCTCTTTGTTGATAATTGGAAGAATCCACCTTAACCTTTCTTCTTTAATTGTTTTTGCCATATTTATCGCCATTTCCACATTTTAGTGGAAAACCGCCATAAGTCCTTGCACATTACCCGAGGGGCTTGCAAAAATCAGAGAAATTGCTATTATGCTATCATATTGATTATTGGGTTATGAAGGCGTTGTAGAACCTTACCTGCCTGCCGGCAGGTCCGCCGGCAGGCATTTTTTTGTGTAAAATATTATGCAGACATTAAAAGAAAAATATAATAAAACAGTTGTTCCGGAAATGAAAAAGAAATTTGGCTACAAAAGCAATTTTGCCGTTCCAAAAATTCTTAAAGTTGTCATCAGTACCGGTACGGGTTCGTTGAAAGACGAGAATAAGAAGAAGATTATTGAAAAATCACTTGCCCTTATTACCGGACAGAAACCTGTGGAAAATCCGGCCAAAAAATCAATTGCTTCTTTTAAACTTCGTCAGGGTATGACAATCGGGTATTCCGTCACTGTACGCAGAAAAAGGATGTATAGTTTCTTGGAGAAATTGATAAATGCCGCCATTCCCAGGATTCGTGATTTTAGGGGTTTGGATTCAAGTTCAATTGATGAAACCGGAAATTTGACCATCGGCTTTAAAGAACATATTGTTTTCCCGGAAGTAAGCGATCAAGATGTGAGAGAATCTTTTGGTCTCGGAGTAACTGTGGCAACAAACGCGAAAACGAAACCCGAGGCGGTGGAGTTATTGAAATTTATTGGTTTTCCTATAAAATAAATTGGTATGGCAAAAAAATCAGTAATTGCAAGAGCGCAAAAGGCGCCAAAATATAAATCACGAGTGGTTAGACGTTGTTTTCGTTGTGGACGAAAACACGGGTATATGAGGGATTTTGACCTTTGCAGGATTTGTTTTAGGGAACTTGCCAGTGAAGGCATGATCCCGGGAATTAGAAAGTCATCTTGGTAATATGGATAATATAGCGGATATGTTAACAATAATAAGAAATGCCCAAGCCGTAAAAAAAGAAACGGTTTTTGTTCCGTATTCAAAATTTAAAATGGCGATAGTGGAAATTTTAGCCAGAGAAGGTTTTATAAAAGAGGCGGTGAGGCGCGGCAAGAAAAATAAAAAGATAATAAGCATTGTTTTGAAATATGATGAAAAAGAAGTTCCCGCCATAAGCCACGTCACTAGAATTTCAAAACTTTCCAGAAGAATTTATTTGCCGTTAAACAAGATTCATGCAGCGCGCGCACGGCGTACTTTGCGTATTTTGACAACGCCAAAAGGGGTTTTAACGGATAAAGAAGCGCACAAGGAAAAGGTCGGGGGAGAAGTGATATGTGAAATCAATTAACTGATTTTAGGGAAATTTATGTCACGAATCGGCAAAAAACCAATTGAAATACCGGAGAATGTGGAGATTAAGATAGAAGATGGAAATGTCACGGTAAAAGGTCCGCTTGGAGAATTGAAACGGCAATTTAAAGATAGTGTGAGTATTAAACAGAAAGAAGGTTTTGTGGTTCTGAATCCTGAAAGAAATTCCAAAGCTGTTTTTTCATTATGGGGAACATATTCTTCGCACATAAAAAATATGATAGAGGGCGCGACGAAAGGATTTGAAAAAAAACTTGTTGTGGTGGGTATCGGCTATAAGGCGCAGACGGAAGGAAAAAATTTAGTTTTAAATTTGGGATTTTCTCACCCGATTAAAATGACAATTCCAGAGGGGCTTAAAGTGGTAGTTGAAAAAAATATTATTTCCATTTCCGGCATAAATAAGGAGGAAGTGGGAGATTTCAGCGCGAAAATCAGAATCCTTAAAAAGCCGGAGCCATATAAGGGCAAAGGTATCAGATATGAGAATGAAGTTGTGAGAAGAAAGGCAGGTAAAAAAGCGGCTACAACGGCTTAATGGAGAAAATTAAATTTGAGCAATGAAAAAAGATAAAACAAAATTAGATAAACGCGTAAAACGCCATAGGAAAGTCAGAACCAAAATTATTGGCGCTGGCAATCGGCCGCGGATTTCTGTTTTTCGTTCCAATAGGCATATATTTGTTCAACTTATTGACGACAGTAAGGGAATTACCATTGTTTCCGCGAGTGATTTAAATTACAAGCCAGTCGGCAGAAAAAAAACAAATAAGGTTGAAATTGCCCGAGAAGTCGGAAAAGATTTCGCGAAGAAAACTTTGGCGAAAAAAATAAAAACAGCGGTTTTTGACAGGAGTGGTTATAAATATCACGGCAGAGTGAAAGCGGTGGCGGAATCTTTGAGAGAAGCAGGTATTAAAATTTAATCAATAAAAAATTTATGTCGTATAAGAATTTTAAAAATAATAGGCGCAAAGACGAATATGAGAAAAAAATCATTGATATTGCCAGAACCGCCAGAGTCGTTGCGGGAGGCCGCAGATTTAGTTTTAGAGTTTCAGCCGTTGCCGGCAATAAAAAGGGAGAGGTTGGTGTCGGTCTCGGAAAAGCGCCTGATACATCATTGGCGATAGAAAAGGCTTTTAAAAACGCAAAAAAGAATATGATAAAAGTTAATTTGACCGATAAATTTTCAATTCCCCACGCCGTGGAAGCGAAATTTGCGAGTGCCAAAGTTATTATGATGCCCTCTTTTGGGCATGGATTAGTTGCCGGCAGCTCTGTCAGGATTGTTTTAGAGATGGCGGGAATAAAGAGAGTTAACGCTAAAATTCTTTCCCGAAGCAAAAATAAACTAAATAACGCCAGAGCGGCGATACTCGCTCTCACTAAATTAAAATAATAAAACAAATATGCCTATAACAAAATCAGCAAAAAAAGCATTGCGACAATCATTAAAAAAGAAGAAATATAACCTTAGAAGAAAAGAGGCGATGAGGGCTGTTGTCAAAAAAATTAAAAAATTGAAAGAAGAAGGCAAAAAAGAAGAAGCCCAAAAATTTATCCCCGCCGCTTATAAGGCAATTGACAAAGCAACCAAAAAAGGCGTGATAAAAAAGAACACCGCGGCCCGCAAAAAATCCCGCCTTTCAAAATCCCTGAAAGTTTAATATTGATGCCCTCAAGAGGAATCGAACCTCTATTTCAAGCTCCGCAAGCTTGTGTCCTATCCGTTGAACGATGAGGGCATTTTTAATCACGCGTTCCACTGAGCTTCAGGAACGTTGTTGTTTATTAAAATCCAATCAATCTTGCTATTGTTATTATTAATGATTCTTCAATTTTTTCTTCTTTCAGGAATTGCAGAAGGTATTCGTGTATTTTTTCCGGGTTTGTTTCGCCCAACATAATGTTTATGTGCGGCATGAACGTTTTGTTTGATTCAATGATTAATTCTTTTCTATGGGGCGGAGCATAATTTATCCAAAAAGAGTTTAAATTTTCATAATCATAAATTTTATTACCTATTTGTATGCCCTTTGAACTGATACTGAAATTGATAGTCTTTGGTTTTCTCGCACCGTAAAGGGCGATGGAAAATCCCGCTAGGCCCGCCAATATCGCAAAATGAACATTTCCCAAAAAAATTGCCGCGGAAATCAAAGCAAGCGTGACAATTCCCACTATCCAAAACCAATCAGCCGTCTTTTTCATGTATTCATATTCAGGAGCCCTCCACTCAATTCGTAGTGATTTTTTTGTTTTAACTTTTTTCATTTTATGGTGTGATTGTATTTCCACACCCTTGCGAATATCCTTGGATACTGTCTGTTTCCAAGCAGAAACCAAGAACAAAACTTGTCCCGTCGGAGGTGTAAGTGTAAATATAAGGTGCGGAATTCAATGGGTCTGTCGGGGTCTGCATCATTGATTTGACGGTTTTTAAGGCGTTTGACATTGGATCAGACCCGGTAATATTCCCGTTATAAACGGGATATTGCATTGTAGAATTTTCATAAAGATTCAATGCATTATTTAATTCCCGCATGTTTGCCATTCGCTGCGCGTCGCGGCTTTTACTTTTAACATTGCTCAGGGAAACCATTATTGTAGCCAATAAAAGCGCGATAATAGCCACCACTACTATTAATTCTATTAATGTAAACCCTTTTTTCATGAATTGATTATTAAAAATTTTTTTCGGCCTTGCGTCAAGGCAGCGAATATTGGAAACGACGTAAATTTCATTTTAAATTCTGCGAGTATACAGCAGTTTTTCAAATGCTGAAATTGTAAAATGGCGGAAGGGGTGGGATTCGAACCCACGGTGAGATCTCTCCCACAGCAGTTTTCAAGACTGCCCGATTCAACCACTCTCGCACCCTTCCGTCTTGGCGCGTGACAAACCTCTTTCCTGAAATTTATTCTTTATTCTTTTCCGCTTTTTTCGCAACCACGAAAATATAAAAGATATCCAGCAAAGCGAAAGTATTCAGAATTAAAATGGCGATAAACCATTTCAGATGTTTAAGCCGTGACGCCTTCCACAAAGCGATTCCTTTCCATGGTAATATCCATAGAGTTAAGACAATCCAAACCCACCAATTTTGCTGCAGGAATTGCTCCATAGTCGCATTATACCTTATTTTTTAAATGAAGTCCCTTTTTTAAACAAGAAGTGCATATTTTAATGCGCTTTCCGGTTTGTTTATGTGATGAACTTGTACCGGGAAGAGCCGCCCATTGCAGATTGGGATACCTTCTTGTTTTTTTTGTGGGATTATATTTGCCCCTGAGAAGATTTCTCTTCCGCGCCATTATCGTCCCTTTTTTGCAGATTGGACACTCTTTTGCCATATCAAAATTTAGTATATAATAGAAAGAAGAATTATGCAAGGAATTGATTTTATATTTGCTATCGCAGTTTTAGTAATGTCGGTTGTCATTCATGAGGTTTCCCACGGCTTTGCCGCTAATGCCATGGGTGACCCAACCGCCAAGTACGCCGGCCGGCTAACCTTAAATCCCGCGAAACATTTGGATTTTTTCGGTTCTTTTTTGGTTCCAATGATTACTTATCTTTTAGGTGGATTTATTTTTGGCTGGGCAAAACCGGTGCCCTACAATCCCTATAACCTTAAAAACCAGAAATGGGGACCGGGGGCGGTTGCTATAGCGGGTCCGATTTCCAACTTTTTGGTGGCGATTGTTTTCGGTTTGATTATTCGTTTCGGGCAGATTTATGCGGTTCTTCCCGCTTCCTTTTTACAGATTGCCACACTTATTGTTTTTATTAACATTATTCTTGGAGTTTTTAATCTTGTTCCCATTCCCCCTTTGGATGGTTCAAAAGTTCTTTTTGCTTTTTTCCCCTACAAATGGCGCCATATTGAGGAATTTCTTGAACGTTACGGTTTTTTTATTCTTTTAATTTTTATTTTCTTTTTCTTTCGCCTCATTCTGCCGATTGTTTTCAGTCTATTTAAACTGATTACGGGAATTGTTTTTTGATTAAATTATTTATCATAAATGTCACCTCATATGGTTAACTGTACAAAAGCTTGACCCTTCTTTTTGTTTCTGATATGCTGATATTGTTGCAATATTGATTGCAATTTTATTATGGCTACAACAAATCAATTGGTTAAAAGACCGCGCAAGAAGGCGAAAAAGAAATCAAAAGCGGTGGCGCTTCAGCGCGGTTTTAACAGTAAGAGAAATAAGCCGGTTTTTTATCCGTCGCCTTTTAAACGCGGAGTATGTATTCGTGTTTACACATCAACTCCCAAAAAACCAAACTCAGCGTTGAGGAAAGTCGCAAGAGTTCGGCTTACCAATGGAATGGAAGTTACGGCTTATATTCCGGGGCAAGGGCATAATCTTCAAGAACACTCGGTTGTTTTACTTAGAGGAGGGAGGGTTAAAGACTTACCCGGAGTGCGTTATCATATTGTGCGCGGCATTTTAGATACGGCCGGAGTTGAAGGAAGGAAGAGACAAAGAAGTAAATATGGAGCGAAGAGAGAGAAATAAATTTATGAGGAAAAAACTTAAAACAAAAAGAGAAATAAAACCTGATTTTGTTTATGATTCAATTAAAGTTGAAAAATTTATTAATTATGTGATGAAGGAAGGCAAAAAATCTTTAGCAAGGAAGATTGTTTATAGTACATTTGATAAAATAAACGAGAAGGCTAAAGTTAAAGAAGAGAATCGTTTGGAGATTTTTGCGTTAGCGCTTGATAACGCTTCACCAAGGATGGAAGTACGTTCCAGAAGAATTGGGGGAGCTAATTACCAGGTTCCCAGAGAAGTTAGACCTGATAGAAAATTGATGTTGGCAATGAGATGGATTTTGGAGGCGGCTCGCTCCAAAAAGGGTTCTGATATGGTGAGCCGCCTTTCCGAAGAATTAATTGCCGCCTCCAAGGGTGAGGGAGCGGCGGTTAAAAAGAAAGAAAATATGCAGAAGATGGCGGAAGCGAACATGGCGTTCGCCCACTTCAGCTGGTAACAAAATATAAATAACAAATTAGAGCGAATATCCGAATTGGACTCGTATTTTTGTTCATATATTCGTGAAAAATTAGTAATTGGTATTATGAGAGATTATCCATTGGAGAAAATTCGCGACATTGGTATTGTCGCCCACATAGATGCCGGTAAGACCACTATGACTGAGCGGGTGCTTTTTTATACCGGAGTTTCCCATAAAATCGGAGAAGTGCATGAAGGAGCGGCAGTCATGGACTGGATGGAGCAGGAAAGGGAAAGGGGCATTACCATTACTTCCGCCGCCACCACTTGTTTTTGGACACCTACCTACCATAAGCAGGGAGATAAAAATTTTGAGCATCGTATAAATATCATTGACACCCCGGGTCATGTTGATTTTACCGTAGAGGTGGAGCGTTCTTTGCGCGTATTGGACGGAGCGGTAGTTGTTTTTGACGGGGTGGCCGGCGTGGAGCCCCAGTCGGAGACCGTATGGCGCCAAGCGGACAAGTATAAAGTTCCGCGAATATGCTTTATAAACAAATTGGATAGAATGGGTGCCAGTTTCAATGGAAGCTTTGAGTCTATTTTAGACCGCCTTACTCCAAACGCGGTAAAAAT
>CAJVWH010000019.1 GCA_913009575.1 uncultured bacterium
CTCTTGTTTAAATTCTCGAATAATCATATTATAGATATTCTATCAAATTCTCACATATTTGACACCTCTTCCAGTCTTTCCAACTTGAGTTATCTTTCCTTCTTTTTCAAGAATATTTAGATATCGAGTTGCACTTCTTTTTGTAGTTCGTAATAGATTTTGAATATTAGAATTAGAGAAGAAGAAGAAAAGGAGAAAGATAAAAGAAAGCATGAAACCAAAATGATAAAAGTTCCATTGTCAAAAATAAAGTACAGTAGCATTTTTGAGAAAATAGAAAGTGAAAGGTGTGCTATGCAACCTTGCTATGTTGAGAAAAATAATCAGAATGAGAAAGATTTTGTTAAATATCTTGAGGAAAACAATTCTGTTGTTTGGTGGTATAAAAATGGAGATCAAGGTTCAGATTATTTTTCAGTAAAACGAGAAGACGGAAGATTATTTTTTCCAGACTGGTTTATAAAGACAAAAAATGATATTTGGATTATAGACACAAAGTCTGGTTTTACTGCAATTGGTGAAGGAGCAAGAATAAGGGCTAGAGCGCTTGAAAGTTGGTTAAAGAAAAATAAAAAGTTTAAAGGAGGTTTAGTAAAACCTGGTTCAGCTGGAATTTGGAAGATTGCTGATAATTCAGATTTGGATAATTGGAGTGATTTGAAGTTGTAGCGAACCCACAAAAATCAAAATTTTGCCTTTGCGTTTTTTTCCTTTTTTTCGCCCCCCCATTTTTTTTGAAAAAGGAAAAGGCAAATTTTGTTTTTTGTGGCTCGCCGTAGCGGAGCGGAGGCGAGTGGCGCGGATGAGGTTTGTTCGCGCCGCCAAAGAAAAAGCCCGCCGTAGGCGGACAAGTTCTGTTCTGGTGCTGGGGAGAGGACTTGAACCTCCACGGGATTGCTCCCACCGGCTCCTAAAGCCGGCGCGTCTGCCAATTTCGCCACCCCAGCGCATAAATTTATAATCGGTTTTGCTTGCTGTGTTCGTCCACTCATTTCATTCGTGTCCGCCCACCAAGACTCGGCCACGAGTTACTAAGTTTTTTATTTCACTTCGTTCATAAAAAACAAAGTACTCGCGGCCCCGGCTCGTCTGTTGCCTTCGGCGACATGCCTCCGCCCTTCTCGTCCTGACGCAAGCAAAGCAGTTTGCTTGCTGTGTTCGTCCACTCATTTCATTCGTGTCCGCCCACCAGGACTCGAACCTGGGACACTCGGCTTAAGAGGCCGCTGCTCTACCAACTGAGCTATGGGCGGAAAATGCCCGGGGTGGGACTTGAACCCACATCCCTTGCGAGACGCGATTTTAAGTCGCGCGCGTATACCGATTCCGCCACCCGGGCTTGGAGGCCTGAGGGGGAATTGAACCCCCGCATAAGGGTTTTGCAGACCCTTGCCTTACCACTTGGCTATCAGGCCATATTTGACTTTAAAACATTCCCACATAAGGGTTTTGCAGACCCTTGCCGGAACTTTGGCGGGACTTGACTATCAGACCGTATCCGTTTTAATGTCGGGATGTTTGCTTAAAACCTCCTCCATTCTCTGTCTGGCCTTTTCCCCTTTATCTATTTCAATTTCAAAGTGCGGCAAAAATTTCATTTTAAGCCGGGGTTTAACGTAATTTCTCAACTCTCCCGCTTTATTTTTCAGCAACTTGAGGACATAATCTTCCTTTTCTTCGGGAAAAATATTTAAAAATATTTTAGCGTAACGCAATCCTCTTGATATTTCCACTTGAGTTATCGTTACTAATGTCCCCGGAATAATGTTTGTTTTTAGAAAAGACCCGACAATATTTTTTAGCAGAGAATTGATTTTTTCTTTTCTGAACGCCATTGTTTTTATTTTATCCCGTTAGAAGTAAAATATCAATGATATTTGTCAAAACAAAAGTTTTAGATTTCTAACAATGGTTATCCAATTTTTTTCACTATTTCAATCAAATCACCTTTCGCAATTTCCGACTTTGATTCTATTATAATCCCAAACTCTTTCCCTTCTCCAACCTCACGCGCTTTTACTTTGTTTTGCTGGATTTCAATAATTTTTCCTTGTCCTATCTCAAAATCTTTTCTTTTTATTTTTACGGAAGCGTTGTCGGTAATTTTGCCTTCTAAAACGCGTCCTCCCACCAATTGTTTGTTTTTTATTTTACTGAAAGTTTTTAAAATTTCTGCTTTGCCCATCATTTCTTCTCTTGGAATTAACAATTTACGTTTTTTAATCTCCCCATCAAGCCATTCACTGATTTTGTAAATAATATCGGAGGTTTGAATGGTTACACTGAATTTTTCAATTAATTCTCCGGCGGAGGCGTCAACACCCACATTGAAACCAAGTGCAATGGGATTTTTTGCGCTTGAAGCGAGCCGTATGTCGTTTTCGCTGATGTTTCCAACTCCCTTCCGCAGAACATCAACAAAGGTTTCTTCATCTTGTAATTTCATAATTTCTTTTTCAACCGCTTCCACCGAGCCGGCGGTATCCGCCTTGATAATTATTGGGATAATGATTTTTTCTTCTTGGATGTTCTCCGTGGAAATATCTCTTTCAGTAACGGATGCATTTTTAGCCGCCAAAGCGGCATTTTCAACACCTTGCGTTTTCTCAAGCGCCGTTCGAACAGTTTCAGCTTCTTTTTTTGTATTAAAAGTTTTAAATTCCGCCCCTACTTCAGGAATTTTATCAAAGCCGATAATTTTTACCGGAGAAGAAAAAGTTGCCTGTTCCAAGGAGTTTCCTCGGAAATCTTCAAAAATCCTGACCGGGGCAATGGCGCCTCCGCAAACAACGAACATCCCTTTCTTCATGGTCCCGTTTTTTACTAGAAGAGTGGCCGCGACACCCCTTTTAGAATCCAGGTGTGATTCAATGACGGTTCCGGAGGCGTTTTCTTTGAAATTGGCGGTGAGGTTTTCCATTTCCGCCAAAAGAAGAACCATGTCCAATAGTTCATTTATTCCCTGTCCGGTTTTTGCGGAAATATCAATGGCCGGAATTTCCCCTCCGTGATTTTCAACAAATATTTGATTTTCCGCCAGTTGCGCTTTTACTTGTTCAGAATTTGCTTCCGGTTTGTCAATTTTATTTATTGCCACTGTAAAAGGTATTTTTTCCTTTTTTATCTTTTTGTAAGCTTCCAGTGTTTGCGGTTTTACTCCTTCATCAGCGGCGATTACCAATATCGCTATATCAGCAATTTTCGCTCCTCTTGATCGCATCTTTGAAAATGCTTCATGCCCGGGTGTATCAAGAAATGTTATGCGTTTCCCTTTTACATCAATCTCATAAGCGCCAATGCACTGTGTAATTCCACCCGCTTCCTGCCCGACAACAGGGTGGGGTTCTCCTTTGGCGGTTTTTTTCGCCGCATTAGTCTTCCTTATGTAGTCAAGGAGTTCTGATTTGCCATGGTCAATATGACCCATAACGACCACAACCGGCGGCCGGTGGATATTTGTAATTTTATTGTTATCCATTATTTTTTGCCTTTTCTATTGCCCCCTTTTCCTCTTTTGACAGCGCGTATTCTGATTGGTATTTGTTTATCGGCTTCGCGTAAATATTAACTTTTTCCCTTGAATACAAACTGGAGAGAACCACGCCATTTCCTTGTTCATCTAAAAATGCAATACTGAAACTTTGATTGGAACCGGAATTACCGAAAGGATTAAAGCGCAAAATACCGACTTGCTGGATGCTTTGTTTAAGGCGTCTTTCAATCGTTTCCAAATATTTTTCCGTCTTTTCCCGCGATGTATTCAATTTTTTAAGTTCAATATTTATCTCTTCCATTACGTTTTCAAGGTCTTTCGCTTTCTTGCCTCTAAAGAATTTTTTTAACCGAAGTTCAATTGACAAAATCCACACTGCAAGAAAAAACAATACCATTCCGATTGAAATATAAAAGTAAGGAATATGATTCACGTTCAAAAAAGTCATGATGTTTGAAATTGTACTCCTTTTCCGCGTATAATTCAACTATGGCTCTCAATTATCTAAAAATCGGCAAAGCGGGGGATTTGGAAGGAAAAGATAAAGTGATTTATAGAATACTTGAAATGATACCCGGACTCTTGAGTTGGGGGACGCTTGGAGGAGTCTTTTTGCTTTCTTGGCTGGTTCCCGTTTGGGCCGCCTTTTTCATTATCGTCTTTGATTTGTATTGGCTTGTCAAAACGGTTTATCTCTCGGTTCATTTGCGCGCCAATTGGAAGCGGATGCGCCATTATCTTAAGATTGATTGGGGGGAACGTCTGAAAAATTTAAAATATGACAATATTCTACAGATGGTTATTTTGCCTTTTTATAAAGAAGATTTTGAAATTGTTGACACCGGCGTTAAATCATTATTAAACGCGGAATGGGATAAAAATAAAATGATAATCGTTTTGGCTTATGAAGAAAGGGCGGGCGGCGAAGCAGAAAAGACTGCAAAAAAAGTGTTGGAAAAATATGATGGTCGTTTTGCTCGTTTTTTAATCGTAAAACACCCCGAAGGTCTGACTGGGGAAATACAGGGCAAAGGTTCAAATATTTCTTACGCCGCGGAAGAAGCGCGCAAGCAAATTCTGGATGCGGACGGGATAAAATATGAAGATGTTTTGGTCTCCGCTTTTGATATTGACACTCGCGCCTATCCGCAATATTTTTTGTGCTTGACTTGGCACTTTCTCACCTGTGAAAAACCTTACCGTTCTTCGTTTCAGCCGATTCCCGTTTACAATAACAATATTTGGGACGCGCCGGCCCTTTCCCGCGTGGTGGCGACTTCGGGTACTTTCTGGCAAATGATTCAGCAGGAGAGGCCGGAGCGTCTTGCCACTTTTTCCTCTCATTCAATGAGCTTTAAAGCGCTTTTTGAAGTCGGCTATTGGCAAAGAAATATCGTTTCTGAAGATTCCCGCATTTTTTGGAATTTGTTCCTTTATTTTAACGGAGATTACCACGTGGTACCGATTTCTTATCCGGTTTCAATGGATGCCAACTTAGCGCCCAGTTTTTGGGGGACAGCGAAGAATATTTACAAACAGCAGAGGAGATGGGGATGGGGCGTTGAGAATGCTCCCTATCTTTTGTTTGGTTTTTTGAAAAACAAAAAAATCTCCATTAAGAAAAAAGTACGCCTTGCTTTTGCACAAATTGAGGGTTTCTGGTCGTTGTCAACTAATCCCCTGATAATTTTTCTTTTGGGATGGCTTCCTCTTTTGCTCGGAGGACAAGAATTCAACACAACATTGCTTTCTTATAATCTTCCGCGCGTAACGCGTGATCTTATGACTTTGGCGATGCTCGGTCTTGTGATGTCGGCAATAATTTCCACCAAGCTGCTTCCACCCAGGCCGAAAGAAAAAAAACGTTTTAAGTATTTATTTATGTTTCTGCAATGGGTTTTGATTCCTTTAACCATTCCGATTTTTGGTGCGCTCCCGGGACTTGACGCCCAAACCCGCCTGATGCTGAAAAAATATTTAGGATTTTGGGTTACACCCAAACATAGAAAAAAATAGAGAAAAGTTGTACAATAAAATCATGTCTGGTAAACAAAAACAAAAAATAGATGTTACGGCGCCGGGGAAAAAGGTTGGGAGAGGACATTTACATCCGCTGACCTTAGTGCAGAAAAAAGCAACGGATATTTTTTCCTCAATGGGTTTTAATATTGCTGAAGGCCCTGAATTGGAAACGGAGTATTATAATTTTGACGCTTTAAACATTCCTCCAAATCACCCGGCGCGCGATATGCACGACACTTTTTGGCCTCGGAGCCCTAAACAGAGTGGAATTTCGAACAAAGCGCCGGAGGAAAATTTAGTCATGAGAACCCACACTTCTCCCGTTCAAATTCATTATATGGAAACTAACATGCCGCCTTTCAGGATAATTGCACCAGGAAGAGTTTTCAGATATGAAGCGACAGATGCCACACATGAAATACAATTTTACCAGCTGGAAGGCCTAATGGTGGGCAAGAATATTACTCTTGGAAATTTAAAGGCGGTAATGGAAACCTTTTTTCAGAAGTTTTTTTCCGCCTCTGATGGAAAGAAAGTAGAAATCCGTTTACGTCCGAGTTATTTTCCTTTCGTTGAACCGGGCGTAGAGATTGATATGAAATTTAAAGAAAAATGGATGGAAATTGCGGGAGCAGGAATGGTTCATCCGAATGTTTTGGAAAATGTGAAGCTGGACCCGAGAGAATGGCAAGGTTTCGCTTTCGGAATGGGAATAGACCGGCTGGCGATGATTAAATATAAAATAGACGACATAAGATTATTTTATTCGGGAGATTTAAGGTTTATAAAACAGTTTTAATTTATGAAAATTTCTTATAATTGGCTGCAATCATATTTTACAAAAAAACTTCCAAAACCGGAAAAATTGGCGGAGCTTTTGACGATGCATAGTTTTGAAGTTGAGAGCGTGGAAAAAACCGGCGGTGACTATATTCTGGATATTGATGTTTTACCGAACAGGGCGCACGATTGCTTGAGCCATAATGGGGTGGCAAAAGAAGTTTCAGCAATTTTGAACTTAAATTTTTTGTCCCGCGCCTTCATTGATAAAACTCTAAAGGATCCCGCTGCCAGCTCGACTGGCAAAAAATTTAGTTCAAAATCACTTGCCAATGTCAGCGTTAAAGAATCCGAGCTTTGCCGTCGCTACATCGGCAGGATTGTTGAGGGAGTGAAAGTCGGATCGTCTCCAAAATGGATGAGGGAGCGGTTGGAGGCAATCGGACAAAAATCAATCAATAACATAGTTGACGCCACGAACTATGTGATGTTTGAAACGGGACAGCCGCTTCACGCTTTTGACGCGGATAAAGTTGAAGGCGGAATTGTTGTAAGGAAGGCGAAAGACGGAGAAAAAATTACGACCTTGGACGGTCAGGAAATTAAATTAGACGGAAATGTCTTGATTATCGCGGATGAAAAAAGTCCCCTGGCTATTGCCGGAATAAAGGGAGGGAAGAAAGCGGAAATTGGAGAGAAAACAAAGAATATAATTTTGGAGGCGGCGAATTTTGAACCGGTAAATATAAGGAAAACTTCCCGTAAAATCGGGATAAGGACAGAGTCTTCTTTGAGGTTTGAAAATGAAATAACACCGAAGTTGGCGGAAAAGGGAATGAAAAGGGCGACAGAACTACTTGGAGACTTAGTCTCCAAGTCGGTGAAAGTGGGGGCGGAGACCGATATTTATCCAAAAAAAGCGAACGGATACAATCTCGGCGTTCATCCGAAAGATGTGTCAAGATTGCTCGGCATTGAGATAGGCGAGAAAGAAATAATTGACATTTTAGAACGCCTTGATTTTGGAGTCCGAAAAATAAATCCGATAAAAAATATCTTGAAATTGGCAAAAAGTTTGGTTGGCAAACCTTATAAATATGGCGCCAGCGTGACTTTTGACGCACCGGATTGTTTTGATTGTTCGTCTTTTGTCGGTTATGTTTTTGCGCACTCGGGGATTCAGATACCGCGAATGACGATTGACCAATATTTTTTTGGGGAAGCGGTTCACCCTGCCGGGCGGGACGTGGAAAAAGATTTAAAGCCGGGCGATTTGGTTTTTTCAAATTCAGGAAATGGTAAAATCCATTACGAAACTAAAGAGTTTATGAAAGGGCAAAAAATTAAAGAGGGAATTGACCATGTTGGAATATATCTGGGGAAGGGAAAAATTATTCATGCCTCTCGTTATAATACGGATGGCATTGTGATTGAGGATATAAAAAAAGCGAAACAATTTAAAAATTCACGCGGATTCCGAAGAATTATCCATAAAGATAGTGATCTTGTTCTTGTTACCGTCCCTTATGAACGCCTTGATATTTTGGGGCGGGAGGATTTAATTGAGGAGATTGCAAGAATTTACGGCTACGAAAAAATTCCCGCTAAGCTTCCTGAGGAAATCTTATTTCCCTCAAAACGCAATGACAATTTCTTTTACGCCGAAATTATAAGAAATATTTTAATTGGCGCGGGTTTTTCGGAAATTTATAATTACTCTTTTAATCCGGTTGGCGATATTGAGATTATGAATCCGATTGCCAAAGACAAAAAATATTTGAGAATCAATCTTTTGGACGGCTTGGCAAAAATTGCCAAAGAGAATCTCAGATATTTTCCGGCAGTAAAAATATTTGAAATCGGCGAAGTGTTTCCTTCCCATGGAGAGACAATTTCTTTGGCTGTTTTCGCGAGCAATGCCACATTTTATGAGATGAAAGGATTAGTGGAGGATTTGCTGAATGAGCTTGGCATCAGCGATATTTTTTTTCAAGATCATCCGGATAAAGTTGCCGACATAAGGGTAGGCAACACATCAATCGGATTGATTGACCATATTGGCTGGGAAATCAATTTTGAGATGCTTGTGCGTTTAGCGACCGAAGAGGTTGAATATAGGCCGATTTCCCGTTATCCGGCGGTTAAACGGGATATTTCTGTTTTTGTTCCTTCAAAAACAAAAGTTATTGAAGTTCTTGATGTCATAGAAAATACCGCCGGTATGCTTTTGATTGATACCGACTTGTTTGATATTTATGAATTGCCGGACGAAGACAGAAACTCATTCGCTTTCCATTTAATTTTTCAATCTCAAGAAAAAACTCTTTCCGAAGAAGAAATAAACGAATTGATGAACAAGATAATGGACGCTCTGGACGCCAATGTGGAATGGGAGGTAAGAAGGTGATTTTTTGATAAATTTTATTTATGGAGAATTTTTTTGTAAAAAGTGAAGAGAAGGGCACAATGCCGAGAGTATTTGAAAAAAAAGAAGAGATTTTGAATTTAATATCAAACAACGGCGCTGTTGCCGAGAAAGAAGAAATTGAAGATGTGAGAAGATTATCCGAAATGGAGCGCGCGTGGTGGAGGGGTTACCCTTCATATAAAACAAACGAGCAAATTCTAGAGGACTTTAAAAAAGGCGCATTGGCAAAAATTGAGAGTAACAAAAATTTGAATCTTATTATGAGGTTTTTGAATCCCAATCTTGAAAAGTGGCGGCCGTATCTTAACAAAGACACCGCCAAACTCCTTTACGAAATTGGCGCAAGATGGCGGGAAAAAATGAGAGCCGGCAATTTGCCGGATGATATTCGTTTGGCGATTACAAGCTTGATAAGAACAGTTGATTACCAAAAAGAAATAATCCGTGCTGGCAAGTTGGCGATGCCGGACAGTCCGCATACGAAGGGGCAAAGTTTTGACATAGACGGATGCGGTTATTACATAGAAAACAGTATAGTCAATCCGCGCCAGTGCGAAAATTATCAGGAAATTTACAAACCGCTTGTTCATAAAATTTTGAAAGAAGTCTTGGAGGAGATGAAAAATGACGAATATCTTTCTTACATTCAAGAATACAAAAATACTGACAGTCAATGTTTTCATATTACGAGAAACCCGGCTTGTTCTTTTCTCTAAAATGTTTGAGAAAAAAGGTCGTTTATGTTAAAATATAAGCAATGACGGTAAAAACTAAAAGTGGGGATAACGGCTATACGGCCAAAGATATTTATATTCTTGAAGGGCTGGAGCCGGTTAGAAAGCGGCCGGGAATGTACATTGGCTCTACAGGTGTTGAAGGACTCCATCATTTGATATGGGAAGTTTTTGACAATGGCCGAGATGAAGCGATGCAGGATTTCGCCAATGAAGTGGAAGTGGCGCTTTTGCCGGGCAACCGCGTAAGGGTGGCGGACAACGGTCGGGGCATTCCGGTGGAAATTCATAAACAGACAAAAGTTTCAGCACTGGAGACCGTTATGACAACTCTCCACGCCGGAGGCAAATTCGGCGGTGAATCTTATAAAATAGCGGGAGGCCTGCATGGCGTCGGCATTTCGGTGGTGAATGCCTTGTCATCCTGGTTGAAAGCCGAAGTACACCGCGATGGCGGAAAATACGAGCAAGAATATAAACGCGGCAAAACTGTTTCCAAGGTAAAGAAAGTGGCGCCAAGCAAACAGTATGGCACCGTTATTACTTTTGAACCGGACCCCGAAATTTTTAACGAAATAACATTTGATTGGAATAAAATTTTGAATCATTTGCGCCAGCAGGCTTATTTGGTAAAGGGATTGAAAATCAGAGTAATTGACGCCCGTGAATACAAAGGAAAAATTGAAGACTCAAATGTTTTATTTTTAAATGAACTCAAAGTGCCGATTAATTCTTACACTTTTTATTTTGAAGGAGGTATTTTATCTCTCGTAAAATTTTTGGATAAGAACGAAAAACCGATACATGGGAAGATTTTTAACGTTGAGAAAAAAATCAATGATGTTATAGTTGAGGTGGCCTTACAATATGTTGAAGATATTGCCGTTAAGGAGGTGAGTTTTGCCAATAACATCAATACGCCGGAAGGTGGAATGCATCTCACTGGATTCAGGACAGCTCTCACTCGCACTATCAATGATTATGCCCGCAAAAATAATCTGATCAAAGAGGACAGTTTTACAGGTGATGACGTTAGAGAGGGTTTGACAGCAGTAATTTCGGTTAAATTGCCTGAGCCGCAATTTGAAGGACAGACAAAAGCCAAACTTGGAAATCCGGAAACAAGAAGCGCGGTGGAGACAGTTTTTGGAGAAGCGTTTTCGGGATTTTTGGAGGAGAATCCCAACGACGCCCGCGCCATAATCGGCAAAGTTTCCTTGGCTTTGAAGGCGCGCAAGGCGGCGCGGGCGGCTAAGGAAAGCGTGTTAAGAAAAGGTGTTTTAGAAGGACTTACTTTACCGGGCAAGCTTGCTGACTGCCAATCGCGTTCCGCGGAGGAGTCCGAACTCTTTA
>CAJVWH010000020.1 GCA_913009575.1 uncultured bacterium
TTTTTTTTTTTTAATGATACGGCGACCACCGAGATCTACACTCTTTCCCTACACGACGCTCTTCCGATCTAGCGGAATCGAGCTTACGAGCAAATTCGGGCCGAAATAAAAAGAGGTAGACAGGCGTTTGTAATTTGCCCGCGAATTGAAGAACCCGACCCCGATAAAGAACTCGCCTTAAATGTAAAATCCGTCAATGAGGAAGCCAGGCGGCTTAAAAAAGAAGTTTTTCCCGAGTTTGAAATTGGCATCCTGCACGGCAAAATGAAACCAAAGGAAAAAGAGGACGTGTTGAATGATTTTCATGATAATAAAATTCAAATTTTAACCGCCACCTCCGTTGTTGAAGTGGGCATAAATGTTCCCAACGCCACTATGATTGTCATTGAAGGCGCAGAACGATTCGGCCTCGCGCAACTGCACCAACTGAGAGGCAGGGTGATGCGCAGTTCGTTTCAGCCATATTGCTTTGTTTTTACCGGCTCTTCGTCGCAAAAAACAAAAGAACGTTTGAACGCATTGGCAAAGGCGAAGAACGGATTTGAATTGGCGGAATACGATTTACGATTCCGCGGGCCGGGAGAGCTTTCCGGCGCCAAACAATGGGGAATTTCCGACATCGGGATGGAGGCGTTGAAAAACATCAAAATGGTGGAAGCCGCCCGAGTTGAATCTCAAAAAATCCTCAAACAAGATCCTGAACTCAAAAAACACCCCTTAATTCTCCAAAGACTGGGCTCCCCAAAAAATGAAATTCATTTTGAGTAAAAAATTTTTCTTCTTCATCTCATCATTATAAATCAAATTGAAATAAAAACATTTTTCCAAAACTGAAACATCCTGTGAAAAATTCGCCTCTTGTGAAGTTTTTCGATTGTTGTTATCATTTGAACAATCATGCAAATGAATAACCTTAAACAAATTAAAAAAGAATTGAATAATCTGAAGGCGCTTGTCAAATGCGCCGAGGAATTTAACATGATGGGCGACCTCACGCGGCTTAAAGTCTGTTACCTGCTCTGCCGCCATAAAGAATTATCCGTCGGTGAGATAGCGAAGATAGTCGGCATTTCCATTTCCGCCGTTTCCCACACCTTGCGAAAATTAAAAAAAGCGGATTTGGTGGAAAATCGCAGAGATTTTCGCCACGTGTATTATAAGTTTAAACAGTCTCCTCTCGCGGCCATGCTCAGAAGCAGACTCAACCTGCCATGACAAAACAAACTTCCATCGGAATAAAAAAATTCAACCTTATCATCATGGGCGGAGGAGCAGGCGCGTTCGCCGCCGCCATCCGCGCCAACGAATTATTTTCCGAAAATGGCGCCAAATTTGGCGGAAAAGGCAAAATCGCCATGATAAACGCGGGGCTTCCGCTCGGCGGGACTTGCGTCAATGTCGGTTGTCTGCCGTCAAAAATACTTCTTCACGCCGGTGAAGTTTTGCGTTTGGCAAAGAACCATAATATCGGAGGGATTGAAATTGAAGTGAAAAAGTTTGACTTTAACAAGGTGATAAAAGATGAAATGGCGATGGTTGAACTGTCGCGGGAAGACCATTATGCCGAAGTCCTCCGGCATCTTGAAAACATAACGTTTATTGAGGGCCGCGCTTCGTTCACCGGAGAAAAAGAGATTGAGGTAAACGGCGAGAAGCTTACGGCGGATAAATTTATCATCGCTACGGGTTCCACGGCCAATGTGCCTCCGATTGACGGAATTAAAGAGGTGGAATGCTTAACGCACATTGAAGCGCTGAAATTAAAGAAACAGCCGAAAGAGCTGGCGATTATCGGCGCCGGTCCAATGGGGCTTGAATTTTCTCAAATGTATTCTCGCTTTGGAACAAAGGTGACAATTCTTGAATACGGAGCCGCAATTTTTATGCCTGGCGAGCCGGAACTCATTGTCAAGCTTCGGAAAATTTTGGAAGGCGAAGGCGTTGAAATTTACACGGAGGCAAGGGTGGCGAATGTCCGCGAGAAAAACGGCAAAAAAATCGTTGCGTATGAACATAACGGAAAAACCAAAAAAGTTTCCGCGGATGAAATACTTTTGGCCGCCGGAAAAACACCGAATACGAAAGGTCTCAACTTGAAAAAACCCCATGTTGAGACTGACGAGCGCGAGGCTATAATCGTGAACGAATTTTTTCAAACAAACAAACCGCATATCTTCGCGGTTGGCGACGTTTCAAACGCCCCCTTGCGTCTTGAAACAACCGCGGGGCGCGAAGGAAGTCTCGCCGCGGAGAATGCAGTCTCCGGAAATAAAAACAGCATTGATTATGACAGCGTGCCTTACGCCATTTTCACCGACCCGCAATTCGCTTCCGTTGGATGGACGGAAGAAAGACAGGTAAGGGAAACGGGCGCTTGCGCCTGCCGAACAGTCTCTCTTGCACTCATTCCAAAGGCACAAATCATCCGGCGCACCGAAGGATTGATTAAAATGGTAATTGACCCAAAGACAAAACGAATTCTCGGCATCCATATTCTCTCGCCGAATGCCGGCGACCTTATCGCGCAAGCGGCGATACTCATAAAAAATAAAAACACCACTGATGATGTCTTGCGTTCTATGCCCGTATTCCCCACGCTTTCCGAATCAATCAAATACGCTGCCCTCGCTTTTGAAAAAGACATCAGTAAATTAAGCTGCTGCGTTTAAAAATCATGATATTAAACAAGGAAGATAAAAAACCGATTAAAATAGGGCTTTGGGCGGGGTTGATTGCCTCTCTATGCTGCATCGGACCCTTGATTTTGATTATTTTTGGAGTGGGCGGGACTGGCGCCGCTCTTTCCATTGGAAAACAAAGCCCTTATTTTTTGGGATCGGGAATTTTGATTTTAATTGGAGGGCTTTGGCTTTACTATTTTCGCAGAAAGAAGAAATTATGCGATGAATGCGGGGCGGAACGGCTCGGCTGGAAAAAAGCCGTATTGATTGTCATTTTGGCGTGTCTGTCTTTTATCACGATTTATTATTTTTTGCTTTATATTTTGATGCCATGGCTTGCGCCGATTATTTATAAAAATTTTTATCGCGCGAAAATTTAAATTATGAAAAAAACCATTATTGCCGCAATTATCATTATCGCGGCCGGCTTGGCCGGATTTTCCATTGTCGTAAAACAAAATATTCAAAAGCCAAAGTCGGAGTTAAAAACCAATCTTCCAAAATTAAATCAGCAAAAAAACCTCCGGCAAGCCACTTTGAAAATCAGCGGTATGTTTTGCGCAAGCTGCGCGACCGGCATAGAGTATTCACTGAAAGAAAAAACAGGCGTCATAGACGCCGAAGTTGATTACGGGAGCGAAAGCGGAAAAGTTGTTTATGACCCTTCACAAATTTCCCAAAAAGAAATTATTGAGGCGGTTAAACCGTATACTGCCGCCATAACAAGAGACGTGCCTCTAAAATAATCACCCGCGCCGCGTACCAGAAGGCGAGTTTGGAGTATCTGATTAGCGGGCGCGGCAGTTTTTGACGTATTTTTCCAGTTTTTTCGCGATTGCCGCAAGTTCGCCGTCCTGATACTGCGACTTCCCCGCCAAAGCGGAATCGCATGATTTTGCCAGAATGAATTTCTGCAGATAATAATTTTTCGCGCCCGTAATCGTTCGCGCTATTTTTTCCAAATCATCTTCGCTTGTGAGAAATTTAACGGCAGTGGTCCTGAATTCATATCCAATTCCGGATTTCATTATCAGCCCGATGCTCTCTTTCAATTTTTCAACCGGCACTTTTCGTCCCGTGATTTTGGAATAATCTTCAAGCGGAGCTTTAATGTCCATGGCGATATAATCAACCAAATTTTTATCAATTAAATTTTTCAGCATTTCCGGATTACTCCCGTTACTGTCCAGCTTTACCAAAAAACCCATCGCTTTTATTTTTTCAATCATCTCCGGCAAATCCGCGTGCTGGGTTGGTTCGCCGCCGGTAATGCACACCGCGTCCAATTTGCCCCGCCTGCTCTCAAGAAAATTATATATTTCCGAAAGCGGAATTTCCAGCGCGTATTTCTCCGGAATAATCAACTCGGGGTTATGGCAATACCGGCAGCGAAAATTGCAGCCAAGGGTAAAAATTATCGCGGAAGTTTTTCCCGGATAATCAATCAGAGAAAATTTTTGCAGTCCGCCGATAATCATAGCGTTGTTTTGTATGTTTTTCGCATGTCAAACTCGGCTTTTTTGCCGTCGTTCCACTGAGTTGTCGGGCGCAAATATCCGACAATTCTTGAATAAATTTCACATTGGCTCTGGCATTTTGGGCAAACCGGAACCTCGCCAAAAATATATCCGTGATTTGGGCAAACGCTGAATGTGGGTGTTAAAGTAAAATAAGGCAAGCTGTAATTTTCGCATATTTTTTTCACTAAATTCCCGACACTTGCTCCGTCTTCAATTCTTTCGCCAAGGAAAAAATGCAAAACCGTGCCACCGGTATATTTCGTCTGCAAACCATCCTGTAATTCCAGGGCTTCAAAAACGTCGTCAGTAAAGTCAACCGGCAAATGGGTTGAATTCGTATAAAACGGGCTTTTCGCGCTCTTTCCTTCACCGTTCGCAAAAACCGCGTTCTCATATTTCTTTTGGTCAAGGAGTGCCAGCCTGAATGAAGTCCCCTCCGCCGGCGTTGCCTCAAGGTTATAGTTGTTGCCGGTTTCTTCCTGAAAAGAAAGGATTATTTTTCGCATATAATCAAGCGTCTCTTCGGCGAATTTCCTCCCCTTTTCCGTCGCTATTGTTTCCCCGTAAAGGTTTTGTATCGCTTCATTCATTCCCACAATGCCAATAGTGGAAAAATGATTTTTCCAATAACTGCCGTAATCGGCCTTGATGGCCCTTAAATAAAATTTGGTATAAGGATACAAACCGCCATCCGTAAAACGTTCCAATATTTTTCTTTTTATCTCCAAACTGTCTTTGGCGGCGATCATCATTTCTTTGAGATTGTTGAAAAATTCTCTCTTGTTTTTTGTTTCAAGCCCGATGCGGGGCAAGTTGATGGTTACCACGCCGACCGAACCCGTCAAAGGATTCGCGCCGAATAACCCTCCCCCGCGTTTCTCCAATTGCCTGTTGTCAATTCTCAGGCGGCAACACATGGAACGGGAATCGTCCGGACTCATATCGGAGTTGATAAAGTTGGAGAAATACGGCAAGCCGTATTTGCCGGTTACCTGCCACAATAACTTGACGGATTCACTGTCCCAATCAAAATTTTTCGTAATATTGTATGTCGGTATCGGGAATGTAAAAACCCGTCCGCTGGCATCCCCCTCCGACATCACCTCCAGAAACGCTTTATTGAACATATCCATCTCTTTTTGAAATTCTCGATATGTTTCATTTTGCGGCTTTCCTCCGATGATGACCGCTTGTTTCGCGTAATGTTTCGGAACCGTCAAGTCCAAGGTGATGTTCGTAAACGGCGTCTGAAAACCAACGCGCGTCGGAACATTAACGTTAAAAAGAAATTCTTGAAGCGCCTGTTTCGCTTCTTTGTATGTCAGTTTGTCATATCTTATAAACGGAGCGAGCAATGTGTCAAAATTGCTGAATGCCTGCGCGCCCGCCGCCTCTCCCTGCAAAGTATAGAAAAAATTAACAACCTGACCGAGCGCCGAGCGGAAATGCTTCGGCGGCTTGCTTGATATTTTCCCCTCAACTCCGGTAAATCCCTCCATCAGTAAATCAAAAAGGTCCCAACCGACGCAATAAACCGAGAGAATGTTTAAGTCGTGGATATGGAAGTCGCCGTTTGTATGCGCGGTTCTGATATTCTTGGGATAAATTTTGTTCAGCCAATAATTTTTGCTTATTTCGCTGGAAATGTAATTGTTCAAACCCTGCAGCGAATAAGACATATTGCTGTTTTCCTTGACCTGCCAATCGGTTTTATGCAGATATTGTCCGACAAGGCCGTTATTGAAAGAATCGGCTATTTCTCTCAATTGTTTGTGCTGTTCACGGTAAATAATGTATGCTTTGGCCGTTTTCTTGAACTTTGAGCGCAATAAAACATCCTCAACGATGTCTTGAATTTGTTCAACCTGAGGAATCGCGTCTTTGAGGGTTTTTTCCGCTCTAATTATGATTTTTTTTGTCAGTTTGTTCGCTTCTTTAGAATCAAGTTCACCGGATGCCTCTCCCGCCTTGGCAATTGCGGCAGTAATCTTGTTTTTGTCAAAAGAAACAACTCGACCGCTTCGTTTTTTGATTTGTGAATACATAAATCTTTTTTTGTTTAATTAAATTAAAAAACTTGGCGCGGGAGCCAAGTATCAATTTAACCTTGATGGCTTGGCGCGAGCCGAAAACGGACCCACTGGGGCTAATCGTACGGGATCGGACTATAACCGTTACGCGACAGTGCCGGAATTTCACCAGACTTCACCGTACAAACCGCTGTTCATATTTTATGTATATATGATAGCACACAAAAATTATTTTTCAAAATATCTGGCATTTAAATTTTGTTTTGCGAGAATATTGACCAGTTAATGTTATGCGCTCGGTAGGACTCGAACCTACAACCGTTCGGATATAAGCCGAATGCTCTGCCATTGAGCTACGAGCGCCTTTATTTGAATCTTATCATCTTCCAAACCTATCATCAATAATTTGCAAATAAGATAAAATTCTTTTTGTTGGCCACGCATCGCTTATTATTTAATTTGCGTACAATTTTACGCGTGTTTCATCTCCTGCTTCAAATTGATGCCGTGATCTGCCAAAAGTTTGTTAAATTCCTTTTTCTCTATTGTTTCTTTTTCCATTAACTGTTTGGCGATTACTCCAAGGATTTCACGGTGCTTTACCAAAACGTCTTCCGCGCGCTTATTCGCTTCCTTCATAAATTTTTTGATTTCGTTGTCAATTTCTTTCGCCATCTCTTCGGAATAATTTTTCTCCATTCCAAACTCCCTGCCCGGAAACGCCATTTCGTTTTTGACTCCAAAAGCCACCGGCCCTATTTTGTCAGACATTCCATATCTTGTAATAAGGGCGCGCGCCACGTCGGAAGCATGGAAAAGATCATCCGCCGCGCCCGTGGTAAGGTCATTAAAAATCAATTTCTCCGCCGCATACCCGGCAAGTGAAACAGCTAATTCATCCAAAAAATGTTTCTTGGAATAAAGATGTCTTTCCTCAGCCGGCAGTTTCAAAGTATAACCGGCCGCTCTTCCGCGCGAAACAACTGAGACTTTCTGAACCGGATCGGCGTTTGGCAGAACCGAAGATACAAGAGCGTGTCCCGCTTCGTGGTAAGAAGCTATCTTTTTTTCTTCACTGCTCAATAGATGGCTTTTCCTCTCCGGTCCGAGCATGACTTTCTCAATAGAACAAATCATATCGTCTTGGCTGATTTTTTTCCTGCCTTGCCGTGCCGCCAGAATTGCCCCTTCATTCATTAAATTCTGAAGATCGGCCCCGGAAAATCCGGGTGTTCTCTCGGCAACCACCCGCAGATTGACATCATTCTCAAGGGGTTTCTTCTGGGAATGGATTTTAAGAATCTGCTCCCGGTCGTTTAAGTCGGGTAAATCTAAAATCACTCGGCGGTCAAACCTGCCCGGACGAAGCAGAGCGGAATCAAGTACATCGGGTCGGTTGGTCGCCGCCATCACTATCACCTTTTCATTGGGTTCAAAACCATCCAATTCCACCAGAATCTGATTTAAAGTTTGTTCCCTTTCGTCGTGTCCTCCTCCAGCGCCGACCCCGCGATGCCGGCCGACAGCGTCAATTTCATCAACAAATATAATGGCCGGAGCCGCCTTTTTCGCCACCTTGAAAAGATCCCGCACTCTGCTGGCCCCCACACCCACAAACATCTCCACGAATTCCGAACCGGAAATATGAAAAAATGGAACACCCGCCTCTCCCGCAACGGCACGGGCAAGTAAGGTTTTTCCGGTGCCGGGCGCTCCCATCAATAAGACACCTTTTGGAATGCGCGCGCCAATATCCAAAAATTTCTTCGGGTTCCTCAAAAATTCAACAATTTCCATTAATTCCTCTTTCGCTTCATACACACCTGCCACATCCTTAAATGTTATTTTTTCTTTTTTATCTTCGGGAACAATTACTCTCGCCCGCGACTTGCCGAAACTGAACGCCTGTAAACTGCTGTTTTTCATCTGTCTCGTAGCCATCCAAAAAAACCAAATGATAATAATAAGGGGTATCAAAAACGGCAAAAGGGCGCCGAGCCAAAACATAAAACCGGAGGGATTTTCAATACTCAAAGAAATTTTATTTAATTCCTTCGGAGAAACTCCATAATTGGCAAGTGTTTGGGACAATGCTTCTCCCGTTTCTTTTCTGGAAGATTTATAACTGCCATCCAAAAATTTAATTTTCAATTCATCACCTTGGACTTTTATTTCGGAAATCTTGCCGATATTTATTTCACTGACCAATTGGGACAGAGAAATTTGCTCAGGCTTTTTAAATTCATCCGTGAGTATTGAATAAATCCCCGCCAAAATCATCAGTATCAAAAGAGCGGTAATGATGTTTTTGGAAAAAGATTTAGCCGGGCCTTCCCTTGAAACTTTTGGCATATTAATTTTAGGCATGAGTAAATTATACTTTGGATTAGCTTAATTTGCAATAAAAACAGGTGGCGCATTGCGCCACCCGACCTTAAAAATTTTTATACTATCCCTGGATTGAGCTTTTCATTTTTATCGCCCAGTCTCTGATGCTCTCTGACCTTATTTTTACTTCATTAAGGTCGGCAGTGTCTCCGGCATCCGGTTCTATAGTATGCAAGACGCTGTCAATTTTTTCCAAAGTTTCTTTCATTTCTCTAAGAAACCCCTGTGGTTTTGACATAAACCACCTCCTTTCCGTACGGATTTATTTCTACCTCTATTCATAACAATAAGTTGTTATTATGTCAATGCTTTGATAGTATGGGCGTATGGATGCATTATTAAAGAATCCTACGCCAAAAATTCATAGAATTTTTAATATGGACAAATAAAAAAACATCATGATTCTTTTAAGCAATAAAAAGGCGCATTTTGATTATGAAATCCTGGAGAAATTTGAGGCGGGTTTAAAATTGCGCGGATATGAGGTGAAATCCCTCAAGAACAAGCATGGTTCTCTGTCCGGAGCGCATATAATAATCAGGGGAGGAGAGGCATACGCCGTGGGCGTTGATATTCCGTCTTATCAGGCGAAAAACATCCCAAAAAATTTTGAAGAACAGCGGACCATTAAACTTCTTTTGCGCAAAAAAGAAATCAATTACCTGGAAGGAAAATTAAGCCAAAGGGGATTGACATTAGTGCCGCTTATGATGTATACTAAGGCCAGTAAAGTTAAAATGAGAATCGGTTTGGCAAAAGGAAAGAAGAAATTTGAAAAAAGAGAAAAATTAAAAAAAAGAGAGGCAAAAAGAAAGATAGAGAGATTGGTAAAGAATAGATAATTTTGGGGATGATCGGCCTCGACAGGAATTTTGACTAAAATATGCAAACCGAGCCGCTAAAATCTCGTTAAACTTTTGGCAAACAAATAAGTGCAAAAACTTATTTACCAACTCCCGCTTTAGCATACGCTTAAACGGGGCGTCCGCTCCGCCGATTCCCGATAAGCGGGAACGGATGTCATTCATCGGGATAGGCGATTTTATTTGATTCGGGGAAAATTGCCGAAAATCAACCGCATCAAAGTTAAAAAGATTTTGTCCGGTTTTTACTTTTTAACTTATTAAAATCGGAACAAGTTTGTAGAATTATTTTAGGATGATTTTTGCACGCGGGTTCGATTCCCGCCATCTCCACAATGTGAAAATCACTCGACTTCCGTCGGGTGATTTTTGCATTTGGAGATGGAGTGGGCAAACTGCTTTGCTCGCGTCGGGAATCGAAAGCCACAGCAATGCGCGAGTTTTGCGAAGCAAAGGCGAGCGCCGCGAGGCAGGGTCGTGAAATTTTTCCGTCAGGAAAAATATTCCTGACCGATTCCCGCCATCTCCACCACAATCTGACTTTTTGATTTTCTTGACGCCATTTGGCGGGCGGCGCACAGCGCCGCCGAATTGGTCGGGGAAAAATCCGAAAGTTTGATATTGGTGCGTTTATTGTACCAAGTTAGAACCCATCTTCAAAACCAATCGCGGAGCGATTGATTATCCACGCGCCGCGCCAACGCCTCGCTCCTCTCGGCGGACGCAAAATCAAAAAATTGCCTTTTCCTTTTTCAAAAAGAATTGGGGGGGGCGAAAAAAATGGAAAAAACGCAAAGGCAAATTTTTTGATTTTGCGTGTTCGCTATATTTCTCAAATAATCCAATAAACCGAAATGGTATATTCCACATTCGCTTATATTATGTTAGTATGAATATGTCGAAAAAATATCTGCCAAAATACCGAAGATTGACGAAAAAGCTCCGCCTTGCTCGTCTTGAGGCTAAATTGACACAGGTTCAAGCTGGCAAGAAGTTGAGAAAGCCACAGGCGTATATTTCCAAGATAGAGCGTGGTGAGAGAGGTGTTGATGCATTGGAATTGGCAGATTTGGCGAAAATTTAT
>CAJVWH010000021.1 GCA_913009575.1 uncultured bacterium
CTTCCGATCTAATTTCTCAAACCAATTCTTTTTCTGATAATCCTGTTTTGCTTTTTCTGCTTCGCGAAAAAACAATTCAATTACTCCGGCAGCACTTGAAATCACCTTTGGCGCAAGAAGAGAGTAGTAGTCGAAATGAACAGTAGGACCTAATGTATATTTAATATCACCGAATCCTGTTTTTTCATATTTAATCAAACAAAAATTCTTCTTAAGCACTTCACCCTTAACACATTTTATTTTTTTACCATTGGGTAATTGTTTTTTAAATATTTCACGACCTAATATTTTTTTTAGATCTATACTATCCTTGCTCAAAAAATACTTATTGGAATAATTTGCCAAAGAATCAAAATAATCATCAAGAGAATTAAACTCCGAAATAGAAATTCCTTCAAAATCTTTTTTAGCGTTATCTTTTACCCAATTTTCATAAGGGTCTCCTTCGGGATGCGCGTCATTCCTTGTATGGGCCGGCACCCCCATATCTTCAATGAGATGCAGAATATGCCCCAGAGCGATAAAGGCGCCTTTCTTATTCCCCTTTACATAAAAATCAATCGCTTTTTGCCAAGTTTGATTGCCTTTTGGGTAAAGCAATTGTTCTATATTCGCTCTTGACCAATACTTGGCCGAGGGAAATCCCCACAAACCCCTTTCGGCCCGCGGGTCGTAAAAATGATTCATCCATCTGAATGGAATATCCTCCTCCACCGCTCCCTGTTTGAGCCAATTGATTTCTTGTTCTGAAAGTTTTGTTGTTGAATTTTTATTAAAAAGATTTGCGGCGCTTCCCGTAAAAAACGGATGAGCAACATAAGTGTCATAAGAAAAAACTCGGCTATAAAGAAAAACCGAGACAAAAATTATGCCGCTAATAAAAAGAAAAAGATATGCTATCTTCTTGAAATTACGAATCATAATTGATTTAGAGACTGTCTAATTTCCAATCGCCGTTAGCGTCTTTTGTAAAATCTATTGAATTTATAAATACTTCTCCGTTTTCTATTTTATCATAATTATACTGCGCTATAGATTCATACATACTGGATTTAATAATTTTCTCCGGATAATATTTATATAATTCCTTAAACTTATTTTCCTTATAAAATTTAGTAAGAAGATCAACATATTTTTTATATCTCTTGTTTGATGCTCTGCTAAACTGCTCTATCGCCATTTCCAAATTGTTTTCTTTAAGGGCTTTCCTGAATTTAGCGTAAGTTTCCTCCGGCGTGGTTCTTGTCGCCACATCGGCGTATTTAATTTGGGGGTACATTTTATTTAATTCCTCCTGAGTATAGCTTCTGTAAGGGAAAGTAGACTCCGCCAAGCCCAATTGGACTTTTTTCATTTTTATCACAAACCATTTATTTGCGTAAAATCCTCCAACCGCGAATATAATTATCGCAATGACGCCAATTATAATAATTTTATTTAGTTTTGATATCATATTAATTTATTAAATACTGATAATTCTTATAACTCATTCTAACGCTTTTTACCATTTTCCCAATTTCTAACAGTTCCAAGGCCTTACCTCGGAAAAAACTAATAATTGCCGGTTAGGACGAGGGTGGCGATTGCCACGAGCACAATAAGCGCAAAACCCAAACTGAATTTCCAAAATGTTTTATTCAAAAATTTCATATCATATTGTTGGAACCCATTGTCGGAAACCCGGTTTCCGACAATGGGGGTTATTGGTAATTATCCAAGAGATATTGGAGGTCTTTGGAAGTTTTCGGATTAAGCTTAATTCCTTTCCGCAGAATTTCTTTCGCTTTGGTGTCGTTCTTCATCACATTGCGGTAAAAATCATAAACATTACGGTAAATGTAAACCTGGTCCGGACCGTTTTTTAACGCAATCAGAAAATTATTTTCCGCCTTTTTATTGTCCTTCAAATAATAGGCGTAAAGGTCACCCAAATTATTGAATGAGGTTGAATTTTGGGGCCTGATTTTTCCGGCGTATTCCCAAGATTCGCTCGCGCCTTCATAATCGCCAATTATCTTCCTGTAAATTCCGAGTTGCAGCCAAGAATCAAATAAATTATGATTATTCTTTAATTCTTCGGATAATTTTTTAATCTTTTCACGGGCGATTTCTTTGGCTTTTTCCGGCAAATCGGCGCTGATAACTATTTTTCTGTCCAAATCCGGAGTCTTAACCGGCTCAACGGAAACTTTTAATTTTCCTTCCGGCTGTCCCGCGCACTCGGTAGAACTGGCCGAAGTGCCGCAAACATTCTTGGAATTAATTGTCGGGAGCCGGATTTCCGACATTTGGGAGTTGTTTAAGTCATGCCAAATGAAATAACCGGTTCCGCCGGCAAGAACCAAAATAAGGACCGTAAAAATAATCTTGTTTCTCATAACCGTATTCTAGCAAATCCGCCCCGCTTTTTCAAACCACATCCAAGGGTAGTCCTTGGATGGTTTTATATCTTAGCCAATCTTCAATAAAATCAGTAAACTCTTTTTTATTTACAAAATATTCAGGAAAAACATCTTTATTTATAATGACTGATTCCGGTCTATCTATATTTATATAATCAGGATAACTTGAATATTTATAATTTTGTAAAAAATTCTTTGTTTTTTCAGTATCAGAAATGCCGATTTCTTTCCATGTTGTATCAATTAATTTAACAGGATTTAAATGAATATAGGCGAAAAGATATTTCAAATAATTATCGTTGTTTGCATGAGAGGCCTTGAAGGTATTTTCAAAAAGCTTTCCTGTTCTTTTATTCTTTTTATTAAAATACATAGAATATGCAGTGGACAATTTTTCCATAAACATACTTATTCCATTCTCTATTTTCTCGCGAATTAATAAATGAAAATGATTGGGAACCAAACAATAAGTACCAACATCCACCAAAGTTTCACCTCGCTCTATTTTGTCCAAGGGTAGTCCTTGGATGGTTTTAAATACAACGGGTTCTGTGCCGTTGCAAACAAAAAGAAGTTTTATAAATCTTTCTTTATCTGTATCATTCAGAAAGATAACTCTCTTATCGTTACCCCTGTTAAAGATATGATAAAACTCACCTATTGAAAATTGAAATTTTCTTTCCACCTTTAAATAATAGCATTATTCTGTCACCTTTTCCACATCCAAGGACTACCCTTGGATGTGGGCTTGGATGTGGGTATTCGGGGGTGGTGGGACAAACAAAAAACCCCCGGAAGGGGGTTTTTTGTTTTAGCTCTTCAGTCTAGGGCTGAAGCACAAGTTAGCTAAATTATTCGCCTAGATTATTTGCTGATAGTTACAGTGTCCATACCGCCTGATGGCAATCCCGGGACATAGTAACCGTTTGTCCAGTCATCAGAACCAATGTTCGCGGTGGTAGTGGCATTCGGAGACCAGATAAGACTGTCATCGTTAGCAAACGCAGTCGTGCTTGCGGCTGCCGCCATTTGCTGGCTTCCGGACAATACCGGATAATTGGAATCGCCGGTAATCTTTGTCGTAACACTGCCCGAAAAAGTTCCGGTGCCGGCTGTAAGAGTAACAGTAGCGGTTACCCTAAAGTAGTAAGTTGAACCGGCCGGAATCTGCAGATATGGAGATACCAGTGTGGTGGTGGCGTCGCCTGCCGCAAGACCAGAGATTTCAGTTATTATCAGACCATTAGTGAATCCTGAAACCGGCGAGGTAAAGCCGCTGTCGGTGTAGGCGTAAACCTTTAACGCCGTAACCGTTGTGGTTCCTGAAACCGCGCTTCCGGTGGAAGTGGCAACATTATAACCCAATTGATACAAGCCGATTCCGTTTCCGGTTGAAGGGCTTGCCGTTACGCTGAACCTGTAAAGGTCCATTGTGCCAGACACCAAAGTGGTTGAAGGAACGGACAGTTTGGCGAATGTCGGGTAAGACTTGAACATTCTCACGCCGGCAAACGAAGTGTCCGGAGAAGCGCTGGAAACGGTGGTTCCGGAAGAAACTCCGGTGCCCTGGGTGCCGGTTGAGGAGTTTCCGTCGTAATTGACAGCGATAAGGTCTCCTTCTGTTCCCGGTTGAGCCGTTCCGATGTTAGCCAAATCACCCTTAATGGTAATAATTTTGTCGCCATCCTTAGGAATCTCAACAACCGTACTCAAAGTTGAAGTAGCGAAGTAGCTTGTTCCCGTAAAGACAGCCGTGCCAATCGGTGTTGAGCCGTCATACAAAGTTACCTGCGTCAAGTCGGAAGCCGAGCTTGAAGCGGTATTGCTAAGCTGAAGCGCGATTTTCTGCAAATTGACCGCTTCATTGGCGGCGTGGAACTTAAGAACTCCGAGAGTTACGCCTGATGTTCCGGCAGCCGCAATTGTGTATGACGGAGTTGATGAATCGGACGCGACAGTCAATGTTCCCACAGTGGTCATCGTCATCAAGTTTCCGGCAGAGGCGGTAATGGTAACGGTCGCCGTCTGTCCTGAAGTCAAACCGGTTCCGGAAGGAACGGCCTGAATGCCCCATTCGTATGTTTGGCTCGTAGCGCTGGATGAAATGTTACATTTCAAAGCGACAGTCTTAACGGTCCCCTTGGGAACAGTTAAGCCGGAATCAAGCGTGAAAGTAACGGAATTCGCTGAACCACTAGTGAGCGAGGAAGCCGGATTAACAGCGTTTCCACCGGTATTCAAAGCGGTTGTTCCGTCATACAACTGGCAATTTGACAGATAGTTAGGATTAAGGCTTGGCGTATAACTAAGAGCCAGTGAATTAAACTTGACATCCTCGCCAGAAGCAGAAGCGTCAAACTGGTAATTGGCAAATGTCCATCCCTGAACGCCCGCAACAACGGTTTGCTCCACGGGACTGCCTGAAACGCTCACAGCCACCGTTGCCGCCTTGGCGGTCATCGTGTTCATCGTTACCACCGCCGAGCTAGGCGTAATGGTGTTTCCGGTTGTCTGGCCGGTTACAGTCGTCCAATCAGTTGAAGGCGTGGCGGAAACAACGAAAGCAGCTCCATTGGTAGCAGTTGTCGGAAGTTTGCCTTTAAGCGTGTAGGTGTGCGCGCCAATCGGATAAGTAATGGTGTCGGTAAATGTAACTTTCTGTCCACTTGTAACAGTAGAGTCAACAACCGCGTCAACCGGTCCTGCTACAACAGCTCCATTCTCATCGTAAATGCTTACATTTGTCAAATATCCACCAGCAGCGGTAGAAGTAGCGATATGAAATACCGAGCTTGCCACTGAAATCGGCTCGCCCTTTACTTCAACGGTGTAACCGCCCAATGGCTGGTCAGCCAATCCAATGGCAATGTTCTGCGCCGTTACCGAAGTATCTTTGGTAACAGTCATCGTGCCGGCTGAAACAGTCACCTGTGAGGCAAAATACCAAGGAGTGCCTGTTGTGAATACTGATGTTCCTGATGTCCTGACTGAAGGAACCGCATTGGTTCCCGCCGAAGGAGTGACGCCATATCCGTAGGTCTCGCCGGTAATGTAAACATCAGTGGTCTTGTAAATGTCAAAGATAATGGTTCTGCCTGAACCGCCAATAACATCACCTTTAATGGAAACTTCTACGCTGTTTCCTTTGTCAACGACAATGCCGTCGCCAAAGGTTGAGGTGTAGTATTTGCCGTCTGATGAAACCGTGGTGTCATAAGCAGTGCCGTCAACATAGGTCTTTACATTTTCCAAGTCTGATGTCGCAGCCGAACCTGACTGGTTCCACCTGATTGACTTCACTCTGATTTTTTCAGCAGAGCCCGCCGTGAACTTCACGGAAGAAAAGGTATAACCCGTTGTCCCGACATTCTTTGACTGGCTTCCATTCGGGTCAAGCGGACCTTTAACCTGCGTAACGCTCCCAATTGAAAGGGTTGCGTTAACGGTATTGCCCGCTCCTGTAATCGGAAGAGTTCCGGTTACTGTTGCCGAGGTGTTAATTGCGACAACTGAAATGTAAGGAACTTCGCCGGCGTGGCTGGTGAGCGTGGCGGTTGCCGCCATATTGCCGGCAACGGTGTATGTCTTGCTCGTTCCGGCCGGAACGGTGAATGTTCCGCCGATGGTCGCCTGATGGTTTGAATTCAAAGTCTTGGCGATGCCGAGCTGGGTTCCGTCCTCATTCAAAAGGACGATTCCGGAAAATACGACATCGTTGGCAAGACCTGTTCTTTCAACGGTAACACCGTTTATAGTAACCGGCCCGTCAGAACCGGCGGTAAGCGTTACCTTGGTGAAGGGAAGCCTTGAAGCGCTGGAAACAGCCAACGTCGCCGCCGGCTGTGTCGCCGCGGCTACCGTAAGTCCTGTTCCAACGGTTGTCGTTCCTCCGGTTGTTCCTCCTGTCGTTCCGCCGGTTGTTCCGCCGGTTGTTCCGCCGGTTGTCGGACACGTTCCGTACAAAGCGTTTAATTTCGTTCGTGTGGAAGGACCGACATAACCTGTTCCGGCTGAAAGACCTAACGGCGTCAAAATCTCGGAAGCGTATTTCTCCTGAAATTTAATTGCCGCCGCTTTTGTCAATGAACCAAAGTATTCGGTTTCATTGCCGGATGAACCCACCCCGCTCGCCGCAACTTGCGTTGCTGAATCGGAGTTAAGAACAGTTTGAAGATTTTTTACGTCCGTTCCCGTATCCCCTTTCTTGAGGTCGGTCGCGAAAGTATAACCGCAAACCGCTCCGGTCGTTCCGGTTGTTCCTCCCGACAGCGATGAAAGCTGTGATTGCAGCGCGTTGATTTGCGCGAGCAAAGAAGCAATCTGCGCCTGCAGGTCGGAAACAGCATCAGCCCGAGCAACCATAGGCATAATCGCTATCGCGCCCGAAAGCCAAATTGCTGTCGTTAAACCAACTAAAACTGAAGTTGTTTTTCCAATTTTAGTTTTGCTAAAATTACTCATAAATTTTTCTTTCTAATAATAATTTCGCTACGCCATATTTACTTCCAAACAAGGAATCCAATAAAGACGCAAACAAAATTACTCATGCACAGATAATGATGGTTTCGACTTAATCCCGAAAAACGAGATAGACCAAAATCTATGCAGTTAAAGTCGACCTGATAAAAAATATTTAATCGACCTAAATTTTTAATAACTAACATCGACCTGAAACAAAATTTAATTTACTTAATTTTGTTTCAACCCTTGTTAACATTATAAATCACTCCTTGTTAAACTTCCAAATCCAAGTGTGGATAACTCAGATTAAAAAAAACAAGGCGCAACCTTGCTTTTCATAATAAAAATAATATACCGCAAAGTCAATAACCATTAAAATAGAACATTATTTCTCGTCTTCTGTCAATCCAAGAATCTTGGCGGTTTTTTAATAATTTTTAACTAACGGCCGTAAGTCCTCCAGCGTTTTTCTCCTTTCGCGGTAAGTTCCCCCGCCTTCACCAAATCAAGCAAGTATCTCTGAATGGTTTTCTCGCTAATCCCCTCAAAAATTGAGGATATTTCCTTTATCGTTTTTCTGCCGTTTTTTCTGAGAAAATCCATAATTTTCGCCTTCCTTTCATTAACCCTATAGTCTTGGCTCTTTTTTCCGGCACCGGCGCCTGTCTTGGCTTTTTTCCCGGCCTCACCTCCGGTTTTTTTAGAAACTTCCCCATCACGGCCAAATTCAAGTTCCGGCTCCAATAAAAGCTTTTGTTCGGAAATAAAATCATTTTTTCCACCCTCCAACAAGGCCATTAATTCCATATATCCCTTTTTTAGGATATCAAAATTAATTTCCGGAATAAACCCCTCCAGAGACGCAAGGTCAAGCGCGCGGATAATCGTAGAAATTAAAAATATTATCTCCTCAAACTGTTGTGGGGATTTTTCATGGCCGGATGGACTAACGGACATAATGGACATCAACTCATTATACAGAGTAATCGCATTATCTCTCAATGTCCATTTTAATGGTTCCTTATCAGAGTAAAGAGCCGTTACTCTATAGAGAGCGCCGGTAAGTTTTGAAGTTTTGTCCATTATACTGTCCTTTATGTCTTGTTCTCTCTGTCCGTTATTCTTTTTGTCCGTTAGTTTGTCCATTTGATTATTTGTCCATTTGATTTAATTATAACGGACAGAGAGAAATATGCAAGACAAAAGGAATGTCTTACCAATTAGAAGCAATATGCTATTCACTCCTTTTTATCCTAATCTCAAGGGCGGCAATAATGCCGCCTCTTTTTTATAATACAAATTGAATGTATACTAAATTCAATGACATCTAAAAAGAAAAATAGAAAGGCGCGGGACGGAGCGGGCGGTTGGCATGACAACCTAAAAGATGAGACAAAACACTCAATTTTTGGCGTCCTTTTTTTTGCACTGGCATTATTTTTCACCCTTGCGGGATTCGGAAAAGCCGGCATTGCCGGAACTTATGTTTACAAAATATCAGAAGTCTTATTCGGCGCCGGAGCATTCCTTATACCAATTGCCCTTTTCTTGGCGGGACTGTCACTGTTCACTTCAATGAGGCCCAATATTTTTTCAAATACCATGGTTGGTGTCACGCTTTTTTTGATTTCCGGACTTGGAGCGGCTGATGTAATGTTTGGCGCGAAGATGGGCGGTTATGTCGGCTTTTTGATTTCCTGGCCATTGGTTAAATTATTTGATTTTTGGGTAAGTTTGGTTTTGTTAACCGCACTTTTTATTGTTTCGCTTTTAATAATGCTCAACACATCAATCTCAATAAAGATACGAAAAAAGAATACCCTCTCCGATGATTCGGCAAACGAAGGAGAAAAAAATATTCTGGAAAAAATAGAAGATGTTCCGGAAAAAATAATCAAATCCGCGAAAGAGGCGATGGAAGAAATCAAGGAAGAAATTATTATCAAGAAAAAACAAAAGAAAAAAGAGGATGGAATTGAAGAAGAATTGGAAATGGAAGTTATGTCCGGCGACAGGCAGGCGCGTAAAATAAAACCAAATGATTTCTCCCCTCCGCCCATTGAACTCCTTGAAAACGACAAGGGCAAGCCATCAAGCGGAGATATAAAGACGAACGGCAACATAATTAAGCGGACATTGCAAAATTTCGGCATAGATATTGAAATGGGAGAAATCAATGTCGGTCCATCGGTTACCCAATACACGCTCAAACCGGCAGAAGGCGTAAAACTTTCGCGCATCATAGCACTTCAAAACGACCTCTCACTCGCTCTCGCCGCCCACCCCCTCAGAATAGAAGCCCCGATTCCGGGAAAGGCCTTGGTGGGAATAGAGATACCCAATAACGCCAAAACAATTGTGGGGCTCGCAGGAATATTCAGCGAGGAAACTTTTAAAAAATCGCCATTTCCCCTTTTACTCGGTCTCGGCAAAGACGTTTCCGGAAAATCATTTTTCGCCAATATGGCGAAAATGCCGCATCTGCTCATCGCCGGAGCCACCGGAGCGGGAAAATCAATCTGCATCCACTCAATAATAATGAACCTTCTCTACCGCAATTCGCCCGAATCCCTGCGATTTATAATGATTGACCCGAAAAGGGTTGAATTGACGGTTTATAACAAAATCCCCCATATGCTCACTCCGGTCATCACAGAAGCGAAAAAATCAATCCTCACTCTCAAATGGGCATGCAAAGAAATGGAAAGAAGATATGAAACGCTTCTCAATGCGGGTGTGCGGGATATCAGTTCATATCACGAGAAAAAGGGTGATTACAATTCAATGCCTTATTTAGTGATTATCATTGACGAACTGGCGGATTTAATGGCCACTTATCCGCGGGAAATGGAAGCGTCAATCGTGCGTCTGGCGCAGATGTCCAGGGCGGTCGGCATACATTTGATTGTCTCAACGCAGCGGCCTTCGGTTGAAGTGATAACCGGTCTCATTAAGGCAAATATCACCAGTAGAATCGCTCTGCAGGTCGCCTCTCAAATTGATTCGCGCACCATTTTGGATATGTCGGGCGCGGAAAAACTTTTGGGCAAGGGCGATATGCTTTATCTCGCAGGAGACACCGCCAAGCCGAAAAGAATCCAAGGGCCTTTTATTTCCGAAAAAGAAGTGAAGAGGGTTGTGAAATATTTGGCTGAAGAATATAAGGATACCGATATGGAAGACCTTGATGAAGAGATCGGGGATACCTAGATCGGAAGAGCACACGTCTGAACTCCAGTCACACTGATATATCTCGTATGCCGTCTTCTGCTTGAAAAAAAAA
>CAJVWH010000022.1 GCA_913009575.1 uncultured bacterium
GCTTGATGTAGTGAGTTGGAGATGAGTATGTGACTGATCTTCATGTCGATCTATGTTATTAGTTTTGCTTTTTTTTTTAATGATACGGCGACCACCGAGATCTACACTCTTTCCCTACACGACGCTCTTCCGATCTTTATTTTGTGCACCGCGAAGCTTTCCAGTTGTTTCTGGGTTATGGCGCGCCGGCGCTCCTTAAGGTAATTCAAGCTTATTTTTTTAATGAGTTCGTCCGTTTTGGCGGAGGCGTGTTCCATTGCCACGGTTCTTGCCGAAAGTTCGGATAATTTCGTTTCCATAACTATTTTACGGAAAAACATTCCGATATATTTTTGCGTAAGCGCCTTGAAAACTTCTTTTTTTGACGGTTCAAAAATAGGTAGTCCGGAACGGGGTTCAGTTTCGCTGCCCGCTTCCTTTGGAGAATTGAAGACAAACGGCAGAAAGGGGATAAAGACCGGCTGTTGTTTTGCCAAAGAAACAAAACGCGGATAAAGGATATCCACTCGCGAAAAAGTTTTATTTTTGAATTCTGAAAAAATATAATCGGTAATTTCTTCAACCATTGAAATTTCCGGACCGTCGGCGGGATTGGCGAATTTTTTTTCAATCCGCGCGCCCTCTTCCTTCAAATAGTTTTCTCCCTTCGCGCCCGCGACGATAATGGATTGGTAATGTCCGCCGGTCTCTAAAAACGCGCCGATAAGATTATGCCAAAGCCCCCCGACCAGCCCTCTTTCTCCGCTGAGAATAATAAGAGTTTTTTTCCCGGAAGTGTTTTCTTGCAGAAGGGGGCTGTTTTTGTTCTGATAAAACAATGACAATTCAGCCATCACACTTTCAATTTCAGAGGCATAAGTGTTGAGGTTTGCCACTTTTTGCTTTAAAAAATGGACGGACGAGGCGGAAATTTTCTCCATTGCCTTTACAGTTTCCGAAACATCCTCAAAACCTTCTATTTGATTTTTATAATCAAGATAAGTTTTCATTTATATTTATCAGGATACTTTTTCCGAGATGAATTCTTTTTTGAAATCGGTTATAATTTCTTTGATTTTTTTCTTTATCTCGTTATTGAACACTCCGTTTTTTATTTTCTTTAATGCATCCGGGTATCCGGTTCTCATCAGCTCAAGCAAAAAGTTCTCAAACCGTCCCCATTGGTTTTTTTCAATATCGTCAAAAAAGCCCTCTTCCGCCGCGTAAAACAAAACGACTTGCTCTTGCCATTCAATATTCGTGTGCTTGTCCTGTTTTAGAAGCTCCAGCACCAAATCACCCCGCCGAATTTTTTTCTGCGCTTCAATACTCACTGCCGTTTCCAGCTGAGACAATTTTTGAAGTTCCTTGTGCTGGGAAAGAGCCAGGCGGATGCCTCCGACCACTTCCTTGAGCGTTTTTGGCTGTGCCTGCGAACCGACTCTGGAAACCGAAAGCCCGACATTTACCGCCGGCAAGAATCCTTTTTGAAAAAGCCCGGCTTCAAGGTAAATTTGCCCGTCTGTGATTGAAATAAGGTTGGTCGGGATGAATGATGTAATGTCTCCTTCCTGTGTTTCAATGATTGGCAAAGCTGTGAGCGAGCCGCCGCCATTTCCTTTGGACACCTTTGCCGCCCGCTCCAAAAGAGTGGCATGTAAAGAAAAAATATCTCCGGGATACGCCTCTCTTCCGGGAGCGCGTTCAAGCAAGAGTGAGATATCGCGATAAGACTTGGCGTGTTTTGAAAGGTCGTCATAAACGACGAGTGCGTGCTTGCCGTTGTCGCGGAAATATTCTCCGATGGCGCATCCCACGAACGGCGCCAGATATTGTTCCGCGAATGATGAACCGGCTGATGCGGAAACAATGGCTGTGTATAAAAACGCGTTATGTTTTTTAAAAAGAGAAATAATTTCGCGGAGCTTTCGTTCCTTTTGTCCACAAATTACGTAGATGCAATACACAGACGGCTCCGCGTTTTTTTGGTTCAGCACCGCGTCCGTGGCGATTGTGCTTTTTCCGACTTTGCGGTCGCCGACAATAAGCTCTCTCTGCCCGCGTCCGAGCGGGAGGTTTGTGTCAATGATTTTTATTCCGGTGGAAAGAGGCATAACAACCGGTTCGCGCGCGATAATCGGCGGCGCCCCGCGGAAAACAGGCGAAATTTTTCCCTGAATTGCTCCAAGGCCGTCAATGGGGTTTCCAAGTCCGTTGACTATTCGGTCAGTGTAATTCTCAGAAACGGGTATTGAAAAACTTTCAAAACTTCTGAAGACCGGTTTTTTTAAATCAAAATTTTCTTTAAAAAAAAGCGCGTCAACAAAATTTTCATCAAAACCGATGACAATTGCCACAGGTGTGTTTGCTTCATCCAAAAGCACCTCGTGCAAAAACACACTTGGAAGCCCTTGGATTCTGGCAACTCCGGAGAAAAAAGAGGCGATATGTCCAATTTCTTTATTTTTGTTATTGCTTGCGCCGTTAGAAATTTTCATATTCAAGTAATATTTTATTTTAACCCCCGTGATTTTTAATGGGGTTTAATGTTTGCCGCATTGTCGGCTATGTTTAATAAATTGCTTTCAATGATTCTCCCAGCGATTTCAAAACGAAACCCACTGATGAGTTCTTTGTTTTGTTTTTTTGCGATTTTCAGCTTCAATCCTATTTTTTCCGCGACTATTTTTTCAAGTTGTTTTTCTTTTTCCGCGGATATCGGGTGGGCATATTCCAGTTTTACGGGACCGAGTTTTTCATAAAGGATTTCTTCTAATTCTTTTTTTAACTCCTGCCTCTTTTTTCCTTTTTCTTTTGCCATAAGGTTGAATTTTTCCATGGCGTCCGCCAAGTCGGTTTCTTTCGGTTTTCCCAATTCCAATTGCCCGATCTTCTCAATAAAATCGTCCCAAAAAACATTCTGGGATTTTTTTTGCAGGGAAACTGAAAGGGCTTCAGTAAAAGACTTTTGAAAAGAGCCGCCGATTTTTTCCCGTACGCGCGAGGAAATCTCTTTTTCAATCGCGAGTTTGAGCGATCCCAGCCGTTTTTTTGATTGGCTGATTATGGCGGTTGATTCTTTTTCCGCCTTTTCGCGCGTCTCTCTCTTTATTTCTTCCGCGATTTTTTCCGCTTCTTTTATTATTTCCCGCGCGCGGCTCCTTGTTTCGCCAATCTCTTTTTTTCTTCGTTGTTCAAATGACTCTACTTTAGCATCCAATTCTTTTTTTTGTTCGCGCGCCTCCATCAGTTCGCCCTCATCTTTTTCAATTCGTTTGACGATGGGCTTGTATAAAAATTTGGAAAGCAGCCACAAAAGGAGCCCGAAATTGATTATTTGAGCTATTAACAATTTCCAGTCAATGCCAAGGTTTCCCAAAATTTCCATATCTTTATTTTTAAAATCCCCCTAATCCGTTTGTATACACGCTCAAGAATTTCGGAATCACGAAAATCATGCCGATTAAGGGAAGAATGAAAACCACAAGAGAGGCGATAAGGGTCCACAAGAAATACTTTCTGGTTTTTTCCGTGGATATATAAATTTTTTTCAGCAACTCATCCTGCTCGTCAAGCCGTTTTTTTGTTTCTTCTTCCATATGTTGTATTGTGTTCGCTTAAGCGACGAATTTAATGATAAGGGCGACCACTAGGGCGTAAATCGCGATTGCCTCGGCAAAAGCGATGGCGATAATCATGGCAATTTGTATTTTTTGGGAATTCTCCGGGTTGCGCGCCATTCCAATCAGGGCGGCGGCCCCTATCATGCCGATTGCCAGTCCCGGTCCGATAGTGCCGACAGCCATGGTAAAAGCTGCTGATGGGTTTTGAATCATAAATTTGTTTTAATAAATTTTTTTAAATATTTCGACCTTATTTGCAGCATTTTCTTATTACAGGACAGAGGGTTATTGAAATGTTTAAGAGAGCGAACAAAATAAAGGAGCTTATCCAAAGATTTGTTTGAACTCCCAGCAGATACTGCGTGTAATACAAAAAGGCATAAAAGGCGGTTTCAGCGATAATGCCGTAAATCCATTCTTTTGCCTTGTTCGGTTGCCGCATTGTGTTGGTGATTGATTCGTTTTCCACAATGATTTTTCAAATTAAACTTAAATAAAATTCCGACTTTTAGTTTTGTCTTTAAGTATATTATAAACCTTTTTCAAAAATTGCCCAAATCTCATCCTTTCATATGCCTCATTGTACTCGTTTTGATAAATGTGAGCGTGAGCATTGCAAAAATGAACGCTTGTATCGCCCCGACAAACACTTCCAAAATCATAAAGGGCAAGGGAATAATATATGGTATTAAAAAAGCGACAATCAAAAGCAGAACCTCGCCGGCAAAAACATTTCCGAACAGCCTGAAGGAAAAAGAAAGCACCTTAACGCTTTCGGAAATCATTTCAAAAAAACCAAGAATAAAAGTTATGGGGCTTTTAAAGTTAATAAAACGTCTCACATATCTTTTCGCGCCCAGCGCGCTGACGGAAAAAAACTGGATTGCCAATACCGAGAATAGCGCAAGCGCCAATGTTGTCGTCAAATCGCTGTTGGGGGAGCGCAAAATGGATATTTTTCCCCCGGGAACGCTGATGAAAAAAGAACCCAAAAAACCCGGAATGAGCCCTAAAAGATTGGCGCTTACGATAAACAGAAAAAACGTACTGATTAAGGGAAGGATTTTTTTAGAAAGCTTTCTGTCCTGTGTCACGGCGTCAGTGATTTTCAAGAGTTCAAAAACCATAATTCTCAAGGCGTTAATCACAACACCTTTATTATTTCTTTTTTTATAGTAAAAAAATATTCCAAGCACACCAAGCATGGTTGTAACTAAAACAGAAGTGAAAAAAGTGTTGGTTATAGCTAAGCCGAAAATTGAAAAAATATATTCAGGATGTAATCCGATATTAAGCATCGTTTTTTTGTTCGTTCTTAATCAAAGGGATAAACAAATGGTACACTTCGTAAATTGTGACAACAATTCCGACAATTACTCCCAAAATCAGGAGAAAAGGATGCGTACCAAGAAATTTGTCCGCCAGAAACCCGAGGAAGAGGAAGCCGGCAACCGGAGCTGCTATAAGAAATCCGAGTTGCCACGCGAGTGACAGGGCGTAATATGTTTTGAAGTTGTCTTTGTAGGGCATAAAACTATTTCATTTCCTCAAGTTTAACGCTGACCTGTTTTTCTTTACCCTTGTGGAGAATTTTCATCTTTATTTTATCGCCGGCCGAGAATTTACTTATGGCTTGTGCCAATGTGTAATTTTCGCTTATTTTTTTGCCGTTGATTTCCAAAATAATGTCATTTTCGCGCAAGTCCGCCTTGTCGGCTGGGCTTCCCGGAATAACCGCCAGATCGCTCCTTTTTTCTCCTCTCGTAATAAGGGCGCCGTAATCAACGCTAAGTTTGTTTTTTTCCGCAATATCCTTATTGATGGTTATATATCTCACACCGAGCCACGGGCGTATAATTCTGCCCTTTTTCTCAACGCTTTTAAACGCGCTGGCAACTTCGTTGATGGGAATGGCAAAACCGATATTTTGCGCGCCTTGGACAGTGGCGGTATTTACGCCTACGGCCTTGCCCGTGATATCAAGCAGAGGCCCCCCCGAATTGCCCGGGTTGATTGAGGCGTCGGTTTGGATAACACCCGCCAAATGCTCGCTGCCAAATCCGGAGCCACCGGCGGTAATGGAACGCGAAAGTCCCGAAATGACTCCCACAGAAACCGTATTGTGAAATTCTCCCAAAGCGTTTCCGATTGCAATGGCGGTTTGACCTATTTTTAAGGATGAACTGTCACCAAGTTCCACAGTCGGGAAGTTTTCTCCTTTAATCTTGATGATTGCGATGTCGTTTGACGGATCTTTGGCCAAAACCTTTGCCGTGTATTTTTTGCCCTTGTTGGTTACCACTGTGTATTCCGCGTCTTCGTCGGCCACCACGTGCTTGTTGGTCACGATATAGCCGTCCTTTGAAACAATAAATCCGCTCCCTTCCCCGATTTCTTTTTTCTCGGTTCCGTTTTTCTTGTATTGGGGAATGCCGAAATTAAAAGGCTGGTTGCCGAAAAATTGCTTAAAAAAATTATCGTTGCCAAAAGGATTGGCGTAATATTGTTTATATTTCGGCAAGTTTTTGGTAATGATGATGCTAACGACGGCCGGCGACACCTTTTCCGCCACGGCAACTACGGCATTTTCCGCCCTTGGGCTCGCCGGTTGTTTTACATTGTTGTATTGTTGGCTGATTTTTTTATTAAAACCGGAAAGCGAGATTCGGCCGGTTGATAATTGGGACACCCAAAACCCGGCCATTCCTCCTATCAGTGAAGCGGCAATAATGTTCAAAGCGAATATTTTTAAAAATTTTTTGCTTTCTTCGTTCAATTTCCATCTAAATTTTTTGACCATATGTTTATTATTTTACTATCTTAAATTTTTGCAGTCAATATTTGCTGCTCCAGTCACGCAATAAATTGCGCAATTCCCTGTTTTTTTCTTCAAAAATTTTTTTTGAATTTGCCTCCATTACCAATCTTATCAGAGGTTCGGTGTTGGAGGGGCGAACGTTAAACCACCAGTTGGAAAATTCAACAGTAATGCCGTCCATAAAATTAACGGCACCGCCGGCGTATTCTTTTTTTAGTTTGGCGGCGGTTTTTTTCCAATCGGAGAGTCTTTTTCTCGCCGGAAAATTTATGACTTCGGAATGCCAATACTTCATAAAAGGTCCCGCGAGTTCATTTATATTTTTTTTTGTTTTTTTGTCCGTTGTGGCGGATTCCGCCAGTTTTCGCAACCCGAAATCCGGAGATTCGCAGTAATGGAATTTTTTAAAGTAATAATGTCCGGTCATCTCCATTCCGAAAACGGCATTCTTTTTTCTCATCAGTTTTTTTATGTTGAAGTGTCCGACCATACTTGGGAAAGTGCGAATGCCTTTGTTTCTGAAATATTCCGGAATTGCCTTTGAACATCTCAAGTCGTAAACAATGGCATCTCCTTTTTTGGCGACGGCATCAGCGATGATTCCACCGATTATGTCTCCTCGGATTTTATTTCCCTTTTTGTCTTTCACTATCAGACGGTCGCGGTCAAAATCAAACGAGTGGGGAATTTTGTCCGCTTCCGCGCGGCGGAAATTTTTATACACTTCCCCAAAATATTTTTCTTCAATGTTCATTTTTTTAATCATCCCTTGTCGGACCTGCTGAGCGTGCGCCGCTGAGTGTTTTTTAACGGCTTTTAATATTTCCGCGCCACCCACGGGTTCGGAGTTTTTTTCGGCAAATTTTATCCCGTTGTATTTTAAGGGATTGTGAGAGGCGGTTATCATTGCTCCGCCGATTGTCCCAAGGCGGGGGATGGCGAAATAAAGCATGGGAGTTGTTACCGTTCCGATATCAATCACATTAGTGTCTGAGTCAATAATTCCCTTAATGAATGATTCTGCCAAAGGCTTGGAGCTTTTGCGTTTATCCCTTCCGACGGCGATTTCTTGCCCGTTCGCGTATTTTGGCTTGCGGGGAGCTTGTTTCCTTTTTGTTTTCACTTTTAACAATCCGGCGAAAGCTCGCCCAATTTCATACGCAGTCTCACTATTGATTTCATCGGGATAAATTCCTCTTATATCGTATTCTTTAAATATAGACAGATTGATTTTCATTATCTACATTTTAACACATTTTCCGCAGTTGCCTAAATTTCATTTATCTGCTAGGATATCGGTCATGGAAAAGGAGATGAAAAAATATGAGATTGGTTATCTGTTGTCTCCCCTTATTCCGGAGGAAAAACTGGATGGGGATATTTCCGCTTTAAGGAAGCTGATTGAGGACCGTCAAGGTCTCATAACAAATGAAGAGCGTGGAAAAATGCGCAAACTGGCGTATAATATTCACAAGCCGGCGCTCGGCAAGCTTGATTCCGCCTATTTCGGTTGGATGAAGTTTGTCGCTAATCCTGAAGTTTTATTGGAAATTAAAAATTTTTTAGACAAGGAACCGAACCTTGTCCGTTTTTTGCTTATTGAATCAGCCAAGGAGGAGAAGGTGAAAAAACCGGCTCGGAAAATTATCAGGCCAGCCCGGGGTCCAGAGAAGAAATCAAGTTCTGATGTTGAACCAAAAATAAAAACTGAGATAAAAGAAGAAGAAATTGACAAAAAGTTGGAGGAATTATTAAAAGCGTAACATAAAAATTATGAATTTAAACAAAGTGTTTATTATAGGAAACTTGACCAGAGATCCGGAATTGAGGAATCTTCCTTCCGGCGCGGCGGTCGCTTCTTTCGGCGTCGCCACCAACAGGGTTTGGAAAAACCAAAACGGAGAGAAGAAAGAGGATGTCCAATTTCACAACATCGTGCTCTTTGGCAGGCAGGCGGAAATCGCGCAGCAATATCTTTCAAAGGGGAGTTCGGTTTTTATTGAAGGAAGGTTGCAAACCAGAAACTGGGAAGCGCAGGACGGGTCAAAAAGGACAAAAACGGAAATCGTGGGGGAGAGAATGCAATTGGGTCCGAGACGCGGAGGAGATTCTCAAGGGGACCGGCAAACACCTCAAGAGTCTGCGAAAGAAGGGGGTAAAAAAGAGGAATTGGAGACGATAGAATATCCGAATGAGGAAATAAATCCGGAAGAAATACCATTTTAATATGAAACAATGTCATTTTTGCACAAATAACATAAAGACGATTGATTATAAAGATACGGAAAATCTTAAGCGTTTTCTTGATCCCTTTTCAAAAATAATTCCGAGAAAACAAACCGGACTTTGCGCCAAACATCAGCGCAAATTCGCCCAAGCCGTAAAACGCTCCCGCTTCATGGCGCTCATCCCTTTTGTAAGCCGGTAAACACCACCAAAAAACAAAATGTCAGGCATTAAGTTGCCTGACATTTTGTTTTTTGGTGGTGTTTACTGAAAAAAGTTAGAACTCATTTTGAGTGGAATCCCGACTAATTGCCGCCCTGCGGGCGGCAATCCCGCCCAGCGGCTCGCCGCCTGACGGCGGCAAGCAAAGCCCGCAAAAATTTCTTTTTCTTTTAAGGGGCGCGCGCAAAAAATTTTTTCAATTAAGGAAACAATTTTTGCGGGCTTTGCTTTCTTGCTGACGCAAGGACGAGCCGCTTCCCACCCCACAGCCGCGCTTCGCGCG
>CAJVWH010000023.1 GCA_913009575.1 uncultured bacterium
AGACATCGGGCTGGATATTTCCCCGTACGCCGAGGAAATTAAAAAACTTGAATCGGAAGGCAAGACGGTGATGATAATTGCGGCGAATGGAAAAATAAAAGGGGCATTGGCGGTGGCGGATGTCATCAAGAAAGAGGCGAATGACGCCGTTGAGGAGCTGAAAAAAGAAGGGATTGAAGTTTGGATGCTTACCGGCGATAACAGGCGAACCGCGGAAGCGATCGCGCGGCAGGCGGGAATTGAAAACGTGATGAGCGAAATTTTGCCGGACAAAAAAGCGGAAAAGGTGAAGGAACTCCAAAAGCGCGGAAAAGTTGTCGCTATGGTTGGCGACGGAATTAACGACGCGCCGGCTTTGGCGCAGGCGGATGTCGGCATAGCCATGGGGGACGGGACGGATATCGCCATGGAATCGGCGAACGTTACTTTGATGAGGGGAGACCTTACGCTCATTCCGGAAACGATAAAAATTTCAAAGAGGACGATGAGAATTATAAAACAAAACCTTTTTTGGGCGTTTTTCTACAACTCCGCGTTTATTCCGGTCGCCGCGGGAGCGCTTTATCCGTTTTTCGGAATTTTACTAAACCCGATTTTCGCCGGCGCCGCCATGTCTTTCAGCTCACTCTCGGTGGTGCTCAATTCCCTCCGCCTTAAGAGATAACTTGTTGGACGTGCGACGTCGGACATCCGGATATCTGTTTATTGATATTAATTAATCCTTATTTAGTTGTTGCAGTATAATAAAAGGTATCTGACATCTTATTCCGCTAAGCTATAATTCTTTTATGTTTTGTTTTATAACTTTTTTCCATTCGTTTTTTTGTTCCCATTTTTTTTTTCTTATTTTTTCTGATATCTTCCAATTTCCTCTGTAGATATCTTGTAAGGTAATTAAAGCAGTTCTAATATTTTTTATTTCTTTTTTGATCAGTATATTTCGTTTGTTTTTAAAAAATTGCCATATTGTAGGATCAATTAAATATATTTGATTGTTATACTCTATTAATAAAACATCATGGCATTTATTTTTTATATTCATCACATTTTCTCCTTTTACAACAGAAATTTTTAAGTTTGGATTTTTTTCTAAAATCCAACATCCCACTAGACGGGAAAGCTCACTGCAATTATTCTTTGCGAGTAAATAAAGAGGTTTATTTTTTTGTTTTAGCAGTTTAATTATTCGATTTTGAATTTGCTTTATGGATTTTTCACTCATGAGATAATTATATTATTAATTCAAGGGAAAGTAAAAACCCTTCTCTAAAAATCAGAGAAGGGCTTTATGGCAAGACTTTATTACTTGCCTTGGCAACCAGCTCGTCCACAGAAGTTTTTATTTCTAACATCTTTTCCGCGAGCGACGATTGCGGGCTTTTTGAACGGTTTTTTTTCGTGCTGCTTCTTCATGATTTAGCCTCCTTTCTTTAAATTTTACTAAAGATGTGTGATTGCTTTGGATAAAGTGTTAATCGCTTTCTTTCTTTTGCAATCAACTTAGCCACTGATGAACATCCGGAAGAATCACCATCTTCAAGTAATGCTAATCCAGGGCAACGAGTACAAAACTGAAATAATTTGCAAGTTTTACACTCGTTTAAATCACTCAGCCTTCCAGCTCTCATTCGCTGAAATACAATAGAATTTTTCCATATTTCAGCAAAAGGAGATTGTAAAACATTACCACCTTTGTCCTGCCATTGATTGCAAACGTACATATTCACTCTCGGTGGTGCTCAATTCCCTTCGCCTTAAGAGATAAACAAAATGCGCGCGACTTAGCCGCGCGTTTTTGCACATTTTGGGTACGCGGTCAGTTAGCGGTAAAATTAGCGCCGGTTGTGTTAAAATAAGATTATGAAAAATAAAGAAAAAAACTTGATAATCTACCAATCCAAAAGCGGAAAAATTGAGTTTCGCGGGGATTTTAAGCGCGATACCGTTTGGGGCACGCAAAAACAAATTGCGGATGTTTTTAATGTTAATGTGCGGACAATTAACGAACATTTGCAGAATATCTTTAAGGGCGGCGAGCTTAATAAAAATACAGTTATCCGGAAATTCCGGATAACTGCCGGTGATGGCAAACAATATCTGACTAATTTTTATAACCTTGACGCGATACTCTCGGTCGGCTACCGCGTGAATTCCAAACAAGCCGCGCAGTTTCGCCAATGGGCGACCAAAACACTTAGACGGCATATTATTGACGGATACACTATCAACAAAAAACGCATTGGCGCGAATTACCAAAAATTTATGCGGGCGGTGGCGGATGCCAAGGCGCTCTTGCCCGCCGGCGGGCAAGTGAAAATGGAAGATATCCTTGAACTCATTAACGCCTTTGCCGGAACATGGTTTTCACTTGAGTCATACGACACCGACACGCTGCCTCAAAGCGGCGCGACCAAAAAGCAGGTTTATTTTGCCGCCGAGGATCTCGTAAAAGCGCTTCAAGAATTAAAGCGGGAACTTGCCGCCAAGAAACAGGCGACGGAAATTTTCGGGCAGGAAAGAAACAAGGAAGCCACAAAAGGAATTGTCGGAAACATTTTTCAATCGTTCGCGAAAAAAGACCTCTATCCAACCGTTGAAGAAAAAGCGGCGCATCTTTTGTATTTTATGGTCAAAAATCATCCGTTCGTGGACGGCAACAAACGGAGCGGAGCTTTCGCTTTCGTGTGGTTTTTGCGCAAGGCGGGCATTTTGCGCGCCAGTCTGACGCCGGAGGCGCTAACGGCATTGACCCTACTGACGGCTGAAAGCAATCCAAAATACAAAGATAGAATAGTGGGTTTGATTATTTTGTTGTTGAAAAAATAAAAATTAATTTAACGCAGCGGGCAATATGCGTATGCGGTCAGGGAGAATCGGGGTCAAGTTTCTAAACTCGCTTCGCTCGTTAAGAACTTTCTCCCCGGGCTCGCCTGTTTTATCTCGCTTTGCTCGATTGCAACATGGCTCCGCCTTCCGCTTTTTGACCGCTCGCCGGAAATTTTAGCAGGGTGTTGCCAAAGATATTTAAAATCTTCTCGCTAATCTTTCAATATCCACCTCTTGGGCAATGGGCCGCCGGATTTTTTATAAATATATTTCACCAATTTTGCAAGAATCTTTTTTCTTTTGAATATCACCGACTGCATAAAAATTTTTCAGGTGTTCTATAAATTTCCCATCTAATCTTTTTAAGATTTTTTCCATTTCATTTGGTTGTCTTAAAAATTCACCATTCAATTTAAGGAATAACTCTATGATATTGGAAATCAGTAAATAACTATCAATACCAAAAGCTAAATAATCTTTATTCTTGATGTCGCGTTGAACTTCTCCCCAAAAATCATTGATTGAGTATTTATTTTAACTCCATTCTCAATGTTTCTGGCAAATATTTATTTTTTGGATATCGCATTATTTTTATTCTATGAAAGCCACAATGTTCGTAGGCGCGGATAGCTCTAGTATTAGTTGGTCTTACCTCTAAATAAATTTTGGAAATCTTAAGACGTTTTGCTTTTTGTATAAGAAGCTTAATCGCTTCTGAACCATAGCCCTTTCCCCAATATTTTTTTCCACCTATAACTATTTGCGTTTCATGCCAATTGTTTTTTCTTTTGACTAATGATATATGACCAATCGTTTTTTTATCCAGAGCAATCATAAAATGATAATCCTTTTTACTCTTTAAAATATTTTGAAAATATTTATCAACTTCTCGTTCTGAAATACGTTTCAAAATACCACTTGTTAATTGAAGCAGTTCTTTATCTCTCCACCATTTAGAGAAATACTTTTGATCAGTAATTTTAACTTTATTCAATATTACTTTACGCATATTTTATACAAACACTATAACGCTTTATTATGAAATAGAAAAGGAGGTTTAAATTTCTTTAACCTCCTTGCAGACAAAGATTGAGTTTTCGCCGAGACGGCGAGTCATCCAAGAATCCTCTATCCAACCGAGAATCTTTGGAAAGCGTTCGCTCCATCGAGCTATTCCTCGCGAACTTTCATTTACAACCGTGAGTCCCGCCGTTCGGATAAGCTTTCTCCAGCGAGACGTAGAGATTGAACGTTCGTCGCCGTAATCACCGACTTTTCCTCGTCCATTCGGAACATCTACAATTACGTTTCGCGCGATTCTCTTCTGTCCTACAAGCGCATGGATGATGTCATCGTCAGATAATGCTCAAGCACACCTTGGCTGAAAGCAACGTCGAAGGCCTTATCGCCGAAATTCATCCTGAACATATCGGCTTGTTCGCCGATGAGATTCGGAAAGACGGCTGTGAATCGCTTTACTTTTTCAACCAGCGTTACATTTGCATCTACTGCTGTTACTTTGTAACCCATGCTTGCCAATAACACACTTGTCAATCCGCTTCCGCATCCGACTTCAAGAACGGTCGCTGGCGAGTTGGCAATGCGACGAATCTGCATTATCAGCTCTCTCAAAATAAGAGAGCGATCAAACAGATTAAAGAATGGGCTATCAAGGAACTCTATCCATCCGTTTATGTCGTGCATTTCTGCCTCCTGTCGTTTTGATCTTGAAAAAATGGGCCGGAAAACTTTCGCTCTCCGACCCTAGTTCGCCACTGCGATCAGTGACAGTTGCTGGGGCGTTGACAGGTGCAGAGCACCTTCAGCTTCGGCAGCGGCTTGACCTTAAGGGTCGGCCGCGGCTGCTTCTGCTGCGCCTTCTGCATGGAATTCACCTCCTTTCTGTTGCAGTTTGGAGAAGTCCTGGCTCTGACGCCGTCGCTTCCCGCAGTTGTTCTCGGAGGATCTCTTGGGTCATGCGGCGATAGAAGTCACACGTTCGCTCGATCTTGACGATTTTCGTCGCCCGAGCGAACTCCTGCGTGATGTTGCAACCACCGCCGCACTGTCCTTCGATCATGCATCCCTTACACATCTCCATCACGCCAGTGAGATGATCCCTCACAAAGCGATGGTAGGCAGTGCCGGGTGCATGAAACGATTGGATTTCCGAAAGATTTCCGAGTTGGGTCGTGCTGTAGCCGCATCCGTAAATGTTGCCAGATGGGCCTACGCACATGCTGTTGCCGCGGACTGCGCCGCAAAACGCAACGCGGCTTTCGAGCGTCGATTCGTTGAGATTCTCGGCTGGCCGAGACCAGAAACCGGGAACATCAATTCCTCTTGCCGCCGCGTAGCGCCGAATGCGCATCAGTTTTGCAACGACGTCCTCAACCGGAATTTCCACCATATCGACAACGTCGATATCAATTCTGACGTTCTTCATGCCACGGGCTACTGCCCAGTCGACAATCGACTCGTCAAGTTCGTGAAAATTCTTTTCGGTGACTGTAACCGCAATACCATCGAGCGGATACCCAGATTGCGTCAACGCATCGAATCCACGCATGATCTTGGAGAATGTACCGCCACCGGACTTCGTCAGTCGGACACGGTCATTCCCTTCGCGCAAGCCGTCGAGGCTCGAAGCGATTTCAACGCGGTACTCCTTCAGAGTTTCAGCGATGTCTTGTGTGATGAGAGAGGCGTTCGTGTTAATCGAGAAACGAAACTCGAATTCCGAACCGTAGGTGGCACGGCAGTATTCAAGCACTTGCTTGATGACCGGCCATGCTAGTAGCGGTTCGCCTCCGCCAAAGTTGATTTCGGCGACATGCTTTTCGTGCCCACGAAGAATCTCGAGATACCGATCCACCGTTTCCTTGGCCGTATCAAACCGCATGAATTTCTTGGGGTTATTGATGCGGTCGGAAGTTTCCAAGTTGTTGAAGTGGATGCAGTATGTGCAACGGAAGTTGCAGGCCTCGCTCATGATGAGCTCGAGGTAATCAATCAGCGAGCCGCTGATGATTTCTTTTTCTCGCTCTCTCATCTTTTCTTCGAGAAACGCTCGGTCGTTGAAATTCTCTGGAACGAGAAAATAACACCGCAACATCTCCTCAATCGCCTCCCGATCTTCCTCGGTCAGTTCATCGCCAAGCCGTGAACGAATCGTCGCTGGTTCCGAGAACGACTCGAGAAACTCGAGCGACTCAACAGGAACGACTTTCGGGTAACCAAACAGTGAGTGCCAGATCACCGCAGAGTCGCCGTCTCGGACGACCTGCACGAACGGCGACTTCGTGTAAACAACATTAGAATTGAGTGCCATTGCAGGATCCTTTCTGTGTTTGAGTTTTTAATGTACTAACTTCCGGTAAATTATCATAACTTCTTTATTTTGGCAACACCCTGCTAAAATTTCCGGCGAGCGGAGCAATCAATTCCGACAAAGTTAGTTTTGGTGCTGAAATACTAACCTTTGCTCGATTGCAACATGGCTCCGCCTTTCGATTCTCCACGCAAGCAAAACAGTTTGCTTGCTCTGCCTCGCTAATGCGGTCAGGGAGAATCGAACTCCCATCTCATCCTTGGCAAGGATGTGTCCTGCCACTAAACGATGACCGCGGATATTCACTTCATTTTCTGGTGTTTATTTTCGTTTTCTTCTTCATCATCTTCCTCTTTCTCAACTCTTACCATAAACATTTCACACAATTGATTCTCACAATAGTTTTCATGGCCCAGATTTTTGCCACAAGCCTTGCATTTTCTCTTTGGATTTTCGGGGTTGTTTAATAATGAAAATTCTCGTTCCATTTTATTGTTTTTAATCCTTAGTTAAAATTGTATTATTTTTATTTTGTTTGTCAATTTCCCCGGCACCGCTCGCGCTCGCCGGCCCCGCCTCGGCTGTTTCGCTTCGCTCAACATGCCTCCGGCTTTCAAGTCCTCACGCAAGCAAAGCAGTTTGCTTGCTTCCCCGGCACCGCTCGCCTTGCTCACTTGTGCTGGTGTATTAACCTTTGCTCGAAATTATTTTGAACAACAATCGCGGAGCGATTAAAAGTTAATCTCACGCTCTACTTTTTCCTTAATTCAAAATTCTGCCTTACGCTCTTCGTCAATCTTTATTTAATTTCAACAAACCGAAAAAACCTTGGTGGATTTGCTCCTGCGGGAGCAAATCCACCAACCAAAACAAAAAAATTTCTTTGCGATTTTTTTCTTTTCTTCTCGCCCCCCAAATTTTGGAAAAATGGAAAAGGAAATTTTTGTTTTGGTTTCGGCTCATAACTTCGCCGTAGATTTTTCCTAAACAGAAGTTTTAATCTCTTTTGTTTTCGGGAGTGAACGAGTTTATACAAAACCCATTGCTAAAGGTAATGGGTTTTGTATAATAGAGAGAATGACGGAAACAAAAGAGATTAAAACGCTATTTAACTTGTGTTTGTCCGCCCAACCCACCGCACAAAAAAAGCTCCCAACATTACAAAAACACTGCAAAACTTCGTTTTGTAGGGTTTCTATCCTAAAGGGGACAAATACACCAATTGTCCCTTTTACTCTTTCAAAATCAACCTTTCCAAATCTTCAATCGTGCCACCTTTTTTATAAACTTTTCAAAAGTTTCTCTTTCTGTCCCTTTATTATAATCAAATTTAATCATAAAAGTATTATATACTTTTAATCACTTCTTGAACTTAAGGATAAAAAAATTGACAAAATACTGAAAACATATACAGTATACTACAGACTAAAGTTCATTTTACAATTAAAAAATGATGAAAGGAGGTGAAACAGGCAATTAAGGTGTATTTGGGTTAACAAATAAACAGCTTATTCACCTGGAATGAGCAAAAACAAGACCCAGAATCACCAAAACTGGTGGCTGGGCAAAGGAGAAATTATTATGGAAGCACAAATAGCTACCCATCTGACAACAGACGCAATTCCCAACAAATTCAAAAACAAAACCTATCAGAAACCCAGTGAGCGGATAATTTCCGCGGTTCCTAATGAGTATTACACTTACTCATCTAAGTTTACAACAGAGCGTCCAGTGTATGCACTCCTGAAATGTAAGGCAAATAAAGACCGTGCGATTTTATCCCTAAAGGATCTTGGGGATGAAGCCAACCTTCTTTTTGTGTTTCGACAAAACCAAATTCAGGTCTGCCCGATCAAAATAGCGCTTAATTACGATCTGCCAGGACACCTTGTCAATTCGGAAGTACTCAGCGATACATGGATTGGGGTTGCCACAATCACCAAGAAACTCTTTCATGAAATTCGGGAGATGGGAGAAATATCGGATTTGAAAAGAATCTGCCGTACTTCGTGCTTAGAGCCGAGAACCTCTATCTTGCTGAAGCAAGGATTAATCATTACCATGATGACCAGCTACGGTAAATACGGCATGTTTCTGGTGAATGAGATTACGCAAACATCAATTGAAGTTGATGCCTGCCATATACTTTTGTAATTTCACGAGGCTTGACTCAACAACAACACCCGCCACTAAAAATATTTAATATTTTTAGTGGCGGTTTTTATATAAAAAAATTTCCCAAATTTATAAGACTTTTCGCCATATTTGCCCGATTTCATCATCTGGTGGAATTATTTCTCCAACTCTCTCAAAATCTAATAAATCATGAAAATTCCACGACTCATCATGCGAATTAGGACTAAAAAAAAGAACTTCACCAAATCCCATTTCTTTTACTTCCTCAATCAACTTCATTTTTAACTTTTTACCAATACCTTTTCTTTTATGTTTTACAGCAATAACATATAATTCAACTGGAGTATTAGTTGTTGCATAGGGTCTCAAATAATCAGCTAATTTTTTAAAACCAACAATTCCTACAACTTCATTACTTTCTTCAGACACAAAAAAACCTAAATCTTTGTTTAAAGACATCTTAATAAATGACTGCAATTCATCAGAGAGTTCTTTAAGAAATTCTGGATCAGTCCAATATAGAGCAAAAATTTTTTCAACTGCCTTTTGATCCTCTTGTTTAAATTCTCGAATAATCATATTATAGATATTCTATCAAATTCTCACATATTTGACACCTCTTCCAGTCTTTCCAACTTGAGTTATCTTTCCTTCTTTTTCAAGAATATTTAGATATCGA
>CAJVWH010000024.1 GCA_913009575.1 uncultured bacterium
CTAGAGTGATGTGATTAGGTCACAGACACGGAGAACTCGAAGGACTGATGATGAATAGGAATGATGAGACAGGAATACCAGATATATCAGTGTGTCTGTAGTTCAGACGTGTGCTTTTTCTATCTTTTTTTTTTTTTTAATGATACGGCGACCACCGAGATCTACACTCTTTCCCTACACGACGCTCTTCCGATCTCCACTTTTTTTACCATCGGCGAATTATCATTGTTCCCCACCCATACACCCATGGCAAAATTGGGTGTATAGCCGATTACCCACGCATCCTTATAATTGTTGGTTGTACCTGTTTTTACCGCCACATCGCGGCCCGGAAAATAGAGCCATGAGCGGGGTCCGAAAGCGGGAGATCGCGCATCGTTATCAGAGAGAACATCAGAAACAAGCAAAGCGATATTTTTACTCAAAGCTTGTTGAGGTTTGGGAGTAAAATCTTCCAGCACTTTACCCTCAGCGTCCTCAATTTTCAAAATTCCAGTAACCGGCTCTCTTTTCCCCTCATTGGCAAAAACTCCGTAGGCGCCGACCATTTCCAGTAAAGAAACTTCTCCACCTCCAAGCACAAGAGTAAGTCCGTATCTATTTGGATCATTTAAACTGGTGATTCCCATGTCGCGTATTGTTTTTAGGGAATTTTTCAGCCCGGCAAGATAAAGAACTTTTACAGAAGGGACGTTAACCGATTGAGCCAGCGCGTTTCTGAAGGTCATCGGCCCGCTAAAAATATGATTGTAATTTACGGGATGATAACATTCCTTTTCCGTAGTGTTCGTTCCGGGTATTGGCTTGTAATCCGGACCGCAGGAAGAATTAAATTCGGTTTTCAAATTGAAGACGACTGTTTCCGGAGTGTACCCTTTTTCAAAGGCGGTGGCATAAACAAATGGCTTGATTGAAGATCCCGGCTGCCTGCCAATGCCGTAAGATGTCGCGTTTGGTTTTGGTTCAAATTTGCAATTTACTCCCGGCAGGCATCCTTTGGGCAGGGGTTCTCCGGACCAGTCTTTTGAACCGACCATTACCAAAATCTGGCCGGTCTTGGGATCAATGCCAACCAGCCCGGCGTTGTATGCGTCAAATTTTTTCGTGTCTTCTTCGGAGTATTTTTTGACCAATTCCTCGGCTTTTTGCTGAAGACCGTAATCTATGGTGGTGATTACTTTTAATCCATCTTCCTCCAACGCGTCTTTACCGTATTTTTTTTCAAGATAAGAACGGATAAAAATTGAAAAATGAGGAGCCTTAATGGACTGATTCCCTCGGCTCAAAAACCTTACCTCCTCTTTCCCCGCAGCTTCTTTTTCTTTTTCGGTAATGAATTTCAAATCCAGCATTCTTTTTAGGACTAAATTTTTGCGTTCCTTGAGTTCCTTGCGATGGTTGCCATAGGGGGAATAGTAAGTTGGCGCTTGAGGCAGGGCGGCGAGATAGGCAGATTCCGCCAAAGTGAGTTCACTGGCGTGTTTTCCAAAAAAGCTTTGCGCCGCCTCTTCTATTCCGTAAATATTTCCGCCGTAAGGGGCTTCATTCAAATAAAGAGAGAGAATTTCATTTTTTGAAAATTTTTTTTCAAGGCGCAAAGACAAAATTGCTTCTTTGATTTTTCTTGCGATTGTGCGTTCCGGTGAAAGAAGCGTATTTTTTACGACTTGCTGGGTGATAGTGGAGCCGCCCTGTCTGATTCCCCCCGCGATGAAATTTGTTATAAAGGCCCGGAGAATTGCCATGGGCTCAATACCCATATGATTGTAAAAATTTGAATCTTCAATGGCAACTGTGGCGTTTTTGACGTGCCTTGAAATTTTTTCAAAGGGCACTATTGTGCGCCTGATATTTTGGTGGATGTCCCAAAGGAGAATTTTGCCGGTGCGGTCGTAGATTTTTGTTGACTGCGCCACTTTACGCTCATTGAAGGAATTGAAATCGGGAATCTTCAGGGTGGAAGCCCAAAGGACGAAAATTCCGGCGCTGAAAACCCCGACAATTAAAAAGGTAACAACGGCGCCGTATAAGAATTTTACGGATCGGGAATGTTTTTTCTTGGGCATACTAATATGCTACCATAAAAATTTTTTATAACCAAAAAATTTGATATCTTTGGTTAAATTAGTGCATATCATAAAAAATTGAACAGGCCGGCGATAAAATAACTAAAATAAAAAATTAGTATCAATCAGATTAATCCGATTGATACTAATTTAGTAATTACTCACTTGCCATGCCGGCAACACTTCGCCGACTTCCGCATATTTTTTCAAAACATTTTGGACAAAGCTGCCCCACCCCTTCTATGTAATCCTTACGGATTTTCAGGGGCGTATCTTTTTCGTACTCTGTTTTTCTCCAACAGAGCACGCACAGATCTTTCGCCATTCTACACCTCCTTTTTTGGTATTGAGCCGGTGAGTCGGTTGGATTTGTTAATTGAGTCGTAATGTAAGGATAAGTAAAATCCCGCTCATCCTCCTCTTGCCCCCTTCCAGAACCGTGTTGTTTTCAGTAATGTTCCAGCCCTCACTGGTAATTACTGAATCAAGGAACACCCCATCCCATGGTTCTGGCAACCATTGTCTGACCAAATAAACTATAATAAGCCCTCCCACTCCAAAAGCGATTAATTCTCCGCGGCTTGGATGTTTCGCCAATAACGGGTCCAATTCGTGATAACCCTTTTTGTCGAAAAGTATGTTTATCGTCTGGAAAAAATCAACAACAGACATACCGGACAGGACCACAAAACTGGACAATTTTTCCTGTTGCTTTTGTTTAGTGATAATTGTGGTAATTGAGGAGTCGGGTCTGATTTTGAGCAATGGCTCTTTAATTCCCAGCGCAAGTTTTAGATTGTCTCCACTTGCCGGACTTGCCGGAACAGTAGCAAAAGCAAGCGCCAAAACAAAGACTATGAGAAAAATTTTTCTCATCATTGCCTCCTTTCTGTATTATTATGTTTTTAAAATTCTATCTATTCTATCCCTTTACTCTCTCTTTAATATCATTTTTACGGCCTTTTGTCAAATTTTAGTGGTAATGTGCAAGGACTTATGGCGGTTTTCCACTAAAATGTGGAAATGGCGATAAATATATAAAATAAAAAACGCCCGAAGAAAAAAGTTTCTTCGGGCGCTAGGGGATAGAATGTTAATTTAGTTTGGCGCCGGTTTTGGCGTCCTACATTTGCGATTGACAAATTCCGCGAAAATTGTTATGCTGAAAATGAATAGAACCTTCGGTTCTTTGAAAAATTAATAAAAAAAGAGAGGAAAGGATGTGAGAAAAAATGGAAAAAACAGAATTATTACAACGATACCAGTATTGGCGAAAAGACGACATGGTTTTTGATTTGCCACATACAGTCAATGGAATTTTGGCTGATGATGAAAAACAGATTGTGTCGCAAGATTGTTGTCCCGACCCCTGCACATGTACAGGATGCAGTGAATGGGATTAATTGCTTACAGGAGGGAAATGAAATAATACTGTTTCCCTCCTAATTTTTTAGGAGGTGATAAATTATGAAACATCCGTTTTTTTCCATTCAGTGGCATATTACAACGCAATGTGAGCAAAGATGCAAGCATTGCTATTTGTTTAATACTCCTGAAGGAAAAGAAGAAATTGATGGAGAAAAATTGATTTGTTTTAATAAACTTAAATCAATAGCTGATAATTTGGTTATTAGTTGTAAACGAATGGGAGCAAGGCCTAGGATATCGTTGACAGGAGGTAATCCGATTCTTCACGCACATTTTTGGTTGCTTTTAGAATATTTACAGAATATGGGCATAAAGGTAATGATCTTAGGAAATCCGTTTGGAATTACGGATAAAATTGCAAAAAAACTGAAATGTTTAGGAGTTGATAAGTTCCAATTATCTCTCGATGGAATGGAAAATTTTCACGATTCTATGCGTAAACCGGGGTCCTTTTCTGCCACAACACAAGCATGTAAAGTACTGAAACGCAACAATATAAAAGTCGTTGTTATGTCAACGGTTTCAAAAGCTAATATGAATGAAATCCCTAAAGTTATAGAACATGTTGTGAGATTAGGAGTTGAATCCTATGCTTTTGCAAGATATTGCCCAACGCACGGAGATATTAATGATATGTTCACACCGCAAGAGTATAAATCTTTTTTGGACCTTGTTTGGAGTGTATATTCTCATTATGCAAAGAATGGTACCAATTTTGTATTGAAAGATCATTTATGGTATCTATTTCTTAAAGAAAGGGGATTATTTCAACCAAGAGCAACCAATGGAGTCATTGTTGGTGGCTGTGGATTAGGGATTTCACATTTATCAATTTTGGCGGACGGTTCAGTGTTTGCATGCCGCAGGTTTCAAAGTCCCGTTGGCAACGCGCTAAAACAAAATCTCTACGATATTTTTCTAGGCCCACGAATAAATGAATACAGAAACTATTCAAGATTAGAAAAATGCAAAGACTGTGATCTTTTGTATTATTGTAGGGGTTGCATGGCTGTTACTCATGGTTCAACTGGAAATTGGACGCTTGCAGATCCACAATGTTGGAAATAAGATAATAATGTATGAAGATTATAAAAAGACGATTAGCTGCTACGGTTAATCGTCTTATTTTTTTGCCGATAAAAAAGTGACAGAGTCTCCGTAGTTGCCAAAATAATCATGGTGAAAAATTTTAACGGTATTAAATTTTTTTTTGAGAAGACGTTTAGTATCATCAAAATCTACGGCAATGCCGGGTTTATCTTCTTTGGTGTAGGATGTATTTTTATGCAAAACAGGTGTTATAAGAACAAAAACCGAATGGGAATGCATGAGTTTTTTAATATTTTTTAAAAAGATTTCTTTATCTTTTATAAACGCATAAGTATATTTACAAAAAATAATATCAAATTTATTTTTAATCTTTTTTGAAATTTCTTCCGCCTCCATAAGAATAAAAGCATATTTGCCATTTTCTTTTTTTGCCAATTCGCGCGCTTTAGCGATTGCCACAAAGGAAGAATCGATACCGGTGGCAACAAGACCGTTCCGTAAAAAATTTACGATATCATTTCCTGTTCCGCATCCAATATCAATGACAGACAGAGGTTTTTTTGACATCATTTTTTCTATTTTCGCGAGAATTTTTTTTAACAATAAATAATTTAACGATTTATATCTAATGCCTTTTTTAAATTGTAAGTTCCATTTATTCATATTAAAAACGTATCATTATTTTACCACAAACGCCAATCTTTTGCCTATTGCGGGTCTGCTGTTCTATTTTGGACAGAAACAAAAAGAAGCCTTGGACAAACTCCGCGCGCAATGCAATTATGCAAGCAATGTGCAAGGCTCAGCCTTGCACAATTTAGAATTTTTAAAATTTATCAATGAAAATAAAAAACGCCCGAAGAAAAAAGCTTCTTCGGGCGCTAAGGGATAGAATGTTAATTTAGTTTGGCGCCGGTTTTGGCGTCCTACATTGCGATTGACAAATTCCGCGAAAATTGTTATGCTGAAAATAAATAGAACCTTCGGTTCTTTGAAAAATTAATAAAAAAAGAGAGGAAGGGAGGTGAGAGAATTGAAAAATACAGCAAACGAACAAAAAACATGTATGCCCAACAAAAAAAGCGGTATCGTGGTCCTGAAAAAAGGAGCCGCAAACACTCGTTTTTCTAAGTTTGGCAAAGATGGCTGTTGTGTTTACAATCGGTAGTTAATTTGCCGTTTCAACACACATGTTACTTCCTAACCCCCCCGTTTTTATACGGGGGGAACTTTTAAGGAGAATTTTCAATGAAATACGAATGGAGTATGTTTTGTTTCAAGCAAAAAGAAAATGGCGGCACACTTATAAAAAATACGCTTACTGGTTCTGTTGTGTATATGAGCAATCAAATGTTGCAAGAAATTGATGATTGGCTTGGCGCCCAAGACTTAGCCAATCCTGATTGCGTCGATGACTTAACGGGGAAAAATGGAATGCTTGTTTCCGTAAACATTGATGAACTCAGTGTTTATAAAAAAATCATCACTCGTGCAAGGAATGGCAAAGATGCTTTTTTTACTCTTCATCTTTTGCCAACGATGAAATGTCAATTGCAGTGCCCATATTGTTTTGAGAATGGCATAAACAAAAAATCATCAATGTCTAAGCAGATTCTGTTTCAATCCGTTAGATGGCTTTCTCGCTATCTTGAAGTGAATACCAATATATCTGCTTTAAGACTGGTATTTTTTGGCGGAGAGCCACTACTTCGCAAAAATATAATCCGATTGGCTCTTCCCTTGTTTAGTAATCTTGCCAAGAAACATCGCAAAAAGTTTTTTTGTGAGATTATCACAAATGGTGAATTATTAGACAAGAAAATAGCCGGTTTCCTTTTCCAGCACAACTGGAAACGAGCTCAAATTACCCTAGATGGCGATAAGGATGCTCACAACCAGAGGCGTTTTGGCAAAAACAATCGCCCAACATTTAATAAGATTATTGAAAATATGCGAATGATTCTTGATCTCAACTTTATAGAGAAAGTTGATGTGCGCATTAATTTCGATCTTTTAAATGCCGATTCTATTCCAGCGCTTATAAATTTTCTTGCCAAACTTGGCTATCAAGATAGAATGGACTTAACTTTTGCTTTCGTGAATCTGACTGTTACCAAAAGGTGTTCATCCGGAGAATGTAAAATCAAGACGACACAAGATTCTGAAAACAGTATCGTTAGCAAAAATTATCTTCGTTTTTGCCAAATTGCCAAGACGCACGGTTTTAGCGTTCCAGAAGAAATGGTAGCAGGTCCTTTGTGTATAGCAACAATCAAGCATTCCGTCGTAATACAACCTGACGGCAACTTGCAAAAATGCTTCTGTTCTGTTGGCAGACCGAAATATAATTTTGGACATGTGTTACAATTGCCTGTTGCTTACGCAAAAGATCGTCGATTTGAGATGTTTGAAAAGAGAACAAGAAAATGCAAAGAAAAAAAGTGTCCATATCTTCCAATTTGTGGCGGGGGATGTATTTGGGATTCTGTCTGCTCCAGCGGCAAGTCAGGCCTTGAAAAACCTTTTTGCCAAAAGTCTCTTCTTTCAAGCGTGAATCAGGGGCTGTTGAGGTTGAACTATGGTAATTAAATAAGTAGAAGAAGCGGGTCGCTAATTTGTTTAGCGGCCCTTATTTTTGTATAATACAAATATGCGAAAAATAACAGAAACAAAACAACAATTAGATAATTATTTTAATAAATATAATAACTACAAAAAGTGGCTCAAAAAGGAGACTAGCCATTATGTTTTTCACTATTTGTCGAATTCTGAAGCGGAAAAAGATATAAAAGAAATCGCGCAAAAGCAAGAGAAATCATTTGAGAAAATTATAAAAACTTTGAATATTTCAAAGCCTAAAAATAAAATATATTATTATCTTTACCCGGACCAAAAAACTAAAAAAGAACTTATGGGAGATGACGGATCGGCACAGTCAATATATCATGATTTTACAATTCATGTTGTGTACGCCAAAGGTGCAAAACCTCTCGGGGAACATGAAGACACTCATCTATTGTCATTGCCCATGGGTTTATCAATAGGGTTTTTTCAGGAAGGACTTGCGGAATATACGGCTGGCAATAGAAAATGGCAGGGCAAAACTCAAAATTTTTGGTTAAAGAAAGCAAGAGATAAAGATATTGTTTCTGATATGACATCTGTAATGACCCATCAGTTTTGGATGGATTCACCAGATAAACAAGCTCCTCTTTATTACACCTTGGCGAAGTTATTTGTAAAATTTCTGATTGATAATTTTGGGATTGAAAAATTTAAAGAATTTTATAAACAAACAGACAGACTAAACACCAAGAAAGAAAATATAGAAATATTTGAAAAAATATTTAAAAAGGATGTAGAAACTGCGGAACACGAATTTATTAAACAAATTAACAGTGAATAAAATTTACTTTGTCTGACGTGCGACGTCCAACCACCCCGACATCATCGGTTGACGCGTCCCAAACCAAATCAATCCGGGACGCGGAAATTGCCGTTGCGGTGAGGTTCTGTGGAACGCTCGGCGGAACGGTATCCGCGCCACCTCCTCCACCTCCGGTTCCTCCTCCTCCGATGTCCACCGGGGGGGCTTTTCCATTTCCTCCGCCTCCTTAGATCGGAAGAGCACACGTCTGAACTCCAGTCACACTG
>CAJVWH010000025.1 GCA_913009575.1 uncultured bacterium
GAGAGAAGAAAAAAAAAGAAAGAAAAATGTATAATTTTTTTTTTTCAAGCAGAAGACGGCATACGAGATATATCAGTGTGACTGGAGTTCAGACGTGTGCTCTTCCGATCTGGATTCCCAAGCCCCACAATATAATACATATAAAACATTCTACACCATTTAAACTTTTAGACCAATCTTCATCTAAAAATAGTTGCGTCAAGGGGAAAAATAGTTTATTATTAACGCAATGAAGGAAGAGAAAAAAAAGGAATTTTGGGAATTTATCAAATTCGTTATTATCGCCGTTCTGATAGTGGTGCCGGTCCGGCTTTGGGTCGCCCAGCCTTTTATAGTTAATGGCGCATCAATGGAACCAACTTACGACAACGGCGATTATCTTATTGTTGACGAATTTTCCTATCATTTCAGGCGGCCGAAAAAAAACGAGGTGATAATTTTCCACTACCCCCTCAATCCATCGGAATTTTTCATTAAGCGCGTTGAAGGCGTACCCGGAGAAACGGTAAAAATTGAAAACAAAGAAATCAAACTCAAAAAAGGTCAGTACTTTGTAATGGGAGACAACAGGACAAACAGTTGGGATTCCAGAAAGTGGGGGCCTGTTCCAGAAAAATTAATTGTCGGGAGAGTGCTTGTTCGGCTTTGGCCATTCAACAAGATAGAGATTTTACCGGGATATTGATAAAATTAAGAAACAAAGATAAAAGATGAGTCCAAAAATAAAAAAACAAAAAATTCTTCTTCAAACACCAAAAGGAATGCGCGATATAATGCCTGGAGTGTATCCATTTTATAAAAGTATTTACGAAAAAGCCGAAGAAATTGCTGAATATTACGGCTTTTTTCCCATTCAAACGCCCACCCTTGAAAGAATAGGGCTTTTCACCGCCAGTTTGGGGGAAACATCCGATATTATTGAAAAAGAAATGTATACTTTAAAAACCAAGAGCGAGGATCGCCTCGCTCTGCGTCCGGAAGGCACTGTTGGAATAATGCGCGCCTATCTTGAACACGGTATGCACACTTTGCCCCAACCGGTAATGCTATGGTACAAGGGATCATTTTTCAGACATGAAAACCCCCAAAAGGGCAGATTCAGGGAATTCCAGCAATTCGGATTGGAAATTATAAATGATGAAAAAGCCATTATTGACGCTACGATAATTAAAATACTGGTATTAATTCTTGAAGAAACAGGTATTGGACCGGTTATTGTTCGCATAAATTCCATTGGGGACAAGGAATGCAAAAATATTTATCGGAAAGAACTTCTCGCCTATTACCGTAAAAATTTTGAAGATTTATGCAAAGATTGTAAAAGACGCTATAAAACAAATCCATATCGGCTGTTGGATTGCAAAGAGGAAAAATGCGCCGACATAAAAAAGGGAGCGCCTCAGATACTCAATTATCTTTGTTCTTCATGCAAACAACATTTCAAAGAAGTTTTGGAGTTTTTGGATTCAAGTAAAATTCCCTATTTTCTTGACGTGTATCTTGTGCGCGGCCTTGATTATTATTCCCGGACGGTTTTTGAAATATTTGAAGACACCAATAAAGACAACGGGGATTTAACTTCCAAGTCTCTCCCCGTCGCCCTTGCGGGCGGCGGCCGCTATGATTCTCTCGCAAAAACACTGTCCAATAAAGATTTTCCCGCCGTGGGCGGAGGAATTGGAATAGACAGAGTGGTCCAACTGATGATTGAGAAAAAAATTACAATAAAAAGAAGTAAGACTCCAAAAATATTTTTTATCCAAATCGGCAAAGCGGCAAAATACAAATGCTTGGAAATTATAGAAATATTTCGCAAGGCGCATTTGCCGCTGATTCAATCTATCGGCAAAGACAGTTTAAAAGGACAATTGAAAATTGCGGCAAAATTGAATATACCTTATGCTTTAATTTTGGGGCAAAAAGAAACCCTTGAAGATTCCATCATAATACGCGATATGAATTCAAGGGCTCAAGAAACCGTCCCGACAGAAAAGGTCGTGGAAATTATCAAGAAAAAAATTAAATGAAATTATTATGATTGAAGTCAAAAAAAACGAAAAAGAAACGTCTGTCGGCCTTATAAGGAGATTTACCAGAAGGATGCAGCAATCCAGCAATTTGATGCGCGCCCGCTCCATACAATTCAAAAATCGCCCAAAATCAAAATTAAAAAGCAAAGTGGAGGCTCTTAAAAAAATAAAGAAACAAAGGAGGATGGCTCATCTTCGAAAGCTTGGTAAAATAGAATAATGGAAAGAAAAAAGTGGGTGGACATAAAAAATAAGATTTTGGGAAAAGAATACGATTTGAGTATCGTGTCCGCAAAAGATGATCTAATGAAAAAATTGAACAGTGTTTATAGAAACAAATATAAAACAACAAACACTCTTTCTTTTTCTCTTTCAAAAGAGATGGGGGAAATTTTCATAAATATCACGCTTGCGAAAAAAGAGGCGGCGAAAGCGAAAATCCCAAGCGAACAATATATTGATTATCTCTTCACACATTCTATTTTGCACTTAAAAGGGTATGCCCACGGGAAAAGAATGCGCGAAGAGGAAAACAAAATAATGAAAAATCTATGGGGAAAAACATTATAGCCGGAATTGACGTGGGGACATCCGCCATTAAAATAACAGTGGCGGAACAAAAAAAGGGCAGCCATAACCTTAATGTTTTAGGTGCCGCCCAAAAACCTTCCAGTGGAATTCGGCGCGGATATGTAACAAACTTCAATGAGGCAATTAAAAGTGTCGCGTCAGTGGTGAGAAGTGTAGAAAAAACAATTGGAATACCCGTAAAACGGGCATATATCGCGGCGGGGGGCATAGGTCTCGGGTCAATCAAGTCAAAAGGTACGGTAATCATTTCACGGGCAGATGGTGAAATAAGTGAATATGACGTAAAACGTGTTATTTCACAAAGTGAAGCGAATCTCCCCGACATCTCCAATAAACGAATCATACACACACTTCCCCTTATTTTTAAAATAGACAACAAACCCGTTATAGGAAGGCCCCTCGGGATGAAAGGGTCTAAACTTGAAGCCGAAATTCTTTTTGTCACGTGTCTCAATCAACACCTCTTGGATTTAATAAAAGTAGTGGAATCGGCGGGCGTAGCGGTGGAAGACATATTCGCCTCTCCAATAGCGGCAAGTTTCGCAGCATTAAACAGACGCCAAAAAGAAATAGGCTGCGTCCTTGCCAACATAGGTTCTGATACTGTCTCAATCGCCGTTTTTGAAGAGAGTTCGCCGATATCACTGGAAGTCTTTCCTATTGGATCAACCCATATCACCAATGATATAGCGCTCGGTCTGCAAATTCCCATTGAAGAAGCGGAAAAATTAAAAATTGATTACGATTCTGATAAAACAATTCCCAGACGTAAGTTATCGGATATTATAGAGGCGAGATTAAATGATATTTTTGAACTTATTGAATCGCATCTTAAGAAAATTAACAGGAATGGATTATTACCAGCCGGAATAATCCTGACGGGAGGAGGTTCAAGTTTGCTGAGTCTGGAAGATATCGCCAAAGCTTCTCTGCAACTCCCTGCAAAAGCGGGAATCGCCCTTTGCCAACAAAATCACTATAGCCACTCCATCTCCAAAAGTCCCCAAGGACAAACCTTTAGAAATCCTGAATGGTCGGTATCTTTGGGCCTTTGTATAATGGGTGCTGACGAAAACTTAAAGGACGGCAATATTAGAAGGAACAAGAAAATTTTTCCCACAACCGGTGGCGCGTTAAAACAATGGTTTCGCTCGTTTTTGCCATAAATTTGAAAATGTGTAAAACGACAAAAGACGTTATATACAGTACTAAACGCCACATATTTAAATATCAACAGCAACAAGGTTGACGTCTCTTAACAAGAGTGATAACCTAAAAAATAATATGCCAGGTAGAATACAACCTAATGTAGAGGCCTTTGCCAGAATCAAAGTATTGGGCATCGGAAATTCCGGCGCTAATTCTGTTAACCATATGGTCCGCTCCAAACTCAAGGGTGTGGAATTCATTACCATTGATACCGATGCTCAAAAACTGCATCACAGTATGGCCTCTAAAAAAATACATATCGGCAAGAATCTCACTCGAGGTCTTGGGGGAGGAATGAACCCAGAAATCGGAAGGCAAGCGGCCGAGGAAACAAAAGAATCAATTCAAGAAACAGTGAAAGGGGCTGACATGATTTTTATCACTTGTGGATTTGGCGGCGCCACAGGCACCGGTGCGGCTCCCATTGTCGCTAAAATCGCAAAAGAGCAAAACATTCTTACAATAGCAATAATAACAAAACCTTTTATATTTGAAGGTTCCCAAAGAATGCATATCGCCGAAAGCGGAATGATTAATCTGAAAGAAGCAGTTGATGCCATGATTATCATTCCTAATGATCGCATTTTGGGGATAGTTGAAAAAGAAACAACTTTTGTTAACGCGTTCAGGATGTGCGACGAAGTATTGAGACAAGCGGTGGAGGGAATTTCAGACCTCATTACAACTCCCGGTATAATTAATGTTGACTTCGCGGATGTAAAAGCAATAATGCAAAACGCGGGTTCAGCCCTTATGGGAATCGGATTGGCACAAGGAGAAAACAGGGCCGAAGAAGCCGCTAAAATGGCCACTAATTCCCCTCTTCTTGATTTATCTATTGACGGTGCCAAGGGTGTATTGTTTGCCATTTCCGGGGGGGAAAATATGACCATGCTGGAAATTCAAGAAGCAGCCAATATTATTACGGATTCAATTGACAACGAGGCAAAAGTGATTTTCGGAGCCATTCATGATGATAGACTTAAAAAAGATGAGATTAAAGTAACAGTCATCGCCTCGGGCTTTCCTGAAGTTAAAAATACAAGAAAATCATCTCTCTTTTCATCTACAAATCAAGAAGAAAAACATGAATTAAATAAAAAAGACGGGATTGCAAAAGAAAAAAATGATGAAGAGGATAAAGAAGAGGATCAATGGGGTTCAGTGCCGGCATTTCTAAGAAGGAAGAGAATTTAATATGAGACAATAGGTGATAAGAAGAATGCATTCAATATTAATAAAAAATTACAAATTAAACAAGTATAGAGGATGATGTGTTCAATTTTACAAATTGTTAACTTCATTCACAAATAAAGTTGATATGAAAAATAATTTAGCACTGCCAATAGCAATATTAATTGCCGGCATTATAGTCGGCGGAGCGATTTTTTACAATAAAAAAAGCTCCGAACCAAAAAACAATCGGCAAACAGAACAGAAACAACAACAAAAATTGAAACTTCCCAGTCCGATAACAAAAAACGATCATGTTTTAGGCAATCCCGATGCTCAATTGTCTATGATTGAGTTTTCTGATACAGAATGCCCATTTTGCAAAAGATTCCAAAAAACAATGAAACAGGTAGTGGACAATTATGGGAAAGAAGGGAAAGTGAAATGGGTTTATAGGCATTTCCCCCTTGACACTCTCCATAGCAAATCAAGGAAAGAAGCTGAGGCAACAGAATGCGCCGCGGAACTCGGAGGAAACGAAAAATTTTGGCAATATTTGGACCGCATCTACGAAATCACCCCTTCAAATAACGGCCTTGACCCCAAACAACTGCCTAAAATTGCGGAATATTTAAAAATTAACAAGACTGATTTTGAAAAATGTCTTGCGAGTGGAAAATACGCGAAAAAAGTGGAAGATAATTACCAAGACGGTATTCGTTCAGGAGTCAGAGGAACTCCTCACACCGTTATCATTGCAAAAGACGGCAAAAATATTAGCATAAATGGGGCTTTCCCTTACATGGAAACAACTCCGAGGCTTTTTTATAATCCAAATTTTAAAGAAAAGGAAAATTTCTGCTCAAAAGAAACAAAACTTTGTGGAGTTAAAATAGCAATTGATAAATTATTAAAAGAGTAGACTAACTTTTCAATAAATATTCGTATGCCGATAAGACAGCCTTGGCGCCTTCTCCGGCGGCAATAACGCACTGGTGATATTTAACATCTGAAACATCGCCCGCCGCGAAAATACCCGAAATAGAACTTTCATTTGTTTTCGGGTTGATGATAATACTTCCCTGTTCGTTCAAATCAACAAATCCCTTTAAAAAAGCGCTTGATGGAGTCCAGCCGATATTTATAAACACACCGCCAACGGATAATTCTTTTATTTCTTCCGATTTCCTGTCCCTATAAGCAATTTTTTCAACAAAATCACTTCCTTTTATCTCCCGCACTTCCGCATTGGTGATAAACTTTACCTTGCCGGTTTGTTTTAATTTTTCCTGAGTGGACTCGTCTCCTTTGATTTTTGAATCATATTCCAGTATATAAATTTTATTCGCATATTTTGTGAGGTCCATGGCGGCCTCAAGCCCGGAATTTCCTCCTCCAACAATAGCCACATCTTTTCCGCTGAAAAGCGGTGCGTCACAGATGGAGCAAAAACTCAAACCCTTATTCTCAAATTCCCTTTCGCCGGGCACGTTTAATCGGCGTGGATTCTTGCCGGTAGCGACAATAATTGATTTTGTTTCAATTGGTTCGCCATTTCTAATTTTTATCAAAAAATCATCGTTTTTCTTTTCAATTGATTCCACTTCAATCCCCTCTTTAATTTCCACGCTGTATTTTTCAACTTGGCCGCGCATCCTATTAATCAATTCTCTTCCGGAAATTGAATCAAAACCTGGAAAATTCTCAATTGTATCGGTCAAAAGCGATTGGCCGCCAACTTCCTTTGTCAAAATTACGCTATTCATTTTCTTCCGGCCGGTGTAAACCCCTGCGGTCAAACCAGCTGCCGCTCCACCGATTATGACAATATCATAAATCATAATTTCATTATAGCAAAAAATATAAAAAAATAGAATCCCCGTCTCCAAGACTTCCAAGGTCTTACCTTGGTGAAAATTTTTACCAAGGTAAGACCTTGGAAGTTGGGGTTATAATTCGTCCGGTTCCGGGGCGATTATTGGAGTTTTCCAGAATTTTTGCTTGAAGGAATTGATAATTTCATTAAGCTCGCGATTATCAGCGGAGCGCAAAGAAATGTACCAAACAGCAATACCAAAAATACCGGCAACAAAACCTTGGAAAAATACACCTATAAAAGTATGGATATCAAAAATATTATCCAAAACCCGCAAAAAGAAATAAGCCACGCCACCCATCAGAAAGGATGCCAAAAGGACTTGTGCGAGCATTGCTTTTATTTTGCCAAATACCGAGTGTTTAACAAAATTAGAAAATGACCTGATTAAAATCATGGCATTTAAAATCATCCCCATTGAAAAAACCAGTGGGAGTACCAGTATATTTGTATCTCTGATTCCAGATCGGAAGAGCGTCGTGTAGGGAAAGAGTGTAGATCTCGGTGGTCGCCGTATCATTAAAAAAAAAAAATACTTAACATACACACTTTACCTCCCTTCTCATTGTTTCAGTTTATTTCGCTTTC
>CAJVWH010000026.1 GCA_913009575.1 uncultured bacterium
CTGGAGTTCAGACGTGTGCTCTTCCGATCTATCCCCTTATCGCGCCCGGCGGAGAGTTTCTCTCCCCGGGCGTTTTGTATTTTTAAATTCCCAAAGAAAAATTTTACTATACTCTGTATTCAAGCCCTTGAAAACACCCCAGCCAAGGCGTATGTGGATAAGTTATTTAAGCTTAAAATAAACCAGTTCCCAATAGGCAAAAGCTCGTTATTTATGCTAAAATAAATTCATGAAATTAAATTTTGACGTTAATCCTGATTATGTATTTCTTCACGCTTTGAACATGGCTCAACATCAGGAGCCGTTTTCTGGATGGGCGCAATTTACTAATAAAATATGGGAAAAATCACCAGAGGTTTTTTATTTTCTCGCAGGTTCTCCCGAATATGTATTGTATGGCCGTAAAGGAAAATTTTCTGTTTTATCAAAACAAGCTGAAAAAATTTTGGAGAAAACCAAGAGAAGCAAGGAATACAAAAGATTAATTCAAGAAACAAAAAAATATACTATATTTGTTCAGAAACAGTGGCGGAGGAACGAGAAAAAAATTTTGTCTTTTGTTGAATCAATAACCGGAATTAAATTACCTAAAAAAACAATTGATATTTATCTCACTCATCCAAAGTTGAATAATGGAATGACGTTAGATGATAGTACAATTGTCTGGAGCCATAGTGAGGATTGGAAAAATTATGCCACTGTCTATTTATGCCATGAATTGATGCATATATTCACCAATCATGATCCTTCAGAAATCACTCATGCCGTGATTGAGCTTATGACTGACAATGAATTGAGAATACACTTAAACGGTAAAGGGATTTATTTCAAAGAATCCGGCAAGGAAGTCGGCCATAGATCACTGCGAAAACTTGAGAAAAAAATACTCCCGAGATGGAAAATTTATTTAAAGAAAAAAGATAAAAATATCTTCAAATTTTTAGAAGAGATTAAAAGGAAAAAGGCTAACTAATTAAAGTTAGCCTTTTAATGATAAGGATCATAATCGCATCGTATTTGTTCTCCCAATAAACCCTTGCCATTGCTTATGCTCAAAGAGCGGCAATCCATGCAAGCATAACGGAATTCACAATCGCAGCATTTAGCAATCTGGTCAAGCGTGATGGACCAATACGTCTTCTTAAGACGTTTCAAGATTACAGAAAGTAGTTCATTTTTTAGGTTGCCAGTAATGATATTCCGGCTAAACACGCAAGGATAAACATCACCATTTGCAGCAACTGCAATTTCTCCTCTCCAGCATGGGTTATATTGTGCAGCCTGATGGAAAAATCTGGGCTTAATGGTTAAGCATAGTCCATAATCTAAAGATTTGCTCGGTAATAGATTTTTATCAACTCCTCTTCCTACCGGACGAATATCATCTGGATTAAACGCTTCCTTCTGAGAAATAAGATTCTCGTTTCTAAGAAATTTTTCAATGTCAGCCATTGCATGTTCATTTTGTTTTGTGCGTATAACACCTATGCGGTAAGGAATGCCAAAGGACTGGATGCGTTTAATATTATGATACCAGCGTCTAAAGCTTTTAGGAGTCTTTGTGCAAAAATCATGGAGTTTAGAATTATGGCCTAATAAACTTGTCGCAATCTTTAAATCCATTTTTTTAAATCGTTGAATGTCTTTTTCTCTAGCCAGCGTCAAGTTTGTGTAAATTTCAATTTCTTGATAATGGAGTCCGCAGGCATACTCAACTATTTCCCATAGATTTTTGTGCATCAATGGTTCGCCACCAGTAAACTGTAATTTAGTAAATCCTGCTTCATTTCCTTGCTTGATGATTTTTTTAACAAGATTAACTGGCATAGAATTTTTTCTCATCGGGCCGCCATCTCCATAACAATGACTGCATCTTTCGTTGCATATTTCAGTAATCTCTAACCAAAGAAGATCTAAGACAAGATTGTTTGAGTCAATTGAAGTATCAGGCTCAAAAAGCCTTTCGCAAATACCTAGATTAAGAGTTTCAATCCAAATTGGCCGTGCATTGTTCTGAATAAAGTTTCTCTTTTCAGTTGCAGATATCAGGATTTCTGAAAGTTTGGTTAGAAAATAGGCGCTCTTTTTGTCCATTACTGTTAATTTTTCTTGCTTTAGGTCATATAACGCCCAATGAACAGCGCCCTTAACTAGATAAAGATGATCTCCGATTGTTATTTTCATTATTACCTCCTAAATTTGTGAGAAATTTGAAAAAATAGACCTCTTTCTATAAAAAATCAGAAAGAGGTCTTTGATTCATGTTTACCACTTTGGCGAACAAGGACCAGGATTGCAGCATTGAGCTAGGATTTTTGGATTTTCTTCGCGTTGGCCATCATGATTATTGATCGTAACAGATGACCAATCAATCTCTTGTTTTTTAGGAGTAAATTCTTTGAGTTCCTCAAGATGTTCATTCATTTCTCTCACCTCCTTTTGTTTAGTTTTCAAAGAACCAAAGGTTCTATTCACTCCCGGTGTAGCAATTTTCGCAAAATTTGTCAATCGCGAAAAAGCAAAGTTTAACAAGCAAGAATAATTCTTTTTTCCGCCAAACTAAATTAACATTCTATCCCTCAGCGCCCGAAGAAACTTTTTTCTTCGGGCGTTTTTTATTTGGATTGCAGCACCCTGTATTCAAAATCCTGAAAACATTTTTTGCAAGAAAGGTATGGATAAAATCCAGTCCAGTGGACATAACGATAGCGGTATTTTATAATATAAATATGGAACAAAAAAAGAAACAATTTCAACCGCAAAGTAAGGAATACGAGATAGCGCTACTGCAAAAAGGCGATCCTGAATTTAAGGAACTTAAAGAACATTTAATACCTTTGATTAAAAGCGCTCTCAATCATTTTATTATGTCTAAAGAAACATATAATCAATTGTATAAAGAAATACTGGAGGATGTTTCTGTTGCGGCCAAACGATTTTTAAAATCCGGGAGACAAGATAAAGATTATAAATTTTCCGCGTATTATACTTGGTATATATCACAAAGAATTGAACAGGCCGGCGATAAAGTAACTAAAATAAAAAAATAAAGGTCAACTGAAATTAATCCAGTTGACCCTGTGTAGAGTGGTTATTTACCCCAAAAGAATTTACTCAACACCGACCCTAACGAAGAGTCGCTTGTCTTATCGCTCGTTTTACTTGCGTTGCGTTCGCGTTCTGAAACATCATCTCTGGCATCATGCCATGATTTTGAAACTTCTTTTTGTGAAGAATCAGTATCTTTAGCCGCATCTGACTCTATATATTTACTCATCTATATCACCTCCTTTTGGGCTGATTTTTTAAAGACCAAAGGTCTTTCCAGTTTTTAAGATATACTAATAATCAAAATTGTCAATCGCAATGTTTGACGCCAAAACCGGTGGCAGACTAAATTAACATTCTATCCCCTAGCGCCCGAAGAAACTTTTTTCTTCGGGCGTTTTTTATGTTTATTTAATTAACTAAACTCACCCTGTTTTCTTTTTCACGTAAAATTGGTATATTGTTCTTATGGAAGAAGTGGAAAAAATTCGGCATTCGCTGGCGCATTTGTTGGCAATGGCGGTAAAAGAAAAACATCCAGAGGTAAAATTCGGCATCGGACCCGTTATAGAAAACGGATTTTATTACGATTTTGATTTTTCGGGAACCGGGCATTCGCCTTCCGATGATTGTCTGTCCAAACTGGAAAACTTTGTCCGCGAACTGATTAAGCAAGATATTAAATTTGAAAGACAAGAAATATCAGCCGATGAAGCTCGGGAAATTTTTAACGGCCAACCCTATAAATTGGAACTGATTGATGAAATTGAGGAAGCGGGAGAAAAAATATCAATTTACAGGTCGGGGAATTTCGTTGACCTGTGCGCCGGTCCCCATGTTGAATCAACGAAGGAGATTAGCCCGGACGCGTTCAAGCTCGCTAAAATCGCCGGCGCCTACTGGAGAGGTGACGAGAAAAACAAAATGCTCACGCGGATATACGGCGTCGCCTTTGGAAGCAAAAAAGAATTAGACGAACACCTCAAAATGCTGGAGGAGGCGGAAAAGCGGGACCACAGAAAATTGGGCAAGGAATTGGATTTATTCTCATTCCACGAAGAGGGTCCCGGCTTTCCTTTCTGGCATCCTAATGGCGTAATTATTTATAATGAACTGGAAAATTTTATAAGGGAAGAAAACGAAAAAAGAGAATACAGAGAAGTAAAAACGCCAATCATATTAAATAAAAAGCTTTGGGAGACATCCGGACACTGGGAAAAATTCAAGGAAAATATGTACTTCACGGAAATTGACAAAAAAGAATTCGCCGTAAAGCCGATGAACTGCCCCGGCGGAATGCTCATCTACAAAAGCAAACTCCGCTCATACAGGGACCTGCCCGTAAGATACGCCGAATTCGGGCTGGTGCACAGGCACGAGCTTTCCGGCGTTCTGCATGGGCTTTTCAGAGTCCGCGCCTTTATCCAAGACGACGCCCACTCATACTGCGCGCCGGAACAGCTCCAGGAAGAAATTGTATCAATGGTTGAATACGCCATTGACACTTATAAAGTTTTTGGCTTCAATGATTACGAAATTTTCATAGCCACGCGTCCGGAAAAATATATCGGTGATGAAAAAGTGTGGGAAAAAGCGACTGAGGCGCTGGAAAACGCGCTCAACTCAAAAAGGTTGGAATACAAAATCAAAGAAGGAGAGGGCGCTTTTTACGGCCCTAAAATAGAATTCAATGTTAAGGACGCCATTGGGAGAAATTGGCAGTTAGGTACGATACAGGTTGATTTTTCAATGCCGGAAAGATTTGGCGCTTTTTATGTTGATGATAAAGGCGAGAAAAAAACACCCGTAATGGTGCATCGCGCCATACTTGGTTCCTTGGAAAGGTTTATTGGTGTTTTAATTGAACACTACGCCGGAGCTTTGCCGGTTTGGCTCTCTCCTGTTCAGACAATGATAATTCCGGTTGGAGAAAAATTCAACGATTACGGAGAGAAGGTTTTGCGGGAATTAAAAAACGCCGGAATTCGCGCCAAGATTGACGAAAGCGACGAAACACTCGGAAAAAGAATCCGCGCCGCGGAACTTCAAAAAATTCCCTATGTTTTGATTGTCGGTGAAAAAGAGGAAAAGAGCGGTTCAGTCGCCGTCCGCTCGCGTAAAGGTGATGAAGGCGCGATAAAAATAGAAAAATTTCTGGAAAATATCAAAAAAGAAATTTTTGGCAAAAAATAATCTAAAATTCTATCCTACCAAAAATGACCGATCGGGCAAAATTGACAGGATAGAATATTTTCAAAAAAACCATTAGACGTCCAAATTCTGGACGGTCTTGGCATGAGTTTGGATAAAAATTCGGCGGGGCTCAACCTCTTTGCCCATTAGAGTCTCAAAAATTTTATCCGCCTCTTCAGCGTCTTCAATTTCCACGCGTTTCAAAAGCCGATTCTCGGGATCCATCGTCGTCTCCCACAACTGATCGGGATTCATTTCTCCCAAACCCTTATAGCGCTGGATATTATAACCATCGCCCGTTCCAACCAACTTATCTTTTTCGTTTTCGCTATAAGCGTAAAAAACTGATTTTCCTTTTTGAATTCTAAACAGAGGCGGGAGAGCTATGTAAAGATAACCGCTTTCAATAACCGGTTTGTAATAACGGTAAAAAAGAGTAAGCAGTAATGTGCGGATGTGCGCCCCATCAACATCGGCATCGGTGGCAATGATAATTTTATGATAACGAAGCTTTTCAATATTAAACTCATCGGCAATGGCCGCACCCAAAGCGATAACAAGAGCTTTAATTTCTTTTGAAGCCAGCATTTTGTCAATTCTCGTCCTCTCAACATTAAGAATTTTTCCGCGCAGCGGTAAAATCGCCTGAATTCTTCTATCTCTCCCCTGCTTGCTGGAACCGCCCGCAGAATCACCCTCCACAATAAAGAGTTCGGACTCCTCCGCGGAACGCGATTGGCAGTCAGCAAGCTTGCCCGGTAAAGTAAGTCCTTCTAAAACACCTTTTCTTAACACGCTTTCCTTAGCCGCCCGCGCCGCCTTGCGCGCCTTTAAGGCAAGCGCCACTTTCCCGATAATGGCGCGGGCGTCATTTGGATTCTCTTCCAAAAAGCCGGAAAACGCCTCGCCAAAAACCGATTCCACCATACTCCTCGCTTCCGGATTCCCAAGTTTCGCTTTTGTCTGCCCTTCAAACTGCGCTTCCCTCAATTTAATCGAAACTACAACCGTCAAACCTTCTCTTACATCATCACCCGTAAAACTATCATCTTTAATTAAATTATTTTTTCGAGCATAATCATTGATAGTGCGGGTAAGAGCCGTTCTAAATCCGGTAAGATGCATTCCTCCTTCAACCGTATGTATATTATTCGCAAAGCTCATTTCTTTGATTGAAATGTCTTCGACGTATTGAAGGGCTACTTCCACGGTAACACCATCTTCCAACTCCTTTTCAATATAAAAAATTTTCGATTGAACGGGTTTTTCATTTTTGTTTAAAAATTTTATCAACGAAGAAAGCCCGCCCTCAAAATAAAAAGTGTGAGAATTGACGGGCAGTTTGAGATCATTAAGAAAAAGAACCTTTGAATCATCTATTGTCTCCCCATATTCCCGCGCATCAATGACCCTCACCTTTAGTTTTTTCACTAAATAAGCCTGTTGGCGCAAATGGCTTAAAATTTTATTCCAATCAAATATTATTTCCTTAAAAATTTCAGGGTCCGGTTCAAAAGTAATAACGGTGCCGTACATTTTGCTCGGAGCGACTTTTTTCACTTTCGAAACTGTCTTACCGCGCTTGTATTCCTGCATATATTTCCCGCCATCGCGATGCACTTCAGCTCTCAACCAATTTGAAAGAGCGTTCACCACTGAAACGCCTACACCATGCAAACCGCCGGCGATTTTATAAGATTCGCCTCCGAATTTCCCTCCGGCGTGAAGAGTTGTCATAACGGTTTCCAACGCCGAAACTTTTGTCTGTTTGTGAATTTCCACCGGAATGCCCCGGCCATTGTCCGCCACTCGCACGCGATTGCCGGGCAAAAGCGCTACTTCCACTTCATCGGCAAAACCGCCCATGGCTTCATCGCGGCCATTATCAAAAACCTCCCATATTAAATGGTGGAGGCCCTCGGCGCCGGTAGAACCGATATACATTCCGGGGCGTTTTCTGACCGGCTCCAGCCCCTCAAGAATATAAATATCTTTGGCCGTATAGCCGTTATCCCCACTTTTAGTTTTTACCGTCATTGTTTATATTTTAACATAAACGACCTTTTTTCTCAAACATTTTAGAGAAAAGAACAAGCCGGGTTTCTCGTAATATGAAAACATTGACTGTCAGTATTTTTGTATTCTTGAATGTAAGAAAGATATTCGT
>CAJVWH010000027.1 GCA_913009575.1 uncultured bacterium
CCTTTTTTTTTTTTTAATGATCCGGCGACCACCGAGATCTACACTCTTTCCCTACACGACGCTCTTCCGATCTAAGTTCCGTAAGTTTCTCAGACAGTCCCCAAATGCCGAGCAGATTGAAGACCTTCTCAGAGAAGCTGATGAAAATCCGTTTTTATAATAATATAAGTTTATGTATATAATGTGTGTGAGGCCTGAAAAATGCAGGCAGGAGAATACACATTGGAGAGAGACCTTATTTTGCATAAGTCACAAAATGGGAGTCCGAAAGTGGTTTGCGAAACAGCAGTTGAGATAAAAAACGCAGACGGACTTCACATGCGCCCCGCGATGCAGTTTGTTGACCTCGCCAATCAGTTTGATTGCGATATTGCCGTCAGCAATAGCGAAACCAGCGTGGACGGCAAGAGTATTATGCAGATGAGTATGCTTGCTGCAACCGTAGGCAGCAAACTGAAAATTAAAGCTGAAGGTGCAGATGCCGAACAAGCCATCAATGCTCTGCAAGAGCTTGTGGAAGAGAAGATGTTCGATGAGCCGGCACCGGACGAGCAAAAAAAATGTTAGAATTCGGTAGAAGTGTGCGATGGAAATAAAAAAGGGAGTGGCTGTTTCGCCGGGCATTTCTATTGCCAGGTCGCTGATTATTGACTCCGAAGATTATCGAATCCCACGGCGTTTAATAGAGCCTTCACAACGAATAATAGAAATCCAGAGGGTTAGAAACGCTTTTAAGGACGCAACCAGTGAATTAACCCAACTGGAGGCGGGGCAGAGTGCAATCGAACAGCGTAAAATAAAAGATATTTTCGCTGTTCATTTACGTTTCCTGCACGACAGGAGCCTGCGAAAGAAAATAACTGATTTGATACAGTCAGAATTGGTAACAGCAGAGTACGCTGTCTCTGAGATAATGCGGGGGATTGCATCGCATTTTACCAAGGAAAAAGATGCGTATATCAGCGAACGAGCAGCGGACATTTACGACATTGAAAGACGCTTGCTCAGGCAGCTTCTTGGTGGAAAGCGTGAGGATGTTGAACACCTGACCGAAGAGGTTGTGATTGTTGCCCACGAATTGAGTCCTACTCAAACAGCCGGGTTCAACAGAAAATTTGTGAAAGGTCTTGCCACCAATGCGGGCGGACGAACCAGTCATACAGCCATTGTAGCCAGGTCACTGGGAATCCCTGCGGTGGTGGCGTTGGAAGGACTTACCGAAACCGTTAGCGGCGGGGATACCGTCATTATTGACGGCAATCGCGGCATTGTTATTGTAAATCCTGATGATGAGACTATCCGGCAGTACGAAGAATATTCGCTCGAATTTGCAGAGCTTGAGCATAAACTTGATGCGATAAGAGAAAAACCGGCTGTAACCCGGGATGGTGTGAAAATCACATTGTTAGGTAATATTGAATTTCCGGATGAGGCGGAACTGGTTCTGCAAAAAGGCGGGGAAGGTATAGGGCTGTACCGTACAGAGTTTTTGTATCTTAACAGGGACAGCGAACCCACGGAGCAGGACCATTATCGAGCTTATGCTGAGACTATCAGTGTTTTTAAGCATCGGCCGGTGATAATAAGGACTATGGACCTTGGGGCGGATAAATATACTCAAAGCAAGCGTTTTGCACCTGAGCCGAACCCGTTTTTGGGGCTTCGTTCCATTAGATTCTGCCTGCAAAACCTTACTATGTTCAAAACGCAATTGCACGCAATTTTGAGGGCGTCAGTGCTCGGTGAAGTTAAGGTAATGTTTCCGTTAATCACGAATTTGCAGGAGCTGATGCAGGCTAAAATGATTCTTCGCGATGTTATGGAAGACCTTGATGAAGAGATCGGGGATACCTTAAACGAAACAAAAGAACATTCATCGCTAAATTTGGATTTTGATGAGGATAATGATGACGATGAACTTTATGAGGACGCGAGAGAGACCGTGATAAAGGCCGGCAAGGCGTCTTCTTCATACTTGCAAAGGAAATTAAAGGTCGGATATGCGCGCGCCGCGCGACTCTTGGATATGCTTGAAGAGCGCGGAGTGGTCGGCCCGGCCCATGGCGCAAAACCACGGGAAGTTTTCATAAAAGAAAACCGGCAGGAGGATGAAGAACTACAAGAAAACGAGGGCGGTTTTTAGTGAATTATGAACGCGCGAATCCAATTATTTTTTAAAATCGGAACTATTGTAATCCTTGTTCTCTCTTTTGGAGCCTATGGGTTATATAAAGCCCATGTGTTTTTGGCGGGTCCGAAAATCATTATTGAATCGCCGAAAAATGGACAAGTATTCCAAAATTCATACGTTGCCGTTATCGGAAAGGCAAGCGATATCGCCTTTATTTTTTTGGACGGCAAGCGCATATTCGTTGACGGAAACGGAAACTTCAAAGAAAACTTGCTCTTGGCGAGAGGATATAACATAATAGAGGTGCGGGCCGCCGATAAGTTTGGAAGAGAGGTTAAAAAAATAAGAGAAGTGGTTTTGAAATAAGTAATAATTTCTAATTTTCAATTTTTAAACAATGATTTAATTTTTCAATTTTAAAATCAAGTTGTTGAAAATTATTTAAAAATTTAAACACTCTATGAAAACAAAAGAAAAAAAAGAACCGAGAAAAATGGACATCGGCGTGGAAAACGCCATACACGAGATTAAAGCCAAATATGGCGAGGGATCAATAATGAAGCTTGGCGAGGCGAAAAAGGTTGATGTGGATGCCATCCCGACCGGCTCCTTGGGGCTGGATATCGCGCTTGGCGTCGGAGGAATGCCGCGGGGAAGAATTATTGAAATTTTCGGCCCGGAATCGTCAGGCAAAACGACCCTTTCCCTGCATATCGTTGCCCAGGCCCAAAAGAAGGGCGGGGTGTGCGCCTTTGTTGACGCGGAGCACGCTCTGGACCCCGAATACGCGAAGAAAATAGGAGTGAAAATAAACGACCTTTTGATTTCCCAGCCCGACACCGGCGAGCAAGGGCTTGAAATTACGGAGAGTTTGGTACGCTCGGGAGGAGTTGACGTTATTGTTATTGACTCTGTCGCCGCCCTCACCCCCAAGGATGAAATAGAGGGCGAGATGGGCGCCCACCATGTGGGCAAGCAAGCGCGTTTGATGTCGCAGGCACTTCGCAAATTGACGGCCATTTCAGCAAAGAGCAAGACAATAGTAATTTTCATCAACCAAATAAGGATGCAAATAGGCGTGTTTTTCGGCAATCCCGAAACCACTCCGGGAGGAAAGGCGCTGAAATTTTATTCTTCAGTGCGCGTGGATGTTCGCCGCGCGGCGCAAATTAAGAAAGGAGATGATGTTATCGGCAACAGAGTACGGTCCAAGGTGGTTAAAAACAAAGTGGCCGCCCCCTTCAAGACGGCAGAATTTGACATCTTATATAACGAAGGGATTTCTTACGAGGGCGATATCCTAAACCTCGGGGAAAAATACGGGATTATCAAAAAATCCGGAGCAAGTTATTCTTACGGCAAGACTTCTTTCGGCCGCGGATACGACAACGCCAGAAATTTTCTGAAAGAAAACCCGAAAATAACAAGCGAGCTCGTGAAAAAAATCAAAGAGGAGGCAAAATAAAACTTTATCGCCTCCAAAAAAACAATAATCGCTTTAAGCGATTATTGAATGTTAAAATCTGACCTTTAAATAATCAAAAGTAATCAAAAGCAAACTGCAAAGACTGCTTCAACCTGTCAAACAGCCCGGAAAAAATCCTCAAAAAATTCGGCGTCAAGTCCTTTATCATTAAGACTGCCGAAAGTGCCGCCACCACAAGAAGAATCTTGGAAACAAGTTCGGTGGCACTGAAAGCCAAGATGAAAAATTCAACAAAAGACACCGGGGAAACCATCATCGGAAAAACATTTTCAGCGACATTTTCAAAAGAAACGTAAAAGGCCAACCAAAAGAACGCGGCGGCAAAGGCCAGCATTTCCAAGGCAAAAGGGTTGGTCGCCCTTCTAAAAAGCCACACGGAGTAAACCCGCCTCATTATTTTCTTTTTTAATATTTCATCGCGCATTTTTATACCGTCAGACACAAATCTTGGTTTCTGTCTAAAATTTTTCTAAAGGCCTTTTTTGCCCTAAACAGGCGCATTTTAATCGTAGCCAAGGACACCGTTTCCTCCTCGGCGATGTCTTTTTGCGCTTTATCTTCAAGATAATACTTCCTCAAAACGCCGTGCAAATGCTCGGGCATTTGCGGTAAAATTTTTCCCACCAAAATTTTAATATCCATCTCAATTTCAATATCTCTTATATTCGCACCACGTGTTGACTCGTAAAGATTTTCCTCAAAATACTCAACCGATTCCATTGTCCTCTTTAACTTCTTATAATGTGAAATGGAAGTGTTAATTACTATTTTATAGGCCCAACTCTTAAAACTCGCGCCGTCAACCTTTTTGAATTTTCGGGCATTCAAGTAAATTTTGGTGAACGACTCCTGAACAATATCTTCGGCCTCCTGCCTATGATTGACTATTTTAAGGGCAGTTCTCAAAAACGGGCGCTGATAGCGGTCAACGAGCACCTCAAAAGCAGAAGGTTTCTCCAAAGAGAGCGTCAAAATCTCTTCGTCTTCAATTGCCGGTTTTTGAAGCGGTTGGTCCATAATTTATTGTCCTATCTCCTTATAATTATTCTATCGCCTTTCTCATATATTATAACACCTCTTGCCTAAGTAAAGGTAACGCTGTAAAATAAGTGTGCGATGCTGAATTACAATGAATTAAAACCGGGAAAATACATTACGCTGGACGGCCAGCCTTATGTGGTGATGGAATTTAATTTTCTGAGAATGCAACAAAGGAAACCTGTCGCGCAAACCAAAATCAAAAACCTCGTTACCGGCAAAACCGTTGAAAAAACATTCCAGCAAAGCGATAAAATTTGGGAGGCGGAAATTGAAACGAAAGAGATAAAATATTTATATTCCCATCGCGGAGAATTTTGGTTTTCCGAAAAAGACAACTCGAGCAAGAGGTTTAAACTGGAAGAAGATTTAGTCGGACATTACGCGGACTTATTAAAACCCGATACGGTTGTTGAAGCGATTGAGTTTTCCGCCACGGGCGGACCAGTCTCGGACCAGAACATAATCGGCATTAAACTGCCGATAAAGATTGACTTGAAAGTGGTGGAAGCTCCGCCGGCAATTAAGGGCGACACCGCCCAAGGCGGAACCAAGCAAGTTAAGCTGGAAACCGGCACGACAATAACCACCCCCCTATTCATAAATGAAGGGGACATTGTGAGAGTAAATACAGAGACGAAAGAATACGCGGAGAGAGTGAAAAAAGAATAACGGGCCTGTAGTATAACGGTAGAATACGGCATTCGCATTGCCGAGATAGGAGTTCAATTCTCCTCAGGTCCATAACTAGCCCATAACAATTATCGGGACATTGCGGAGGCCATGGGTTCAAATCTCATCGAGTCCACCATATTGAATTTGAGGATTGTTCCGCCTCGCCCTCGCTTGCGGCTCGGGCTTCGCCCGATTTTTTTGGCGGAGATTATTTACTTTTCTTAATTCTTGGTGTAGCATCAAAATAATAGCAAAAAGGGTTATCTTAAGAAAAATTGGAGGGATTAGCCGATATTGCCAATAATACAATTATTAAAATAGAACCGGGTGGAAATAAAATCCGACACTTGAAATCTTGCGAAAGATCGCAAAAGCGTTAGATGTTTCCATTGATGATGTGATAAACTAAAAAATTATGGGGCATCAACACTTAACACCGCTTGGAGCATTTGTAAAATTTTTGTCGTGGTTTACATTCATTCCCATGATTATTGCGTATTTTATGAACTACGAAACCCTAGCAAGTGTTCTATTTTTTGTTTGGCTTATCGCAGGAATATTGGTCTGGGTTATAAAAATTTAATTTGATAACATTATGGGACTTTTTTCAAAATACAATGAGAAAGAAAAAGAACTTCTTGATTTATATACTCAAGAATTTCAAAGGGCTGGCATTCCTGAACCATCTAAAATGGCAGAAGATTTACTTGACGAAGCAAAAAAAGAAGCCAGGAAAATTACTTTCCCGCCAAATTCTGGAGATAAAATTCTTGAAAAAGAAAAGAGGGATGAAAACACACATAAGATCTTGGAGAAGAAAAGACGAGAAGGAGTGCGCGATGAAGATATTAGGTGGTGGTGGAATTTAGATAATGTTGAGAGAATTATGATGTTAAAAGTTGACGAATTTCATCGTTTAGCTTTACACGTCAAATGTCGTCAAAGCGACGGCTTATCAGTTGAGCAGGCGGCAGAACAAGTTAGAAAACATCATCCTATTTTTGGTAATCCAGAAGATACAACTCATGCACAAGGAGATGACCGACCATTATCGGAAGAATTAAAAGACAGGATTAATATTTATGTGAAAAAACGATTTACCAGTGATCCTGAAAAATTCAAAGAAGAAATTGAACAATCGTCAACTTTTAACGCGCTCTTAAGAAAAGGGATTCGCGCTGGGGATATCTAAAATCAAAATTAACTATTAAAAATCGTTTTGATCCGGTACAACTGCGCGATGCACAAAAGAAATAATTAGATTTATTGAAGAAGGAAACAAGAGTAAATAATTTTAAGGTGAAAATAATTTAGCCATATGGCAAAAGAAAAAACAATAAAAGCCAGTTTCAAGGAGGAAGATAAAATAAAATGCCTTCTTTGGTGCGATCGTCACTGTTGTTTGTGTAGAAAAAATTGCGGACCCGATATTGAAGTTGCTCACATCAACCGGAAATTACGAGGAGAGAAACTGA
>CAJVWH010000028.1 GCA_913009575.1 uncultured bacterium
TGTCTCGTGATGTAGTGCACTTCTCGATCTTCAGCGTTATTATTGTATACTATTACTACATAATTTATTTTTTTTTTTTTTTTTTATCATATTATTTATTTTTTTTTTTTTAATGATACGGCGACCACCGAGATCTACACTCTTTCCCTACACGACGCTCTTCCGATCTCACACTGAATTTGACGCGGAAGTTTATATTCTGACCAAAGAAGAAGGGGGCCGCCATACGCCGTTTTTTACCGGATACAAACCGCAGTTTTACATCAGGACGACAGATGTAACCGGAGAAGTTACTTTGCCGCAGGGAACCGAAATGGTTATGCCGGGTGATACAATAACTTTCAAAGTTAAATTAAATGCTGCTGTTGCACTTGAAGAAAAACAAAGATTTGCCATTCGTGAAGGCGGCAAGACGGTTGGCGCCGGAGTTGTGTCAAAAATCACCGCTTAGAAAATATTGAATATAATGACAAGCACTAAAACAAAAAAAAATGAAGAACAGCAAAAACTCCGCATTAGAGTTCGCGCTTATGAGCACAAGATTTTAGACAACAGCGTAAAGCAAATTGTTGACACTATTGCGAGGTATGACGCTAAAATCATCGGTCCGGTCCTTTTGCCCACCGAAACCAGAAAATATACCGTGAATCGTGCTTCATTCGTCAATAAAGATTCAAGAGAGCAGTTTGAAATGAGAATCCATAAGAGATTGATTGATATTTTAAATCCAACACCAAAGGTAATTGACGCTCTCACAAATCTTAATTTGCCGGCCGGGATTGATATTGAGATTAAGATGTCTTAGGTTTTAAAGAGTCCGTTTGGGCGGACGACTATGAAATCTTAGATCCGCCGCAGGCGGAAACCTGTTTAAAATGGCAAAATTTCTACTTGGCATAAAACAAAATATGACCCAGGTTTTTGATGAAAGCGGAAAGGTATTTCCGGCCACTTTGGTGTCTGCCGGCCCCATTGTTGTCACTCAAATTAAAAACAGAGAAAAAGACGGTTATGAAGCGGTGCAATTCGGCTTTGGCGAAAGAAAAGAGAAAAATATAAAGAAGCCGCAGAAAAAACTCGGAAATTTCAAGTATGTCAGGGAGTTTTTTGCCAAAAACGGAGCAATTCCCGACTGGCAGGTTGGAAATAAGATTGATGTTTCCGTTTTTCAAGGCGGCGACAACATTACGGTAAGCGGAATTTCCAAAGGGAAGGGCTTTCAGGGTGTCGTGAAGAGGCACGGTTTCCATGGCGGTCCGGCGAGCCACGGCCAAAAACACTCACTGAGAGAGCCGGGTTCAATCGGCTCCACAGGTCCGCAAAAAGTTTTTAAGGGAACAAAGATGGCGGGCAGGATGGGCGCGGATAGGATTACAGTGAAAGGATTGAAAATTGTGAAAGTGAATAAAGAAAAAAATCTGCTTTATATTTCCGGAGCGGTGCCGGGACACAGAGGAACATTGCTGGAGATTAGGGGTTAGCTTCAAATTTTTAATTTTATAAATAAAATGAAAACTAAATTAACAACTAACTTAATAATTTTAACAGTATTCTTTACTGCTTTTTTCATTCTTCCGACTCTAGCCAATGCTCAACCCCTAAAACAGTTTTCGCTCCTCGGAACCATAAAAGGAGCAGGAACACACTTTGAAATCACAGACAGTGAATATTTGAACATAGTTTTGGACAGCACAGAAAAAATTAATCTAAGAATGGAATCAATGCCGGAGATGCTCACAATGGAAATAGGGCCGGTTTCCTCGTCAACGCCTTCAGCCCAAATAGCTCTTTCTGGTTTTGAACCGTCAACAACTTACTACAAATACCAAGACGATTACCATAATCTCACTAAATTCACTACTGATGAAAACGGCGGCTATTCTTACACCCAAGATTTATCAGAATCTCATCTTGTTTTCATACAGCCGCGAAAAAGTACCAAATTCATCAAAGACGACTCAACAGGCGGTGATTGTTCCTCTATCGGGAATTGGGATAATGCAACGAAAACCTGCATTCTTACAACCGATGTGAATGAAACTATTCAAATAGACGATGACAACATTACTTTAGATGGGAATAACCACACTCTTACAGGAACAAATACCGGAAGCGGTGTTTATCTCTATCAGAAAACAGGCATTTCTATTAAAAATTTAGATGTCAAAAACTTTACCACTGGCATTAATATCTTTTATTCTAGCAACAATATTGCCATAAACAATGTCTATGGAATTTTATCCCGATTTTCCAGTAACGGCGTTCTGACAAACAACACAATGAATAGCAATACTTACAATTTTGGCGTAATCGGTACGCAAGATTCCCATTTTAGCACCAACACGATTGATACCAGTAACACTGTTGATGGAAAACCAATCTATTATATAAAAAATGCTATTGGCGTTGTTTATGATAACTCACTCAACATAGGGGCATTTTATTGCATTAATTGTGAAAATGTTACAATAAAAAATCTTACATTTGAGAAAAATGTTCATGGAATTTATTTCTGGAACACGAATGATTCAAAAATAGAGAATGTGAATGTAACCTCAAACTCCATTGGCCTCCACTTATTTTTTTCCGATAATAATATTTTAGCCAATAACAATATGACCCTGAATAAGATATCGGGAATCTATCTCAATTCTTCTAATAATAATCAAATATATAATAATAATTTTATTGATAATAAAACACAAGCTTTTGTTTATAGCAGTACTTCTAATATTTTTGACAATGGTTATCCTGACGGAGGAAACTACTGGTCAGATTATACTGGGGTAGATGAATTTTCAGGTTCAAACCAAAACCAACCCGGAAGCGACGGAATAGGCGACACTCCTTATACCTTCTCTGGCGACCAAGACAGATACCCGTTTATGGAGGAGAAGGGTTGGCTTGAAAAAACGCTTTCAGAAAAAGCCGCCGATTTGGCAAAGGAACTAATTTATCAACCCTATTTATGGGGCGGGAAAGGATGGGATTATAATCAGGGTTTGTTTGTTTCTGCTGATACAGTTAAAACTGGTTATAATTTTTATAACGCCAGTATTAAATCAGTGGATTTTGGCGCCGGAGTGGATTGTTCAGGTTTGATAATGTGGGCTTATGACAGGAGCTTTGATCCGAATAAACCGCGCTTTGACAACTTTGTAAAAGCCGAAGGGGCGGATGAACAGTATAGATATAATACAGCGACAATTACGGAATCAGAATTAAAACCTGGCGATGTGATGTTTTTTGATAATGTACCGAAGGATGGTTTTATTGACCATGTAGCGATGTATGTTGGCGAGACTGATGGCTACGATGTGGTTAGCGCGGCAGATCCTGCACGGGGTATAGTTCCTGATTTGAAAGATAACTTGAAACAATTATCAGGATTTGTCGCTTTCAAACAAGTCGTTTCAACATCCCCACCATCTATTTTAGTCTCAGCCCATTCTCCGGTTGATTTAACAGTAACCGACCCGGATGGATTTACAATTACGTCCACAACAACTATTTCTTCTGATTTAGAATATCTCCGTCAGATTCCGGGAGTTCTCTATTACTCGGAAGTGGAAAAAGAGACGGACGGCAAACCAATTGACCAGGTTTATTCTTATATCACAAAAACAGGCGATTATCTCATCAATGTAATTCCCGAGCCGGATGCGCTACCAACAGACACTTTTAGTTTATCTTTCACCGCCAATATGGCGACGACAACGATATTAGCGGAAAATATTCCAATTTCAAACATCCCCACTCAACCTTACACAATAAGGTCGTCAGAAGGGAAGTTTGAGAAGATTATTCCAGCAAAAATAAAAATCAAACCGGAAACTTTAAATTTATCAAGCAAGGGCGTTAGCACCGTTTTTCTGCAAATAGAGCCCGGTTTTGGCGCCAGCGTAAAAGATATTGATACCGCCACGATTAGACTTGCCCAAGCCCGGCCGATAAAAACATTTTTTGAAAGGAAAAAGGTCATTAACTCGCCAAGAACCAAAAAGAAACATAAGGAGCAAAAAGATGATAAATATAAGGGTGGAAAAGATAATGAAGCGCTTACATTGGTTGCAAAATTTCGCGTTAGAGATTTGGTTGATATCTCTATCGGAAAGGAAGTTGAACTTACCCTAACTGGAAGTCTATTTGACGGCACAAAAGTTGAGGGCAGCGATACTGTGCGGGTTATTCATAAGCATAAACACCATGAACATGAATAGTAAAAAAACAATAACAATTATTCTTGTTATTATTCTCATTGCTATTCTATTAGCCGCTGGTTGGTATTGTTTTATTAGGCAAAAAAAACAAACAGAAAATTCACCGGTCCTAAAAGAAACAACTGCCTCGTCAACTACTCAAGAAATAACCTCAAAAACTAAACTCTACCGCAACGAGCAGTGGGGTTTTGAGTTTAGGTATCCGGAGGATTGGACTCTACATCCGTCTATTTTGAAAAGTCCGTTCAGTAAATTTGAATTAATTGGTACTGCATCGGAAGAAAAAATTCCCAACACAATTACTCCTTCTTTATTGATAAATATTGTAAGCATCGATTTTGCAGATAGAGCCTCTATTAATTTCAAAAAGTTAAATGCAATTACATCTAAAGTTATAGTTTTTGGCGTTAAGGGGACAAAATATAAATATAAATTTGAGAGTGTTCCACGAATCACTGTAGATCTCCCGTTTGGAAAATATCGAATACTTTTGGGTGCAAAAAAGCGATATGAGGATGTTTTCAATCAAGTTATTAATACATTTAAATTCCTGAAACAGAGAAACATAAGGAGCGAAAAGATGATAAACATAAAAGTGGGGAAGATGATGAAGCGCTTACATTGGTTGTAAACTTACCGCAACGAGGAATAGGGTTTTGAGTTTCGGTATCAGGAGAGGCATCTTTTATGAAGAAATGTTTTTATAAGTTAAGGCAGCAAGTACAATAGATTGCAAAAGGTATAATAATTTGCTATAAACAAATAGTTAATACTTGAATGATTTTTATGAAAACTGATATTTATAACCAAAAAGGAGAAAAGGCGGGGAGTCTTGAATTGCCAAAGGCGGTTTTCGGTTTGCCTTGGAATGATGACCTGATGCATCAGGTGGTGGTTTCCGCGCAGGCGAACAAAAGGGCGCCGATTGCCCACACGAAAGGAAGGGGAGATGTAAGCGGAGGAGGGAAAAAACCATGGAGGCAGAAAGGAACGGGCAGGGCGAGGCACGGTTCCATCAGGTCTCCCATCTGGGTTGGCGGCGGAGTGGCGCACGGTCCCACGAAAGAAAAAGACTATTCAAAAAAAATAAACAAGAAAATGAACAAGAAAGCGATTTTTACCGCTCTTTCCCAAAAATTGCGCGATAATGAAATTTTGTTCTTGGATAAAATTGTTTTGGGGAGGACAAAAACAAAGGATGCCGCTGAAATATTAAAATCAGTTTCTAAAATTAAGGGATTTGAAAAATTGGCGGCAAAAAGAAAAAATAAAGCGCTTCTCGCCTTGCCCAAAAAAGATGCCGAAGCGATTCGCAGTTTCCGCAACATTCCGGGGATGGAAATTTTTGAAACCCGTAATCTCAATGTTTTGGACCTGCTCACTTACAAATATCTCATAATCTCAAACCCAAAGGAATCCCTTGCGGTGTGGAAGTAGGTTTGTCTTTTATTAAAAAATGCGTTTCAAGAAATATTTTTTTGTACTTTTGATGGCGGGATTTTTGGCGGTTCCCGCTTTTAGTTTTGCCTTCGCGCCGCCGGCGGAACAAACCGAGTCGCCCACTCTTATTTTGTTTCACGGAGAGGAATGTCCGCATTGCCGCGCGGAGCGCGCTTTTTTGAAAGATTTGAAAAAAGAGACGCCAAACTTGAAGATCACGGAGTATGAAGTCTGGCATAATGAAAAAAACAGGGAATTGTTTTTGAAAACGGCGAAAGAATTGGGCATAAAAAGACTGGGCGTTCCGCTCACGATAATCGGGGACAAATATTTAATCGGTTTTGACAAACCGGAAAACTCAGGAGAGAAAATCCGCCAAATGCTCAAAAGTTTGGAGGTTGAACCTCCAAACGAAGAAACCATTGCACATCCGCTTTTCGGAAAAATCAGATCGGAAGAGCGTCGTGTAGGGAAAGAGTGTAGATCTCGGTGGTCGCCGTATCATTAAAAAAAAAAGAAAAGAGAAAAATATGACAGAGCAAA
>CAJVWH010000029.1 GCA_913009575.1 uncultured bacterium
GTTTCTTGTTGCGTTCTCTTCTTTATTCTTGTCTGTGTTTCTTTTTTTTTTTTTTGTTTTGTCTTTTTTTTTTTTAATGATACGGCGACCACCGAGATCTACACTCTTTCCCTACACGACGCTCTTCCGATCTATTTTATAAATATGGTGAAGAAAGACGCAGCCGAAGAATAGCGAAGGAAATTGTGAAGCGCCGTCAAGGAAAAAAGATAAAGACAACATTTGAATTGGTGGAGGTTATAAAGAACGCTTCGCCCCGTCATCGCAAACCGGGTATTCCCGTTCACGATATCGGATACAAGCAATTGGCGCGAATTTTCCAGGCGCTGCGAATTGCGGTAAATGACGAGCTTGATTCGCTGAAAGAAGGGGTTAATAAGGCATGGGAGATGCTTTCACCGGGCGGGCGGTTGGTGGTGATCTCCTTTCATTCGTTGGAGGACCGCATAATAAAGAATTTTTTCAAAGAGGAGGGGAAAGAAAAAAAGGGAAAAATTTTAACAAAAAAACCGATTACTCCTTCAGAGAAAGAAAAAAAAGAAAACCCGCGTTCTAGGAGCGCAAAATTAAGGGCAATTGAAAAAATATAACTATGGAGAGAAAAAGAAAAATAATCAATATAAAATTTCCGAAGAATAAAATATTTTTCCTGTTGGTGGCGGGAATTTTCACGATGATGGGACTTTATATGTATTTTATGAATTCAATGGTCGCCGACATTGTGGACGGAAGGCAAAAATCTTTCCAAATCCAAAAATTAGCGCTTGAAGAACAGCAATTGGAAAAAAATTATTTTGATACTTTTAAACGCCTTGATTTGGAGTATGCCCATTCGCTTGGTCTTATCGCCCAAAAACAGAATGATGTCGTGGTGCGCCAAACGTCTATGGCGAGGAGGTAACATAGATTCCACGGTTTTTTTGTGATATATTGCGGACAGTGGCGGACTTAAAAAAAATAAAACAAATTATGCGAAACCTTGGCAAAAATCACGGACATTATGACATATTGAACAAAAGAGTTTTTATTGAAGAACTGAAAAAAAATTACGGTGATTTCAAAAATTATATCCCCCTAATCCAAAAAGCAATTTGATTTATGGAAGGCGATAAAGATAATTTTATTTTTCGCGTTAGGGTTGTTTACATTCTCTTTTTTATATTTGGTGCGATTTTAATAACGCGTTTGTTCTTTGTGCAGGTTGTGAGTGGAGATTATTATACTGAACGCGCCAATAAACAATACACCGTTTCCTCGGGCGGGTATTTTGACAGGGGTTCAATATACTTTAAACAGAAGAATGGCCAAATTGTTTCCGCCGCCACCGTAAAAAAGGGTTATGTGCTCGCCATAAATCCGGAAAAATTGAAAAATTCGGAAGCTGCGTTTGAAAAGATTTCGCAGGCGCTCGGACAGACGGGTTTCAACGGAATTAACAAGAAAGATTTTTTAAGGCGCGCAGCCAAAAAAAGCGACCCATACGAAGAAGTCGCGCATAGGCTCAATAAGAAACAGGCCGACGCGATAAAAAGATTAAAAATTGCCGGAGCGAGTGTTTTTTCGGAAAGCTGGCGTTTTTACCCAGCCGACAATCTCGCGTCCCGCGTTTTGGGTTTTGTGGGTTATAAGGGAAATAAATTGGCCGGCAGGTATGGCATTGAGTCATATTATGAAAATGTCCTATCAAGGGAAAATAAAAAGAAAAAGAGCATTAACTCTTTTGCGGAAATTTTTATGGGCATCAAGGGAATTATAGCGGGTGATTCTCAAGAGGGCGATGTCGTGACGACCATTGAGCCTTCGGTGCAGTTGTTTTTGGAAAACGCTTTGGAAAAAACGCGCAAAAAATACGAGTCAAACATGGCCGGAGGAATTATCATAGAACCGTCCACGGGAAAAATTTTGGCAATGGCGGTTAAGCCGAATTTTAATCCCAATGATTACGGGGAGACATCGGATTTTTCATTGTTTTTAAATCCGATGGTGCAGAATGTTTACGAGATGGGCTCAATAATGAAACCTCTCACTTTGTCCGCCGCGCTTGACCGAGGGGCGATAACCCCGCAAACCGATTATTTTGACAAAGGATACAGGATATTCAGAGGCGGGAGAATTGAAAATTACGACGGCAGAGGGAGGGGAAAGGTGGATATGCAGCAGGTGCTGGACCAGTCGCTCAACACCGGAGCCGTTTTCGCAATGCAGAAACTGGGAAAAGAAAAATTCAAGGAGTATCTGCTCAAATACGGGTTCGGAGAGAAAACGGGGATTGATTTGCCTAACGAAACCAAGGGAATGATTTCAAACTTAAACAGCGGGCGTGACATAGAATACGCCACTGCTTCGTTCGGGCAGGGAATCGCTGTGACCCCGATTGAGATGGTCTCGGCTTTATCGTCCCTCGCGAACGGGGGCGCGTTGATGAGGCCATACATAATAGATGAAATCAAAATGGAGAATGGCGCCGTCAAAAAAACAAAGCCGTTGGAAATAAGGAGGGTTTTGAAAAAAAGCACGTCGGAAGAGATAAACAGAATGCTTGTCAAAGTGGCCGATGACGCGCTTATGGGCGGAACCGTAAAATTAAAGCACTATACCTTCGCGGCGAAAACGGGAACGGCGCAAATCCATAAGGAAACCGGCGGGGGATATTATAAAAACCAATATCTTCATACCTTTTTCGGATATTTTCCGGGCTTCAACGCGAAGTTTCTGGTTTTTCTTTTCGTGGTTAAACCGCAAGGGGTGCGTTACGCCTCGCATTCACTCACCAAACCCTTTATGAATATCGTCAAATTTATGATAAACTACTATAATATACGACCGGACAGATAGATATCACGATGCCAATATGCGAAACAAATTCAAATGATAAAAGAATTAATTAAAAAAATAGTTATGTTTCTGCTTCGCGTTGAAGAGAGATTAATTCTCCGCAAGTATAAGCCGAAAATCGCGGCCGTAACCGGCACGGTCGGCAAGACCTCCACCAAAGATGCCATTGTTTCCGTTCTTTCAGCGGAGTTTTTTACGCGCGGGAGCGAGAAAAGCTATAACAGCGAATTCGGAGTGCCGCTTACCGTAATTGGCGTCAAAAGCGCGTGGAGCAGTTTATTAAAATGGCTTTTGGTTCTTTTTAAGGGGTTGCGCCTGCTCATCGCGAAATACGATTATCCGCAATGGCTTGTTTTGGAAATGGGGGTTGACCGTCCGGGAGATATGGAAAAATTGACTTCATGGATTAAACCGAATGTCGTGGTCATAACAAGACTGGGTGATGTTCCGGTGCATATTGAATATTTCAAAAGTCCGGAAGAACTGATGAAAGAAAAAACAAAGCTGGCAAAAATTGTGAGGGAAGGTGATTATGTGGTGTTAAACGGGGACGACAAACAAGTGCTTGAGGTTAAAAACAAGGTCAAGGCGAATGTCCTCACTTACGGATTTTCCGAGGAGAATGATTTGACGGCTTCAAATTATCATATTGTCTGCAAAGAGCCGGAGGATTCCGCGCGTCTTGGGGGAGTTCCGGAAGGGATTACTTTCAAAGTTGATTACAAGGGAAGTATCGTGCCCATCCGCCTTTTCGGCGTTTTCGGAAAGCAGGCGGTTTACACCGCGCTTGCGGCGCTCGCGGCGGGGAGCGCAGTGGGGCTGAATTTGATTGAAATGGCGGAGTCGCTTTCGCGATTCAAACCGCCGCCGGGGCGGTTGAGACTGCTGGGCGGGATTAAAAACAGTTTTATCCTTGATGACAGTTATAATTCTTCGCCCGTGGCCGTGGAGTCGGCCGTTGAAGTTTTGCGGGACATTCCGGCGAAGCGAAAAATCGCCGTGGTGGGGGATATGCTGGAGCTTGGTAAATACACCATTGACGAGCATAAAAAAGTCGGGGGGATGTTGAAGGGCGCCGTTGATTTGATTTTCACGGTCGGGCCGCGTTCAAAATTCACGGCGGAAGGAGCGAGGGAGGCCGGCTTTAACCCAAAAAATATTTTTGAGTTTTCAACTTCGGATGAAGCGAAGAAAAAAATTCAGGAAAAAATTAAGGAGGGGGATTTGATTTTGGTGAAGGGCTCGCAGGGGATGAGGATGGAAAAAATCGTGGAGGAAATAATGGCGCATCCGGAGAAAAAGGAGCAACTCCTTGTCAGGCAGGAAAAAGAGTGGTTAAATAGATAAACAACAGGCCCTATCGTCTAGCGGCTAGGACATCGCCCTCTCACGGCGAAAACCGGGGTTCAATTCCCCGTAGGGTCATAAATTAGCGGAGCAAATCAAAAATTCCAAGGACTACCCTTGGAATTTGGACTTGGAAAACTGAAATCGGCCTGAACAGCCGATTTTAAAGCTGCAAAAGTCCTCAAAATATAATATATTTAAGAAAATTATGGATAAGAATGCGGCAAAAGAAAAGATTCAGAAAAATGGAAATTATTTAAAAATTATGCTATAATATCAATATTATGAATGATAATAAAAAGCAACTTATTCAAACAATTGAAAGATTGCGAAATTCGCGGGTTATTACTTATGTCACCAGCGACAGGCCGGGGCCTGTTAACGCGCGGGTGGCAATGGACATTATTCCAATAATAAGCAAACAATTGCGGCAAATGGGCAAAACGGACAATATTGATCTTTTCCTTTACAGCGCGGGTGGAGACACAATGGTGCCGTGGAGGCTTGTTTCAATGATTCGCGAATACTGCGATAAGTTTTCAGTTCTGATTCCATACAAAGCGCACAGCGCCGCTTCAATGATTGCTTTGGGCGCCGATGAAATTGTGATGAGCGATCTTTCAGAACTTTCGCCGATTGACCCTTCAACCGCCAATGTTTTTAATCCGCAAGACCCAAAAAATCCCAACAATAAAATACCCATTTCCGTGGAGGATGTTATGGCGTATTTTGATTTGGCGAAAAATAAATTCGGCATCAAAAACGATGAGGATTTGACGAAAATTTTCAATAAATTTATGGAAGCCGAGCCGGAAATTCATCCCCTGTCTTTGGGAAATGTGAACCGAACCCACAATCTCATAAGAATGCTCGCGAAGCGGCTCCTCAAAAGCCACGCTTCGCCGATGGACGACGATGAAATTGAAAAAGTGGTGGATTTCTTCACAGAGAAACTTTATTCGCACCAGTACTTTATCGGCAGAAAAGAGGCGAAAGAAGATTTGGGAGTTAAAGCGGTTATTGACGCGGACGAACAATTGGCAAAAGCGATGACTCAATTATATGAAGCGTATGCGGAAGAAATGAAACTAGGCAAGGTTTGGAACCCCGAAATTGAGATCGGCGAAAACGCGATGCAAAACAGGAAAGATTACAAAATCGCTTCCGTGGAGAGCGCCGACTTGTCCAATAATTTTGAACTTTCAATTGACTTCAAAAAAGGTCAAGTCAATGTGCCCCAACAAACCCCGCAAGGCCAAATCCAGGTTCAGCAAGAGCAAGTAATGTGGAAAATAATCGGGCAGGGGTGGAGGTAAGATAATATGTCAGATTATTCATCGGGAACAGGACCGGATAAATTAACAGGAGCAAAACGCCCCCAGTCTTTCGTGGAATGAAGTAGAAAGACAAGCAAAAAAGATAAACCTGTGAAGAACTGAAATCGGCCTGAACAGCCGATTTTTAAATTGAAAAATCCCCAAAATATGGTATATTTAAGAAAATTATGGATAAAGATACTGCAATACAAAAAATTCAGGAACTTTTGAAATAAACAATATGTTTGAACAATCATTCAAAAATATAGATAATATACTGCGTACCGATTCCGGTTGCGGAACCGAGCTTGATTATGTTGAGCAGACCTCTTGGATTCTCTTTTTAAAATATCTTGACGACCTTGAGGAGACCAAACGAACCGAGGCGGCGCTTGCCGGCAAAAAATACGAATATATTTTATCTCCGGAATATCGTTGGGATGTTTGGGCTTGCCCTAAAAACAGCGAAGGCAAACTGGACCACAACAAAGCGCTGGACGGCGATGATTTGCATGATTTTGTAAATAACAAACTTTTCCCATATCTCAAAAAATTCAGGGCGGAAGAATCAAACACCATTGAATATAAAATCGGAGAGATTTTCCACGAACTGAAAAAGATCGGAAGAGCGTCGTGTAGGGAAAGAGTGTAGATCTCGGTGGTCGCCGTATCATTAAAAAAAAAAAAAACA
>CAJVWH010000030.1 GCA_913009575.1 uncultured bacterium
GTATAGATGATTAGTAGCTGGGTAACGGTTATCGACTGTCTATTAATTATTTATTTTTATATTTTTTATTATTATGTATTTTTTTTTTTTTTTAATGATACGGCGACCACCGAGATCTACACTCTTTCCCTACACGACGCTCTTCCGATCTACATAGCCAATGAACGTGGAATTGGCGTTGCAGACATAATCAACTGGTGGGGATAACGGCCATTTTGAAATCCTTTTTTCAATAAACTCAATCGCTGCAACACGCCAAATCGCTGCTGCTCGTCAACAATAATGTAGGCCAATTTAGCAAAATGAACTTCTTGCTGAAATATTGCGTGTGTGCCTATAATAATCTGTGCAACTCCCGACTTGATATCGTTTAGAACACGATCGCGCGCTTTCCCTTTAATTTTTCCTGCTATTAACACAGTTTGCAAATCAAGCGAATTTGCCAGAGATGTTATGGAATAGATTTGGGAAGAAACGAACTGGTCAAGTTGGGTCAAGCGGTAGGAGTAGTTGCGGCCCAAGCTATTGGTGAGCCCGGCACCCAACTAACTATGAGAACATTCCATGTAGGTGGTGTAGTTGGAACTGATATTACCCAGGGACTTCCTCGTGTCGAAGAAATTTTTGAAGCCCGTTCTCCTAAAGGAGAAGCCTTAATATCTGAAATAGACGGGAAAGTGACAGACATTATAAAGGAAGACATAAAAACTATAATTGTAAAGGTTGAATCTCAAGACGGGAAAGATTCCAAGGAATATAAGCTTCCATCCAACGCTGTATTAAGTGTAGAAAAAGGACAGTTGGTTGGAAAAGGCACTCCACTGAGTGAGGGACACGTAGATTTGAAGAAAATCCACCACGTTATGGGGCAGGAAGAAGTTCATCGATATATTGTCAGAGAAATTCAAGAAATTTATGCGTCCCAAGGAGAAGGAATTAACGATAAGCATATTGAAGTTATTATCCGTCAGATGTTTAGCCGGATAAAGATTTTGGATCCTGCTGGCACAGATCTCTTGCCAGGCGATATCGTAGAAAGAGACCAATTCAATGCGGTCAATAAAGAAATTAAAAAATCCGGTGGACAGGTTGCTAAAGGCGAAAATATGATTTTGGGAATAACCAAGGTAGCGCTTTCTACTGAATCATTCCTAAGCGCCGCTTCATTCCAGGAAACGGCCAGAGTGCTGATTAACGCCGCGGTGACCATGAAGGAAGACAAGCTTAGAGGACTTAAAGAGAATGTTATCATTGGACGATTAATCCCAGCCGGAACAGGATTTAGGGGAAAATAATCGACATACTTTAGATAAGAAAAACGAGAGCCATTCAGCTCTCGTTTTATCGTTTGTATAATTTTTTAACGGCCCACCCCCCTGAGCCGTTTGTTTTTTTTAGGTTGATTTTAAGGGGTTTTTGAGCTAGGATAGAGATAATATGGCGAATACTAAAGAGGCGAAAGCGCGCATAAAAATAAATAAACTACTTGAAGAAGCTGGGTGGCGGTTTTTTGATGATAAAAAAGGATCTGCCAATATCCAGCTTGAGCCGAATGTGAAAATCGCCAAAAAAGACATTGACGCCTTTGGCGAGTGTATTAAAGCTTTGATAAAATAAATTATGGACAAAAAGCGACAACAAAAAATTTACGAATTACTTAAACGGAGTTTGAAACTCGCTCAGTCTGGCGAAGAACTTCCGGCGGAATGGGCGCGGGAGCTTTTTCCACCCGAACGTCGCGAGTACGAGCTTGTTTATAACGGCAAAGAAACCGAGGAGCAAATTCTCGCCGACACAATGGCGGTACCATTTCAGGAAATTAGCACCTTTGGCACAAACGGTGTTGATTGGCACAACAAACTTATTTTCGGCGACAATTTACAGGCAATGAAAACGCTTTTGCAGATGAAAGAGGACGGAAAACTGGTTAACCCTGATGGTACGCATGGCGTTAAACTTGTTTACATTGATCCGCCGTTTTCAACAAAGCGAGATTTTCGTGGAAGCCAAGATCAGAAAGCATATCAAGACAAAATTGCCGGAGCAGAGTTTTTAGAATTTCTGCGAGAAAGACTTATAATTTTGAAGCAATTATTGGCAGAAGGTGGCAGTATGTATGTGCATCTCGACTGGAAAAAGACTCACTATGTAAAGGTTCTCCTAGATGAGATCTTCGGCGAAAATAATTTTTTGAATAATATTGTATGGTGTTACAAAACTCGAACATTTTCAAAAAAGTATTGGAATCGCAAACATGATGATATTTTAGTTTATAAGAAAGGTTCTGCACTACACACTTTTAATTGGAAAGTGAAGGGTGTTTTGGAAAATTACGCTGAGGCAACTATTGAAAAATATAAATTAAAAGATGAGAATGGATACTATCGCCTTTGTGGTCGCGGGATAGCAGGCAGTCCAATTAAGTCAGCCAAAGATGTAGATCCAAAATGGGAGAAAACCCATCCTGAATGGGTGGTTAGAAATTATTTAGGAAAAGGTTTTGCGCCACATGATTATTGGAATATAGAAATTGTGAATCAGTCGGCAATTGAGCGAATTGATTATCCAACTCAAAAACCGGAAGCGTTATTAGGAAAAATCATTAAAGCTTCTTCAAATAAAGGTGATATTGTTCTTGATGCATTTGCAGGTTCGGGAACAGCACCAGCCGTTGCGGAAAAATTAAATCGTCGTTGGATCTCAATGGACATCGGAAAGCTCGCAATATATACCACCCAAAAACGAATGCTGACTTTGCGCGAAAATATCGGCAATACCGGCAATAAACTTAAGGCAAAACCGTTTACACTTTACAATGCTGGTTTGTATGATTTTGAGAACCTGCGGAATTTGCCGTGGGAAGATTGGAGATTTTTCGCGCTTCAGCTTTTTGAGTGCAAAGACGAGCCGCACAAAATCCACGGCTTTCAAATGGACGGCAAGCGACAAGGGTCAAGCGTTCATGTTTTCAATCATTTTAAGGAGGGACATATAAGCTCCCAAACCATAGCGGACTTACACGCAAGTATTGGGAAAGCCGTAGGAGATCGCTGTTTTATCATTGCTCCGCGTGGCGCGTTTCTTTTTCAAGAGGATTATCTTGAAATGGACGGCGTGCGATATTACGCGCTTCGTATTCCATATTCTTTCATCAACGAACTGCACCAACGAGAATTTTCTGCGCTCGTACAGCCGAACGACGAAATGGCCATCAATGAAACAGTTGAGGCCGTCGGTTTTGATTTCATTCAGCCGCCACAAGTGGAGCTACAACTTATGGCGCCGAAAAAAAGCACTATTCCTATCAAAATTAAAAAGTTTGAAAGCAGGGCTCGCTTAAAAGGAAAGGAAAAAATAAGTAAGCACGACGCGCTTTCAATGGTAATGGTGGATTATGATTATAACGGAAAAGTGTTTGATTTAGATAAGGCGTTTTACGCGAATGCAATCAAAGATAATAAATGGAAAATCGAGCTATCCACAAAAGAGATTAAGGGCGATGTCATGCTCGTATTTTTGGATATTTACGGTAACGAAGCACGCATGGTGATTGAGCAAAACAAGCTCACTCCAAAAGCACGCTGTGCCAAAGCAAAAAAATAATTATGCCAAGAAGAATAAACGGAACAAAACGATTTCATAATGAAGACCTTGTGCTGGAGGTTAGCACTTCGGTTGATCGCCGCAAATGGGACGGGAACAAATACGAAGCGTTTATTGACGAGCTTTGCGGTGTTCGGGAATATCAAAAAGACGCGATACACGCCGCTTTGCGATATTTGCTCGGCGGTGAGTATCGGGATCTGCGCGACTTGGCAGGAAAGAATTTTGAGCATAACGAAGTATTGCGCGATAAGTACGGCTCAATCGGAAACATAGAGAAACATTTGCAATTGCCGGACCAACTCGCCGCTTCGCTTGATTTGGCAACCGGCACCGGCAAAAGTTATGTGATGTATGGTATTGCGGCGATTATGCTTGCCGAAGGCGCGGTGGATAGGGTTTTAGTGTTATGTCCGTCCACGACAATTGAAACCGGATTGTTGGAAAAGTTTGGGCTATTAGCCGGAAACGCTAATTTGCGCGATCTTTTGCCCGCAAATGCGGCAGTGAACGCTCCGCGCATAATAAACGCAAGCGAGAGCATTGTGTCCGGCAGTATTTGCATAGAAAACTATCACGCCATCCTTGCTCATGTGCGTTCGTCTATTCGCGACAGCTTACAGGGCAAAGGCGAACGAACGCTTATTTTGAACGATGAGACACATCATGTTGCAAACGAAATGGCGAGCAAAGCGAAGCGGTGGAAAGAATTTTTGACCGATCCAGACTTCGGATTTCGTTATGTTATAGGCGTTTCCGGTACTTGCTATCTCGGCAACGAGTATTTTTCGGATGTGATCTATCGCTATTCGTTAAGGCAAGCAATGGAAGAAAAATTTGTTAAAAAAGTGCAATATGTTGCCGAAATGCCGAAAACGAGACAACCGAAAAATGAAAAATGGCAACTAGTGCGCAACCGCCACGAAGAAATCCGGCGCAAGCTGAAAGTACACAAATTGCGACCGCTCACAATTGTCGTTACAAAAGATATTCGCGTGTGCAAAGATGTCGCTGAGAAATTCAAAGCGTTTCTGAAAGAAGAAACTGGCAAGAGCCGAGAACAGATTGATGAGCAAGTGCTTGTCATCCACAGCGACGCGCCGGATTTGCCACGCCTCGCAAGCGTAAATAACGCAAGCAGTAAAGTTGAGTGGATTTTATCAGTTTCCATGCTCAACGAGGGTTGGGATGTAAAGCGGGTTTTTCAGATTGTCCCTCACGAGAAAAGAGCGTTTGAAAGCAAACTGCTTATCGCTCAAGTGCTCGGGCGCGGTTTGCGGGTGCCGGACGGCTGGAAAGGCGCACAGCCGGAAGTAACTGTTTTCAATCATGACAGGTGGGCAGACGACATCCGACATCTTGTCCACGAGGTTTTGGAGTTTGAGAAGCGAATACCGACATTTCCTGTTGACTCGTCCGAATTTAATTTTAAATTGTTGAACATTAAGTACGATCCGAAGCCACGCATTGAAACTTACAAAATGGAAAAACCATATCAGTTGTTCAAAAAGGGTTATGTTGATCTTTCAACGGAACAGGCAGTGGAAGAAATAAGAGTGGAGTTTGAAGAAGCGGACACTGGCGCGCGGACGCAGTGGAAAACGAAAATTAAGCATAAAACCTATACTCCGCGCGAAGTTGCCGAG
>CAJVWH010000031.1 GCA_913009575.1 uncultured bacterium
AAACCGCCCACTTTTCCATACCGTCGCCCTCCCATTTCGTCGCTACGCGACGCCGTTTTCTGCCTGTTTGCGCGCCTTCGGCGCGCCGTCATGGCTCGCTTTCGCGAGCGGAAGTATCATTTTGTGCCTGGGGGCGGAATCGAACCGCCGATCTTCTGTTTTTCAGACAGACGCTTTACCACTGAGCTACCCAGGCATAAAGATTTTTACGGCAATAAATTTTTAAGCTTCTCTATAAAACCGGGGACGATATTGCTCGCGCCGGCGTGTCCGGCCCCGGCATTTATATTATTGTAAACATTCAACAATCCTTTCAAATACGGTTCAATGTAATAATAAGTACCGAACGAAAGTCCGATAATGATAATCCATTTGAAGACCCTCAAGACGCCACCTACCACACGCGCCCGGTTAATTTTTTTCAAAATCTTCAGGGACTCCTCCGAAACCTCAAGGTTTTTCCTCAATAATTCCTTATTATACTCGTCCATCAATTTATATTTTAGCAAAATTCTAAAAAAATAGAAGCCCCTTCGCTATCCCATATTTCGCAGATATTCTTTTTCCTCTTTTATAATATTATCCCATTGCCTGTTGTCGGGATTACCGATGGCTTTAATTTTGTCTTCAAGATTTTTGGTGAGAAATTCCAGTTCTTCAGGATTGGACTCAACAATATCCAATATGTCTTGTGCGACTTTTGGTCCGGCCAAACGAAGAAGAGTTTTCCATTCGGACTTCTCTATGTCCGTAAGTGAAGATTTATCTATTATTGTATGAAGTTTTTGCGGCATAAAATTATATTCTTAATTATTATTTCGCTTCTTCCTTGAGATTCAAAATGTTTTCAGTATCAAAAACATGATTGTATTTTTGGTTCATTTTATTGAGATATTGCCTGTAATTTTCTTTTGAGAACGCGTCCCTCAGATATAAAAAATGTTTGCTTTGGATATCTTTTATAATTTCATTTGCCCACATCCGATTTACACCCATACCGAGCATGCCGCCGCTATTCTCTTTAAAAAGGCTGTTGCGGAAAGATTCCATTTGTTCGTGGATTATTTTTGCCCGTTCAAGATTGTCTCTTATCGGAGCTTCCTGGCTCATTTCATTTTCTTTGAAATCCTTCCCTTGCTTTTCCACATTTTTTTGAATTTTTTCTATTGTGGCCGATGGTTCTTCTCCAACATTGCTTAAACCGCTCGCCATGGCTTCCGTGGCAATCATTGAGGATAAAGCTATGGAAATACCGATGAGGCCATTTTTCATCGCCTTTTTTAAAAACCTCTTTTTCCCTTCTTCTTTGACGCCGCCTATTTCTTCCGCTTCTTTTTCAACTCTTTCAATAGCCGTTTCTTCAATATTTTTCTCCTCCTCTGTTTTATTTTTCGCACTTTCCACATCGCCGGTTTCTTGTTTCGTGATTTCCGCATTATCCGTTTCCGGTTTTATAAAATTGTTAGGATTTTCAAATTTCATAATTTTATTTTACACCTTTTTGTTAAAAAAGTCTTTCCCAACCTACAAAACCACAAAACAGCAGTGCTTTCTGAACGAAGTTCAAACCTTTTTTAATCAACAATCGCCCCAAACTCCAATTTTGAAAATTGGCGGTGAGATTGTGCGTTTCGCGCGAACCTTTTTTGAACAACAATCGCGGAGCGATTGATAATTTGCACGCGCCGAGCGCGCGGTGGCTTGAAACAACATCTTACGCGCGGAGCGCGTAGTAATGCCAACTAAACCGCGCCTCGGGGTCGCTTTGTCCTCACTTCGGCAAACTCCGTGTGCGCAACGCACACTCCGCTTGCCTCCGTTCGTCCTCCGCTCCGCGCACACCCAAATGCGCGTGCATCCCGCCAGCGAAGGACAAGAGGGATTATGGGCAGGCTCCCTAATTACTTAATTTTTAGGAACAAGTCAGTGATACTTTTCAGTAATTTTTCGTCTGGCACCAAATCCTTGAGTTCTTTTGCAAATGATAGAAAGTTCGCTGATTCATCATTTTTGTTTCCATTCAATAGCTCAACTTTATCTTTTTCTTTCTTGATCCGTTTCCAGTCGATAGCTTTTTCATACGGTTCTGAATAGAGCCTCTCGATAGTCTTTCGTATAAATGTGATTGTATCGCCATCCGTACCTTTTTCTTTCATCTTTTGGATAAGGAAGTCGGCATGGTTGCGCATTACTTCTGCGACAGTTGCCTTGAAAGAATATTTTTCTTCCAATTCTCGTTCATTTCCGTATCGTCTTATTGCAAAAGCAATTAGAAATAACAATGGCGAAGTGAGTGTTAAGCGATAGAGCAATGATTCCCACCTTGGAATCTCGCCGCCGTTGTTCAATAGAATCTCTTTCACATCAAAAACAAAATAGAGAAAGACGGCGAGCCCGATTATTCCGAGCAAGAAAATGGCCAGCCAGATATAGCTATTTCTGCGTAGTAATTTTGCCCTGTTCTGAAAAGAGTTAGCAAAGCCGGTGTCTGTAATAAGGTCTGCTATTTTTTCAACCTCTGTGCGTTTCTCCGTCGCGATATCAAGATTTTTTTGTATATCGTCTCGCAACTGCTCTGATTTTTTCTTATTTCCTTCAATTTCCGAGAGATGCTTTTGTGATTGATCACGAAATGACTGTATCTCCGCAGAAACAGTGGTGGCTTTTTTCTGCAAATCCTGTACCTGTGCGAGTACCGCCCCAAGACCAGTATTTGAATCGGTTATCTTGGCATTAACCGCAATAAAATCATTATATGCTTTCTCTATCTCTGCAATTTTCTTCTGAACCTGCCCCAGCAATTCATCGATTTTCGAAAGGCGTTGTGTAGCTGTCGTCTTAGTGGTTTCGATATCCGTTCGCAAGCCGTTTACCGTTTGAACCAATGATTCAATTTCTCTTTCTCTTCCCTTAATCTTTCCCTTTATGTTTTCAAACTTCCGTAAATCCTCGTCAATTTGCGAAATACTTGATCGTACTTTTTCAAGATTGCTCTTGATTTCAGCAATGAAAGTTGCGGAGTCATTCTTTGCGTTTTCAATGGTTCCAAATCGTTCTCGGGCATCGTTAGAAATTTTCTCAATCTCATTTTGCTTCGGCGCGAGCGTAGCTTGAGTTGCTTCAAACTTTACTTGAAGTGCCGAAATCTTCTCCAAGACATCTTTGGCTTTGTTATACTGGCTCTTGATGTTCCGTAATTCTTCGGGACTCAAGTTCGGGTTGTCGTTTTCGTCTGCCATAAATTTATCGTGGATTTATTTCAATATCCGGTCCGTTGGGAATAGCGTCTTCGTCATTACAGGTGGGCTTGTAATAATCGTACAACGCCTTCTCTGCGCCGTTCCGGTCGTTTTGTGTGCTGACTTTGGCGAAGGAGAATTCTGCGTGGTACTTTCGTAGGCGTTCTTCAAGACACTTGTTCTGCTCGCTATCAAGATCAAGATGCTCTTTCAAACGCCGGTCAAGGTCGTTCGCTTGCCCAACATAGCGAACCTTGAGTTTCCCATCTTTTTGCTTGATTCCTATTTTGTAAACGCCTGCATTTGTTGACGCATACTTCTGCACATTTTCATCAGTGTACTTGTAGTATCCTTGCCAGTCTAGTTGTATTTTTTGCTTGTTCATATTATTTATGTTTTTCATTATATTCGGGCTGTTCCTTTTTAATAATTGACTTTTCGATTTGGTGTGCACGGACTTTTGTTTTTACCTGTGCGAACTGAAACATCGTTCCTTCAGGTATGTGTTCTTTCTTAATATCTTTGTGTTCTATTAAACGGTCTTGTCCGCGTCCGCGACCTGCAATCCCTGTATATAGATTTTCCCCGCCCTTATCTTTTATTTTGTAAATGATCGCTTTATTTTGGGGGACATTGGCGATGTTAGTTTTTGTGAACTTTTGAGTGCGACTAAATTTAGGCATAGTATTTTGATTAGTTAATAATTGTGGATAACTTCTACTTGTTTAGGTTTATGTTAGGTAGTATACTCTAAGTATGAATAAGAAGTCAAGTGGAATAGGCAAACCGTCCAAGCGACAGGCAGAGATACTTCAATTCGCCAGAGAGTATCGCAGAGAAAACGGATACTCGCCTGCTTTAGCAGAAATTGCGAAGCATTTTGATATTTCTATTCCAACTGTTCATCAACACATTTCTTCTTTAAGAGAGAAAAATCTTCTTACTACTGAAAAGGGTAAGAAACGATCCATTCAAGGACTTCATAATCATAAATTGGCGACTGTAGAAATATTGTTAATGGGATTGATTCCCGCCGGAGGTCCTATTGAGGCAATCAGCGACCCTAAGCCGATAGAAGTCCCACGCAACATGCTTTCATCGGGTGTAAATTATTACGCCCTAAAAGTAACTGGACGAAGTATGATCGAGGAAGGGATTTCTGATGGCGATATTGTAATAATCCGTGAACAGCAGACAGTTGATGATGGCGAAAAGGCAGTTGCGTATATGCCAGATAGAAATGAGGTTACACTTAAAAAGATTTATAGAGAAAAAGATAGAATAAAACTTGTTCCGGCAAATAAGTATATGGAGCCATTTTATGAAACGAATGTTGAGATACAAGGCAAGGTCGTGGGGGTTCTTAGGAAAGAAATTTAATAAATAAAAAAATAATTTTATGTCATTAGTAACTATCCCCGAAGCATCAAAATGGGCATCAGACTTTCTTGAGAAAGAAGTTTTGTCGACAAATATTTCTTATCTTGTTCAGTATGGAAAAGTAAAAAAACATGGCGAGAACGGCTCGACCATGGTTGATTTGAAGGATTTAAAAAAATATTACGATTCGTATAATGGTAAACGAGAAGTAAGTTGGAAAAAAAATCTAGGCAATGACTTAAATTGGACACTTTCTTTTGATAATTTGAGGGAAGTAGATACTACCAAACATGTTCATCGACTTCACCCCTATAAAGGTAAATACATTCCTCAGCTTGTTGAATATTTTATAGATAATCACACTGATGATTTTAAGAAAGAAGCTTATTTCAAAGCTGGTGATATTATTCTTGATCCGTTTTTGGGTTCGGGTACGACGATTATTCAATCACTTGAGATGGGCATCCATTCTGTCGGTATAGATGTTTCAGAATTTAACTGCATGATCTCAAGTTGTAAGGCGACCCATTACGATGATGAGTACTTACAAAAATCGATTAAAAAATTGCTTGCTTCGCTTGATTCTTTTGAACACGACAATAAAATTCAAG
>CAJVWH010000032.1 GCA_913009575.1 uncultured bacterium
GAACTGTTTGATGGTTGTTATTGATGGTACTTGATTGTTTTATATTGTTTTTATTTTTTTGTTTTTTTTTTTTGATGTATATTTGTTTTTTTTTTTTTTTTCAAGCAGAAGACGGCATACGAGATATATCAGTGTGACTGGAGTTCAGACGTGTGCTCTTCCGATCTTCAATTTTTGTTAAATAGTTGGAATTTAGGTTCAAAATCCGTAATTTGTTAATATTTCTAAAAGGTTCTAAATCTATAATCATCAGTTCATTTTCGTTAATATATAGTTCCTCTAATTTTGGATTGTTTTCTAAAGGTTGTAGATCAATTTCCCGTAATTGATTATCAAAGAGATATAGCGAAACTATATTGAGATTTATTAAAGGGGATAAATCTAATTTCACCAATTTATTGCTTGCTAAAGCTATACTTCTTAGATTGGTCAGCTTTGCTAAAGGTTTTAGATCTATTGCTTTTAATCGATTATTATGCAAAAACAAATCTACTAGCTGATAGCACTCAGCTAAAGGCGACAGATCTATTTCAATCAAATCATTATTGTCCAATGTTACATAATTTAAGTTGGAGCTGTGTTGCAATTGTGTTAGATCTATTGTTCTGAGGAAGTTCGAGTTTATTTCTAATTCAATAATAAAATTTAATAGAGGATCATCTGACTTTATAGTTTTCTTGGCAATATCTATAATTTCGGCCACTTTGATTTGCCCGGAAAATACATACCATTGAGCGTCGAGGACACCGGAAGTGGCAAACAACCCAGTTTTGTCTGCAAAACATTCTCTATAGTTTTTTTCTAATTCTAGATAAAACTTTGTTGTGATTTCTGCGATAAGTGTAAAATTACTTTCTGTCCCCACTGCTTCTAACATTTCTTGTCCAGCATAGATATCACCTTCAGAAAACTCATCCACTCTTACCTCGAGACTTTTATTTGTTTTATCCTTATAATTTTTAACCAAGTTTTTAAGATATTTAGGTCGGTGTTTCCCCTCGCTATTCATAATGTTATCCAACTGCGTCGCATCACCTTCGATATCTATGCCAAATAATTTTGCTGACTCAGTTGCCAGATCGTTAATGTTATCTAATTCTCTTTGCCATTCATGAAACCATTTCATAACATCTGGATAAGCGGCATAAAACCAGAGAGGAAACCCGGGAGCGCGACGGGCGATGTTTAGATAGCTTACGGATGCCGAGGGTTCCTTTTTGTCTACACCTGAGAAATTAAATGGCGACATATAGCCACTGATTAAAACCTCAAGGTTAGAGACAAAAACCTGCGGATCAATTTTGTCTGCTACCAGCATATCAACAACGTCGTCAATATCTTCCTTACCTATTACTCCAGCACCCTCTTTGACTAATATTTCAAAATTGTCTTTCCAAATTTTTTTAATCATAATGTCAAGAAATTTTAATTGATTAAATCATCAACGGAAACATCCAACGCTCTTGCGATACTTCGTAAGGTTTCAATGGTTGGGTTTTTATTTTCCCCCGATTCAATCTTAACAACAGTATTGTAAGCAACACCCGCTTCGCGGGCGAGTTTGTCCTGTGATAATCCCTTTTTCTTTCGGGCTTTTCGTACTTTGTCAGCAATGTTTGCCATTTGACTAATAATTTAGTAGTATTAAAATAGGTAGTAGTGATATTCCCAATCACTACTAAAATAATACTAAATTATTACGCTTTTGTAAATAAAGGGAGTTCCCCGTTGCCCGCGCACGGGAGTGGTGGGGCAAGGGCAACTATAAATTTTTTAGCCCCGCAAAAATTTCCCGTCCCGGCTCTTTGGCAGTTTTGCTTTCGTAATACTCGTGGACAATAAAAAGATTGTTTTGCTTGGCGAAATCACGCAATTCTTGCAGCTGCGCTTCAATGAACAGAGCTTGCCGCTCATCGTCCTCGCTTGATTTTCTGCAATAGATAAAGTATTTGATCATAGAATTGCGTTAGAAAAAGGTAATGCACTTACACCGACAATTTGTGAAAATCTCTCATCGGCTCTTGCGCCAAAGGCGCAATACAAACTTCGTTTGTGAACCACCGCCTTGCGGCGGGCGCGCTGTCCATTTTGTTCAAAAAACCTTGGCAATTCCTTGCGGAATTGCCTGCCGAGGCGCGAAGCGCCGAGGCAAACAATCGTGTAAATCAAATTTGGTGGACCCGAGAGGATTCGAACCCCCGGCCTCCTCAGTGCAAATGAGGCGCTCTAGCCAACTGAGCTACGGGCCCGACACTAAAAACGATAACACATTTATTTGTTTTTTCCAAGTAAAGTGTTATAATGATTAACCTATGGAGAAAAAAAGAATCTATATGGACCACGGCGCGACGACTTATTTAGATGAGCGCGTGAAGCGTGCGATGGAGCCGTATTGGATTGAGGAATTTGGCAATCCGAGCGCGCTTTATAAAGAGGGGCGCGAGGCGCGGAAGGCAGTTGAAACAGCGCGCGCGGATATTGCGGAAACGATTGGCGCGCGAGCCGAGGAAATAATTTTTACCAACGGCGGAACAGAAAGCGACAATCTGGCGATTTTTGGTGTGGCTTATGGCGCCAGCAGGAAGTTGACCTCCTTAAAGACGGGTATAACGGGAAATCTTACGGAGGCCAAACTTCCTGCTGGCGCTAAAAATTTTCATATCATCACGACAAAATTTGAGCACCACGCGGTTTTAAAGTCCTGTGAGGCTTTGGAGAAACAGAGTTTTGATGTTACATATATTAATGTCGGTGAAGACGGAATTGTTAATCCGAAAGACGTGGAAAAAGCGCTTCGGCCGGAAACCATTTTGGTTTCAATAATGTACGCGAACAACGAGATAGGCACAATCCAGCCAATTGCTGAAATTGCGAAAGTAATAAAAAATTATAAAAAGAAAAAATTAGAAATTAGAAATTCGAAATTAGAAATTAATGGAAAAACTCCGTTTTTCCATTCGGACGCCTGCCAAGCCTCGGAATATCTTGACCTGAATGTGGAAAAACTCGGTGTTGATTTAATGACCGTTAACGGCTCAAAAATGTACGGCCCGAAAGGAATCGGATTTTTGTACGCGAAAAGAGGAGTAAAATTGTCGCCGTTGCTTTACGGTGGCGGGCAGGAAAAACACTTGTGGCCGGGAACGGAGAATGTTCCGGCGATTATCGGTTTGGCGGAAGCCATTAAAATCGCGCAAAGGGAAAAAGGAGACGAATCCGAAAGAGTTGGCGAAATGCGGGACTATTTCATAAAACGATTATTGGGAGAAGTTCCAAAAACGTTTTTAAACGGTAATATTGAAAGACGTTTGCCTAATAATATCAATGTGTCTGTTTTGGGTATTGAGGGCGAGGCCGTGGTGCTGTATCTTGATGAATATGGCATCGCTTGCTCCACCGGTTCCGCGTGCACTTCGGAAAATTTTGAGCCCTCGCATGTTATTCTCGCGCTGGGGAAGCCGCATGCCTACGCGCACGGTTCAATAAGATTCACGCTGGGAAAATGCAACAGCAAAAAAGATGTTGATTACACGGCTGATGTTTTAAAAAATGTGGTTGAAAAATTAAGAAGTATATCGGCAGTGAATATAAAATAAAAAAATGGCGGACATAAAAAACAAAGAAGGGGAAGAATGGCTCTATTCCGACAAAGTGAAAGAGCATTTTTTGAACCCCAAGAATTTTCTCTCGGGGGAGCCGAAGGAGGGAGAATTTGACGCGGATGGAGAGGCGGGAAATTTCGCCTGCGGAGACATAATGAAAGTTTGGATTAAAGTGGACCCGAAAATGGAGCGCGTTAAAGATTTTAAGTGGCGCACGTGGGGTTGCGCTTCCGCCATTGCCGCCACATCAATGTTTTCAGAAATGGTGTTGGAAAACGGCGGTATGACAATCGGGGACGCGCTGAAAATCACTCCCCAAGACATTATCGCCCGCCTCAACGGCCTTCCGCCGCGCAAGGTTCATTGTTCGGTCCTCGCCGACCAGGCTTTCAAAGACGCGGTGAAAAATTACAGAAAAAACAAAGAAAGAAAAAAATAAACAAGATAAAATAACATTTATGGAATTAAATTTTTCAAAAACTATAACTAAGTCAGGCGTGCCATTGTGGGTGTTGGCTTTACCTGAATCAAAAACGGTGGCCGCGGGCGTGCTCATTAAAGCGGGAACTAGAGATGAAGTATGGCCGAAAGAAGCGGGAATCGCCCATGCCCTAGAGCATATGTTTCTTCAGGGTACGGAAAATTTTCCGACTCAACGCCAGCTTGCCGAATATATTGAAGAAGTTGGCGGAAGAATTAATGCTTGGACATGGAAAGAAATGACTTTTTATTACTCTCAAGTTCCAGCTGACTACTCCAAACGGTCAGTGCATCTTTTAAGTGAACAGCTAAAAAAATCACTATTACCCGAAGAAAAAATCCCGACAGAAATGAAAAACATTGTTCAGGAGATTTGGCGGTCGCGGGACAATCCGGAAAATCTCGCCAATCAACTTTCTGACGGACTTGTCTACGGGAAACATCCGCTTTCCAAAAATACCCTCGGTCTTGAGAAATCGGTTCTCGCATTCACAAGAAACGATTTTATCACTTTTAAGGAACGATATTATAATCCCGCGAATTATGTTTTTGTTGTTGCCGGAAATATCACACGGGAAGAAGCGTTAAAACTTTTTGATGAATATTTTCCCGAAGAAGCAAAATTAAAGCAAAACACAAGGCCCACACAGGAATTGGATATTGTCAACGAGCGCAAATTGGTTAAGAAAAAAGAGATTGAACAAGTTCATATGTTTTTAAGCGCAACAACCGGTAAGGCGTCCGAAGAAGAAACAAAATACATAGAATTTTTTAAAGATATGATTGCAGGGGGGTTGTCATATCCGCTTTTTCAAGAGGTAAGGGATAAGCTCGGCCTTTGTTATGAAAGTTGGGCTGATGAAACAAAATGGAGTGAT
>CAJVWH010000033.1 GCA_913009575.1 uncultured bacterium
GTAGGGGTAGGGATGTACGTGTAGTGAGTAGTCGTATATGATGAGATGGATAGACAGGAGATTGGGACGTGTGCACGAGAGTCTGGGTGATTTGGTATATTTTGGATTGTGTTTGGAGTTTTGTTTTTTTTTTAATGATACGGCGACCACCGAGATCTACACTCTTTCCCTACACGACGCTCTTCCGATCTCCCTCAAGACTTTATCAAAAATTTCCTTAAACGGAGTGTTTGGTGTGAAAATTCCGACCAATAAAAAGGCGGTGGCGATTATAAATAGAGATGAAAAGATATTCACACCAAGCGGCTTTTTCGTTTTGCCGGCCGCGTAAAAAGCCCTGACGAAAAGAATAACCAGTGCTTGGGCAGTAATGGATATGGAAAAGAGCGCTACACCGGCGGCAACCAAACGGGTATCCGTCCAGCTGAATAAGCCCGTGCCTAAAATAACCCTTACTATTTGGGCGCGGAGGACTAAAAGAAGAACCGAAGCAGGTATGGACCAAAAAATAATTTGGCGCGCAGCTGAAATGGTATGGTTAAAAAATTCCTTTATTTGTTTGTTCACGAAAAATCTTGCTAATGTTGGAAAAGCGGCAACGCTATAGCTCACCCCAACAACCGTAAGAGCAACAGATTGCAGATTCAAAGAAAAATTAAATACTGCAATGCTTCCTGAGACCATTCTTGAGGCGATTGCAGTAATAAAAAGCAAAACGATTTGATTCAATCCAAGACCCAAAGAACGCGGAAAAGATAAGAGGATGACTTTTTTAATATCCGAAAAATTTATCTTAAAACTCAATTTTGGAGGGAAGCCAAGTTTCAGTAATCCCGGAACTTGAATAAGGGCGTGCAAAAAGGCACCCAGCACGACGCCCATTATCAAGCCCTTCAGTCCAAATATTGGGAATAAAAAAAAGATACCGAATATAATGCCGGCGTTGTAAAAAATAGGACTAAGGGCATAAATAAAAAATCGGCGGAAAGATTGGATAACACTTGAGAGTAAATTTGACAAACCCAAAAGAATAGACGAGAGCAGCATAATTCTCGTCAATAAAATAAAATTCACTTGGTCTTGGCCGGAAAATCCCGGGGCTATCAGCTTGCTTAATGAAGGAATAAGAAAAAAAAGCCCGCCACCCAACAAAACCATTGCCACTAAAAAAACAGTGAAAACTTCATTAATGAGATGACGGGCTTTCTCCTCAGAAATATTCAATCGTTCTAAAAAAAGCGGTATGAGAATCGTAACGGATACGAGAGAAAGCGCGACGAGATTATATAAGAGGTCAGGAATGCGAAAAGATGCGTAATAAACGTCTAACGAACGGCTGAGGCCAAAAGTACCGGCCAAAAGCCTATCTCGGAAAAGGCCCAACAAACTTGAAAAACCGGCGGAAACGGCCAAAAGCAAGGCGGCCTTATGAAGGCCGCCATACTCACGATAAAACAATTTCAAAATGCGCTGAACCATTTGTTATTTCTTTATTTTCGGTTTCTCGTTTATTGGCGGTTGTCCTCTTTTTTCGGGAGATTTCTTTGGAGGAGAAATTCCATCCAGCGCCTTTTTCCCCGAATTCAAATTCTTCAGAATGAGTTTTACTTCTTTATTGTCAGGATTTAATTTTTCAATTTTTTTAAATTGTTCTATCGCCTTTTTAACCGATCCGTCCTTATCGTAAATAAGCCCGAGAAAATATCTGGCGTTTGAATAATTCGGATTTATGCCGACTGCGCGCTTAAAAGCGGATTTTGCTCCGTTGTAATTTTTATCTTGGTAGTACAAAATACCCAACTGGAAAAAAGCACCTGCGTTGTTTGGCGACAACAGTGCGATTTCTTCTGATTTTTTAATCGCTCCCTTTAGGTCGCCTTTCTTCAACTCAATTTGAGACAAGAGAAAAATTGCCGGTGTAAAGTCTCTTTTTACGGATAGAGCGGAATTCAAATAATTCTCCGCTTTTTTAAGGTTGTTTGAGTACATCTCCACCCTCGCCATTCCAATCAAAGGACTCGGGTCCATTGGAGACAATTCAACTGCTTTTTCATACGCTTTAATTCCAAATCCGGCCGCACCAGAAATTTTGAACGGAACAACCGATTCGTAAATTCTTGCCAATTCCATCCAGTTTAACGGCTCAAGAGGATTTATTTTGGTCGCTTTCTCGGCATTTTGAATAGCGGCGCCTAAAGTATCCTGGAAACGCTTGCGTAAAATATCCTTGGACACTCCTTTTTGCAACAAAACTTGCCGCATCTTGACTATTCCGATCTCCGCAAGTGCTCTGAAATATCTGTCCTGCCCGTCAATTTGTACCGCCCTAATGAAGTTACTTTCGCTCTTATCTATACCGCCCTTTGTGTTTAATTCCTTTATGGCGTTGGTGTAAAAATGCAGTGAGCGGTATTTTTGGAAGAAAAAGTACAAACTTGCGACTGATCCTATCATAAGAAGGACAATCAAAAGAATGGAAACAAATCCAATTTTAGAATTTTTAAAAAATGAAATTTCAATAAGCTTAATCTGCTCTGTACGGACGAGAGCCGCCACAAAAATTCCCGTCATCAAAAATGCCAATGTAAAAATCAAAAAACCGGGCGAATAAAAAATAGTGAATGACCAAAGATACAAAGAGCCGAGAAAAGAGGTAATTAGAACTGTTTTGGTAAAATCATTTTTTGAATACGAAACCGCTTTCATTCCGTAGTAAATAATGAAAAGTAAAAAAACAAATAACGACAAACCACCCAAAACTCCAGCTGTCGCGAACATGGAAGGCAAGTGACTTACGCCGGATTTAAAACGAACATTCCAAAACATCGTATAATTGATTGAATCAGGCCTGAATTTAAGCCAATCATACAAAAAGGTATTCGGTCCTGAACCGAGAACGGGATTTAACGACAATGTTTTTTGCACTACATCAAGAGTGGCAGACCAAGAAGGTCTCACCTCAACAATGCCCGTGTTTAAAGAAGCGGTAATTCCACCGAGCAGACCTTTCGCGAGAATAAAGAAAAACGCGATTAAAAGAACTAACAGAGAAAGTCTAGCCATCCTGTGGCCCTTTTTTTGTTCCAAGGAAGATTCGGAATAAAAGGAAGTTGAAATAAGGTAAACCAAAAATACAAGAGTGAAAAGCGCGAAAACAATCCATACGGTTGAAAAATTAACGACGAGCATCGCCAGCAAAGCGAGACCGACAGTTGCGGCAAAAATCGCCTTCATTTTTTTCCCAAAATTAAACAATTCAAAAAAACAAAGCGCCGACAGGGCAACAAATCCAAAAAATATGGCGAAATCATTCCAACTTCCTATAAGGTTATTTGTTGGGGTTTGAAAAATACCCGACGCCAAAATTGTTATTCCAAAAAGAGTATGAAAAACCTGGAAAGCGAAAGCGAAAAGAGCTGAAATAAAAATACCGAAATAAAACACCATCACTCTCTTTTCCGATTGGAAAAGGACTGACATTAAGAACAGGGCTACACCGGAAAAAAGAAAAAACATAAAGGTGCCTATTTCATTCCCGCCCAATCCCATAAAAGAAAGTGCGGGATTCAAAGAAAAAAGTGAAGAAAGAAACCAAGCGGAAATTACACCCACCATTGCCACAAGCAAACCGCTTTTCGGAATTTTTACTTCCCCGTTCTGTAAACGTGCGAACAGCCAAAAAATAAACGCTAAAGCTATACCGCAATAAAACAAAAAGGCCTTTCCGAAAGATATGGGCGATACGATTGAAGGCATAAAGAAAATCGGCAAAAAAAGGGCGAGGACGTAAAAAATATAGACTGAAACCGATTCCCAATTAAATTTTTTCCTCATGCGATTGCTGTTTTTTTCATCATTTGGACGAGAAAGTTCGACAGACCATGATTGAATTTTTTCATGTTCCATAATACAATAAATTATATAAAATTTTGTTTTAAAATTCAATCATTAAAAAAGTGGATATGTGGAAAAAGTACCTTACAATTGGGGACGCGGCGGAATACCTTGAGGTTAGCCCTTTGACTCTTAGGAATTGGGACAAAAAGGGCAAACTTGTCGCTTATCGCCATCCCGTTAGCAATTATCGGCTTTATCGCGTTTCTGATCTAGAAAAATTTCTAAAAAAAATTGACAAAAACCGCCCTCGCAGATTAAAAATAAGATTACTTGACGAATAAGTTAAATGTTGATATAATCTGAACAGTTATATGCCAGGCAGTTGCTCTCCGCCAATATCTGTGAAGTTGCGGCGGGGGGAGGAAAGTCCGAACATTCCCCCGCACCACTTTTGCAGTTGCAAAAGTGGTGCGGGGAGCAGGGTAGCGGGTAACGCCCGTCCGGAGCAATCCGCGAGGTGCGAACAGAGACGGTCCAAGGCGAAAGCCGAAGACCACCCCGTCAAATGACGAGGCGAGTCCCGACGGAAACGCCGGGGGTGAAACGGCTAAATCCTTACCCGAATGCAAGGCCGCGCCCAACCGTACTTTTGCTTAAAAAATTTATCCGCCGCAAATATTGAAAAGTTTTGAATACCGGAAAAAGAGTAATGTTGATTTTGGGCAAAAGCACGGTTGGGAGTGCCGCTAGAGGATGTTGGCGACAACATTCCCAGATAAATAACTGCCGTCCGCCATTCGGCGGAACAGAATTCGGCTTATAGGCATATAACACACATCAAAAAATCCGCTCTACCGGCGGATTTTTTGATTAAGCGCACAGACCCCACCCGCAGATTGAGCAAGAAATACATCCCTCCTTGTGAGAAAGCGGGATTTTGCAATTGGGACAGTGGAGATCGGAAGAGCACACGTCTGAACTCCAGTC
>CAJVWH010000034.1 GCA_913009575.1 uncultured bacterium
ACACACGGAGATTGCCGAAGTGAGGACAAAGCGACCCCGAGGCGCGTGCGAATTATCAATCGCTCCGCGATTGTTGTTCAAAAAAGGTTCGAGCAAAGGTTACAATCTCACCGCAAATTGAAACTTCGCGCTCTCCGAGCGCGAAGTTTTAATTTGCGGAGAGGGAGGGATTCGGTCACTCTCGCGGGTTTTTATTTCGCCTTTCAGGTTCATAAAAACCTCGTTCCATCGACCCCCACTCGCCGCCTCCGATTTTTTCGTTCCTCAAAATCGGGCTTCGCGGCGGCTCGGTTCGAATCCTCCCTTTTCTCGCAAGCCGATATCCTCGGCGCTTCGCGCCTGCGTCTTCGTTTGCGGAGAGGGAGGGATTCGAACCCTCGAACGAGTTGAATTTCTTTTTGGTAATGAGGATCAACAGGTCAAATTGACTGATGTAGAAAGGAAGGTACAAATTCAGTCACCAGGTGAATTGTATAGAGCCATTGAAAATTCAGGTCTATCAATTTTAATAGCCCATCTGACCGAACAAACAGAGCTCAGTAATTTACCCTATAAGGTTGTAAGAGTTTTGATACAAGGAATGATTCCGATGAATTTTGGGCATGGTATTGAGTCTCTTGGACTTGATAGGGTACGTTCGTTGCCAGTCAAGTGTGGTTTATTAGATCAGGCAACTGACGCGGATAAACTCAACCGTTTTCCGCACCCATTTACCTGATTTTGAGGTACTTTGATGGAAAGGAGTTATTGGTGTAGTATGAAAGAGTGGGAGATTAGTCTCCATCCATTAAATCCAAATAGAAAGGAGGTGATTCTAATGGAAAAAAAGAAAGCCGATAGCAAAGAATCGAAAAGGTTCGATGTCAAGGTCATGACACGTGATCGACAGAACGTGGTTTCTGCCATGCAAAGCAGTGACTCGTCCGGTCAATCCGCCAATAGTAAAGACTGATTTTCGTCTTTGCACCAACCAAGTCCTGGGACGTTTTTTGTCCCAGGCATTTTTTATATAAATCCTGAGTTTCTTAAAATAGTTTTAGGTTTTAATTTGACTATTTGTTCCCAGCTATATACAGATTGCTTATTTAAGAAATTTTTTACAATATTGTAACCTATAGAATATCCTGTCCACAAAGGGTATTCTTTATCTTTAAAAAATACAGACTTATAAATATCCATATCTTTAGATTCCAATTTATGTTTTATTTTTTTCAGATATTTTTTACTTTGCCTTAAGTCTAAAGCTCGAGACCAAGGACTTAATTTATTTTCTAGAACATCTTGCACAAAATTTTCAGCTAGTCCCTCAAAAATAATAGAATCTAACAGCGTTTCCCATTTATGATATTGTCTAGTAATTGTATGTAAATATTCATGCGCAATTGTAGATTCCAATAACTTTTTCCATTGCTTTGTCGTGGAATCAACAAAAACTAACATGGTATTTTGCCACGGCGTGTACCCTGACACGCCACTCATTTTATTTTTTGTGAATGAGCTGTATGAAGGAAACACGAATATTCTTGTGATGGGAGAAAAAATAATGCCTTTACATTTTCTAATAGTTCTGTCTATTATTTCTTTAACTTCTTTTTGGTTTATGTTTCTCTTTTCTTTTTTTTTAAAATCAATATCTATGTCAAATATCTGATAAAGAAGAAATTCTCTAAGAAATTTCTTCTTCAAAAAACCGGCATATCCGACAGAAGAAAATTTTATATTTCTTGCAAGCTGACTAACTAAAACATCTTTAGTGATATCAGCTATGGTGTGTTTTGTTGAAAAATATATTTTAGCTAATATTTTTTTGTCTTTTATTATCTGAAAAACAGGTAATTCGGTTTTGCACTGTCCAACAACACGCCTCATCTTGTTTTCATAGACAATATTGTATCTTTTGTGCTTGCGAAATTGCTTGATTTTTTTAATTAAGTTTTCTTTGCTTTGTTTTGTGTAATCTTTTTTCATCATATTATTTTTTGAATTAAATTATCAACACCAATCTCAAGAGCTTTGGCGATTTTGGAAAGGGTATCAATCGTTGGATTTTGGTTCGCGCCGTTTTCTATCTTAACAATGGTATTGAGAGACAAATCAGCAAGACGGGCAACCCTCTCAAGAGAGTAACCTTTTTCGGCGCGTATCTTTTTTAAATTATTCGCAATGCTCATAATGATGTTGTATAATTTGATATATAGATTATAATATAAAGTATGAAAGCTTTACATCTTAATCATAACGGATTTTTTGAATTTTGCAAAGGTTACGACGAAAGCAAAACCATAAAATTTTACCACAGGCACTGCGTTTTGTATCCAATCGTTTCACTCTTGGACAAAACGGGAGCCTTTCATTTTTTTGCGGCTCCCCCCTGCACCCCCCGCCGTTTTTTTAAGGATAAGGAAATTTTTGGTTTTGCGCGGAGCGCAGGACGAACGGAGGCAAGCGGAGTGTGTGCTTTGCACACACGGAGATTGCCGAAGTGAGGACAAAGCGACCCCGAGGCGCGTGCGAATTATCAATCGCTCCGCGATTGTTGTTCAAAAAAGGTTCGAGCAAAGGTTACAATCTCACCGCAAATTGAAACTTCCGCTCGCGAAAGCGCGAAGTTTTAATTTGCGGTACCTTTTGGTTGAAATTCTAACTCATTTTGAACAAAATCCCGACTTGGATTTTGACTAATTTGTTGTCCGTTTCGCGGACTTGCATTTGTTTGTGCGTTCCGCGCGCGGGGCAATGCCGACCAATAATTTACGATTTGCGTTTCCGTTCGCCTCCGCTTTGCTACGGCGGTAGCCAAAACAGAAATTTTTTCAATACATTTTTTTAATTTTTTTCTGCCCCCATTTTTTTCTTTCACCCACAGGGCACAGGTAATAGGATTTGAAAAAATTTCTGTTTTGGTTTCCTCTTAATCAGAGGAAACTGGAAACGCTCTAATTTGAATCGCAAAAGGGCAAAAATTCCTTCCCCCAGACCCCCTTCCTTTTTGCCCTTTTGCTTTTCGGGCTTCGCCCGATTTTTTTCGGCGGACAGATTTTTTTCCTTGCCCCACCACCCGTGCGCGGAAAAGTTTAAGAAGCTTCCTTTTTGGTTGCCAAATTTTAATATTTTTGATACCATTGTATTAAGCAAGTTGATATACACTCAATATAAGTAGTGTATTATAATAGTTTATCAAAGTCAAAACAATATGGCAAATACAGTAAGCGAAAACATCCGCAAACTCCGGATAAAAAAAGGAATCTCCCAAGATCGCCTCTCAAAAGACGCTGATTTAGCGTTAAACACAGTTGTTAAGATAGAAACTGGCGAAAATCCTAATCCTACAGTGGACACATTGGAGAAAATAGCCAAAGCTTTCGGCGTGCCGGTGGCTGAGTTATTTAAATAAATATATGAACAAATCATTTACTATTCACGACTTACCTAAAGAAGAACGGCCGCGTGAGCGGTTAGTTAAATTTGGTGAACAAGCTCTTTCGGCCCAAGAATTACTGCAGGTTATTTTGGGTCGTGGCGTTGCTGGCGAATCAGTTGTAGTAACTGCACAAAAACTCCTATCACAATTTGGTAGTCTTCAAAAATTAGCCGAGGCAAGTATTGATGAACTATCTTTAATTAAAGGAATTGGACCGGCGAAGGCGACACAATTAAAAGTCGTTTTTGAAATTGGTCGCCGCATTTCCTCGCAAACGTCGCCGTATAAGAGAAAAGAGCTTTCCGAAACAAAAAAAGTTTATAAGTTGATAAAAAGCAAGCTCAAGGATTATCACAAAGAGCATTTTTATATGATTGCTCTTAATAGCGGAAATCACTCAATTACAGAAGTTTCGATTGGTAGTCTTGATTCGAGTATCGTCCATCCGCGTGAAGTATTTGAGGAAGCTATAAAAAACAAGGCGGCGTCGGTTATATTTGTTCATAACCACCCGTCTGGCGACACCGATCCGTCTGAAGACGATTTGATAATTACAAAACGATTAGTGGAAGCCGGAAAAATTTTGGGTATTGAGGTTAATGATCATATTATTATTACAAAAACCGGATTTTTTAGTTTTAAGAAAAAAGGATTAATCTAAGAATATACTATGAAAAATAATCAAACAAATCAAAAACTTTTAGCTGAAATTGAACGGCTGAAAAAAGAATTGAAGAAAAAGAAAAGTAACAGAATAATTATTTTTTTTAGCATAAATGTCTCATTTTATAATATAAGAAGTTACTTAATTTAGGTTCCACTTCGTCCACTTACAGCAAATCCACCTTTCAGAACACCCCGTGTTCGAGCAACATATATTAAAGTGAAATTAAA
>CAJVWH010000035.1 GCA_913009575.1 uncultured bacterium
ATATATGACTTGAAAGTCATCAACAATGGTTCGTCTTTCTGGAACGTAAATCCCCTTCCCGACTCCTCTAACTGCAAAGAACTCATTCCTAAATCAAACATGGCTCCGTTAATTTTTTTTATATTGTAAGGTGCTGATAATTCATCCAAATTTCTGAAATTCCCGTTTATCAAAATTATATTTTTATGCGATATTTCAAGTTTCTTTTTTGTTTCCTCCAACGTTTCCGTATCCTGCTCAAACCCCATCAATCGCCCCTTATTGCCTATCGCATTTAAAATCGTTTTCGCATGCCCCCCGCCTCCAACTGTTGCGTCCAAAACGGTATCACCGGGTTTCGGATTGAGGTAATAAATCAACTCTTTTAATAAAACGGGGATGTGTGCCATTTTAATAAACTCCTATCTCTCCTAATTTTTCCGCTAAAGTGTCCGTTTGTTTTTCAACGCGCTCTTTGTAATTCTCCCAATTCTCTTCGTTCCAAATTTCCAACCTTTTGTAGACTCCCACAACCACCGCTTTGTCTTTTAATCCGGCGAACTTCTTCAGATAATCGGGGATTAAGACTCTGCCCAGCGCGTCCACATCCACGTCAGTCGCTCCGGAAAACATATTTCTGACAAAATTTCTGGTATCTGCCTGTCCTGTCGGCAATTCGCTTAATTTTTCAGCCACTTTTTCCCATTCCTTTAGCGGATAAACGAAAAGACATTGGTCCAATCCTCTGGTAATTACCGCCTTTTTTCCTATTTCCTTTCTGAATTTGGCCGGAATGGCCATTCTTTTCTTAGGATCAAGGCTGTGTTTGTATTCACCGATTAGCATGATAAATTTTGTCAGTGGGCGAATAGTCTGGTTTATTCGCTGTTTGTATGGGTTTTTATATGGTTTCCGCCTGCGGCGGATGGACAACTCTTCACTTCCTTCGGAGTTATCCACATTGTCCACAGTTTTATCCACTTTCACCCACTTTATTAACACTATACACCACCCTCCCCCATTCTCCAAACAAAAACACCCACAAACCTGTGGATATCTCCACCACCATGCGACTTCAGAAGTCGCATGGTGGTGGTTTCGAAGTTCAACCTCGAAACATTATTACTTAATTAATTAGTTAGTTAGTTTTTAGGCCGTAGGGTCGGAAAGAGAATCACTTCTTTCACATTGTGCGTGTCCGTGAAGAGCATCACCAGGCGGTCTATGCCTATGCCGAGACCTGCGGCCGGCGGCATCCCGTATTCCATCGCCTCCAGATAATCCTCGTCGCTCGGAGAAACATCTTTTTCACCCGCCTCTTTCGCTTTGTCTTGTTCCGCAAACCTTTCCCGCTGGTCAATAGGGTCGTTGAGTTCGGAAAATCCGTTCACAATTTCCATCCCCCCCACGACGAGCTGAAATCTGTCAATAAGTTTCTTGTCGTCTTCTTTTCTTTTCGCCAAGGGGGAAGCGCCGACAGGGTAATCAACAATGAATGTTGGTTGGATAATTTTCGGCCGGCATACTTTTTTAAAGATGTTATCCATTATTTTCTCCTTTGTTTCAAAATCTTCAACCTTAATTCCAAATTGTTTCGCTTTCAAGGCAAAATCGGCGCGCGGCGCCTTTTCCGGACTGATTATCAGCGCGCGGCTTTTTAAAACATCGTAATAGGAAAGAGTGTTGAATTTTTTTCCAAGAGAAATTTTATTGCCGCCAAATTCAAACTGATTTTTACCGAACGTTTTTTTAGTCAAAGAACTTAGAAATTTTTCCGTAAATTCGCGCAATTGTTCGGCATCGTAGTAAGCGGCGTATAATTCCAACATAGTGAATTCAGGGTTATGTGTGGCATCAATTCCCTCATTGCGAAAATTTCTTCCCATTTCGTAGATTTTTTCAAAGCCACCCATCAAAAGTTTCTTTAAATAAAGTTCCGGCGCCACGCGAAGATATAAATCAATATCAAGGGCGTTGTGGCGCGTTTTAAAGGGTTCCGCCAAAGCACCGCCCGCGAGGTGTTGAAGTATCGGGGTTTCAACTTCCAAAAACTTTTCTTTCGTCAAAATATTTCTGATTTCGGAAATTATTTTTGAACGCGCCAAAAATCTTTCTTTAACTTCACTGTTCATCAATAAATCCAAATAGCGCTTTCTGTATCTCTCCTCAACATCCTGAAGACCGTGCCACTTGTCCGGTAATGGCCTAAGGGATTTGGCGAGCATTTTCCACTTCTTAACCATGAGTGTTTTTTCCTTTTTTTTAGTTGTAAAAAGAGAACCAGACAGGCCGATGAAATCCCCTATATCAACGGTGGCGAGAAATAATTTATGCTCTTCTGTTCCAATTTCGTCTTTTTTGATGTATGCCTGCAATTTTCCGCCGCCGTCAAAAAAATCAAAAAATATCGCGCCTCCGTGCCCGCGAATGGCGATAATCCTTCCCGCCAATTTTAAAGGTTTTTTCTTTTTTGAAAGCTTGGAAAAATCAGCCAAAACTTCCGAAATCGCGAAATCGCGTGGAACAAAAACGGGATAAGGGTTAATCCCTTTATTTTTAAGTGCCTCAAGTTTTTTTATCCGTTCACTTCGTATTTCTTCCAAGGAACTCATGATATTTTGATGATTTTATACTGTATTTCACCATTCGGGCTTACAATTTTAAATATTTCACCTTTTTTCCTTCCGAGAAGGGCCGACCCCAATGGAGATTTATTTGATATTTTGCCACCGGGAATATCCGTTTCCTCCGGACCCACTATTCTATATTCTTTTATTTCTTCCGAGCCGCTTTTTTTAACCTGAACGGAAGAGCCAATACAAACGATATCGCTTTTGTGTTTAACTATAATAACGGCCCTTCTGATTATATCTTCAAAGTGGGCGATTTTATCTTCCAAAAACGACTGCTGTTCTTTTGCCTCTTTATATTCGGAGTTTTCGGAAAGGTCACCCAGACTTTTCGCATATTCAAGGCGTCCGGCAACTTCTTTCCTTTTATTGGTTTTAAGGTTTTCAAGCTGTTTTTCGATTTCTTCCAACCTTTCTTTGCTTAAATATTCTGAATTGTTTTCTGATTCATTCATGATATATATTATATTAAATATTATATTTTTTGCAACATCTACTTAAAATATTCCGGCGCGTTAAATGCCATCCAATCAAAAAGCTGACGCGCCGCATAAAGGGCTCCGACCAGATTTTTTGCTGGACCTTTTTCAAGGACAATAGCGAAAGCGATTTTTGGATTATCATAAGGCAAAAATCCGATGACCCAAGAATTCACATATTTTTTACTGGTGCCAATTTCAGCCGTACCGGTTTTCGCGGCAATTTTGACTGAAGAAATGTTCAAACCGGAGGCGGTCCCATCAAGCACCGCCATTCTCATCCCCTCTTTTACAATTTGAAAATAACGGTTCGGAATATCTATTTTCCTTTTCATAAAATCATCGCCGGACGCCGATTTTATGAGATGCGGACGGAGAATTTTTCCGCCATTCGCAAGAGTGGCCGCGTAAACGGCCATTTGTATGGGAGTTACTTGAAAACTGCCTTGTCCGATACTGGCGTTATAAGTATCGCCGATTCTCCATATCGCGTTTTTTAATTTCTTTCTTTTTAATTCCGGGCTTGGTACGGTTCCCTTTTTTTCTCCGTTCAGGTCAATTCCGGTTTTGCGGCCAAGGCCGAACATCCGCGCGTACTCCCCTATTTTTTTTATTCCAAGCCCTTTTTGTCCGCCAAAACCCCCGCCAATTTCATAAAAATAAACATCGCAGGAAACCGCCAGCGCCTTCCGCATATCCACCCATCCATGCGCCTTCCAATCGTAAAAAACACTTTTTTTATCCGGAAAATAAGGATTTGGAATAGATATACTTCCCGTATCGTAAATTTTCTTTTTCGGGGAAATAACGCCTTCGTTTAAAGCTCCCAACGCCATCAATAGATCGGAAGAGCGTCGTGTAGGGAAAGAGTGTAGATCTCGGTGGTCGCCGTATCATTAAAAAAAAAAATAAAGAATGAAT
>CAJVWH010000036.1 GCA_913009575.1 uncultured bacterium
TTCCATGATCTTGGCACTTGGGTAGATGTAACAGTGTACAGTTTAATTATTTTTCTTGAAATAATTATTATATTTTTTGTTGTGTTTTTTTTTTTAATGATACGGCGACCACCGAGATCTACACTCTTTCCCTACACGACGCTCTTCCGATCTTTTTTAAACCACCGTTTGTCCCTTGTCTCTTTCTTGGCTTTTTTGCCCAACGCCACAAACGATCCTCTTATCTTTTCTTCTTTCATTATTTCTCGGTTCTTTAATGTCCCGTACAATTTATCTCCGGTAAAAAAAAGCGGCTTCTTCTTGAATTTCTCCTCGTAATTCTTTATCTGTTCCCTCACAATATCTTCGCTCGCTTCTGAAAAATTATCATGGCCGAAACTGTCCAAAAACAAAAATCCTCCAATCAAGCTTAACGCCCCTTTCGGCCCGAATTCCACCGGCTTTCCGCTTTTCCCTCGTTTTATCGGCCTCACATAGTCCCTGTAAAAACTCACAATCCGCTCTTTTATCCTATTTTTGTTTGAACGATACATTTCGTCTTGCTGTCTGAATATCTCTTCGGCAAGTTTAAGTTTATCGCCAATCTTTGTTTCCATTTGTTTATTCGTCGTTTCAATCAAGTCTTTCAATTGCGCGATGTTCCGCCTGACAAATTGCAACATTTGCTTTTTCGCTTTCTTTATCGCCTTTTTACTCTTCCGTTTATTCTTCGCGAATTGTAAATAAATTTTCCTCGCTTTCCTGCGATATGTTCGTATTTTTAATCCCGCGCTTTTGCTAATCTTTTTTATTTCTTTTACCAGCCATTGCCGAACATCGTTTAACAAACTTACATCATTGGGATATTTTATCTTCTCGGGAAATACTGTCGCATCCACCAATAATCCCTTGCCTTTTACTCATCTTCTACAGTTGGAGGCCGTTTTTTGTCCCTCTTCATTGGGGAGCCTCTGCCGATTTCCAAAAAATGCGGTGCCACGAAATAAGATTTAGGCCTTGACATCTCGTCAAACATCTGTTAACCTATTGAGGTGTCCTATGTTTAACCTCTGTAAATTTGACCGTTCAATTTGGAAAAGGCCGAAAGGAGCAAATTATGTTCGCTCGCATTAAAAAATCAGGCTGGCGCAGATATCTTCAACTTGTGGAAAATCATCGCCATGGTTCCAAAACTGTGCAAACAGTTATAGCCACCATAGGAAGATTGGATATATTGGCCGAAACAGGCAAGCTGGATGATGCTGTCAAATCGCTATCAAAATTTTGCAAAAATATTATGGTTCTCGCCGCCGCCAAACATAGTGTTAAAAGCAATATATTCTCTGTGGGACCGTCTTTAATATTTGAACGCTTGTGGCGCGTTTCCGGCATACAAGAAGTTTTAAGGAATTTGCTTAAAGGACGAAAGTTTGGGTTTGATGTTGAGCGGGCAATATATCTCACGGTTTTACATCGTTTAATTTCACCCGGTTCAGACAGAGCCGCGAATATATGGCGAAGGAATTATCGCATTCAAGGAATCAAAGATATTGAATTGCATCATATTTATCGCGCAATGGCTTGGCTTGGCGAAAAATTAAAAAACGGAGCAGCGCCTTTGGAACGACGATACGTAAAAGACCTTGTGGAAGAAGGCATATTTTTTTCACGCAGTGATTTGTTTACTGCGATGGATTTGGCTTTTTTTGACACAACATCAACATATTTTGAAGGCGCGGGCGGCGACACTTTGGGTAAATATGGACACAGTAAAGACCATCGTCCCGACAGGAAGCAAATGGTAATCGGCGTTGTTTTAGACAGCAACGGCCAGCCAATATGCTGCGAGATGTGGCAGGGAAACACAACGGATGCCAAAACATTACTGCCGATTACTAAAAAATTAAAGACGCGTTTTAACATTCAAAATGTGTGCATTGTATCTGACAGAGGAATGATAAGCGCAAAAACTGTGAAAACATTGGAAAGCGAAACTTATGGCGTAAAATATATTTTGGGTGTTCGCCTGAGAAATGAAAAAGAGGCGCGCGAAGCCATTAAAAATTGCCGCATTGATAAATTTAAGACAATTCACGGTTCAAGGAAAAAAAGCAAAGATCCCTCACCGTTAAAAATAAAAGAAACAATAGTCAAGGGAAGGCGATGCGTGATTTGTTTCAATGAAGAACAAGCGCGCAAAGATTCAAAAACACGAGAAACGATATTGGAAACTTTGCGCGAACAACTGAGAAAAGACGCGAAAGCGTTGGTGGGCAATAAAGGATTTAGAAAATATCTTGCATTGGATAAGGGAAGTTTTGCAATAGACGAGAAAAAAACGGAAGAAGACGCCAAGTTTGACGGATATTGGGCATTGCGAACAAATACCGATTTGAGCTCCGCCGATGTAGCATTGAAATATAAAATGTTATGGATGGTGGAAAGCGCTTTTAGAGACATGAAATCATTATTTAAAACGCGGCCGATTTATCACAAGGTGGATGAGACAATTCGCGGACATGTATTTTGCAGTTTTCTCGCGCTTGTATTGCGCGCGCAATTGGGGCATGAACTTGAACAAGCGGGATATAATTTTGAGTGGGGAGAGATAAAAAACGATTTAAAAGCATTGCAGGAAACTGAAATAAGTCATGAAGGAAAAACATTTATAGTCAGGAGCGAGTCGCAAGGCGTATGCGGAAAAGTATGCCAAGTTGTTGGAGTGGCATTGCCGCCTACGATACGAAAAAAACAAGGTAAAGAATAGGGATAGTTTAATTTTGAAAAAGACTGGAATGTGGTGCCACGCCATTTTTGAAATTCAAATTATGCTTAAAAAATAAGGATTTTATTTTTTCAACTGTAGAAGATGAGTCAAAAAGAAGATTACTTCGGCCATCTCAGAAGGATTCAATAATAAAATTAAGCGACTTAAGCGAATGGCGTATGGATATAAAGATATTTATTGAGTCTGTAAAAAATTCTGTGTAAATGCCATAGATCGGAAGAGCGTCGTGTAGGGAAAGAGTGTAGATTTCGGTGG
>CAJVWH010000037.1 GCA_913009575.1 uncultured bacterium
GATTCATTTCTTTCATTTCTTCCACGATGATGGAAGATTCTCCGTTACGGAGTGAAATTCTACCTCTCACGGCGACGCAGTTTCCTTCGCGGATGATATCTCCATATGATTCAAGAATGCGCGGGAAAATTTCCAGGTTTGGGCTGCGGATTTTGCAACAAAATTCTTGATAAGGTACAATATTAAACCAATGGGAAGTTTTAAGAAAATTTTCAAATTACCATGCGACTTCTGAAGTCGCATGGCGCATACGCGCGCGTTTCCTTCCCCTCCCAAGCCCCGCTTTAGGCGGGTTTTGTTTATCCACAGGTTTTTTTATTGATTTTATTGATGGTATTTAGTAAAATACAAACAATAGAGTGTTGGAATTTATGTTAATAAAACGACAAGCATACAATTTATTAAAGAAAAAAGTCCAAAAAAACAAGGTTATTTTACTTTATGGCCCCAGAAGAGTGGGAAAAACCACGCTTTTGAACGAATTTGCCGGAGAAGCGGAGAACAGGAAAAAAGTTAAGTTTGTTAATGGTGAGAATTTAATAATTCAAAAAGAGCTTTCTTCGCGATCAATTGAAAAACTAAAATCTTTTGCCGGAAATGCCGACATTTTGATTGTTGACGAGGCGCAAAAAATTCCAGATATCGGGCTGAATTTGAAATTGATAGTTGACCACATTCCAGGTATTGAAGTCATCGCCAGTGGGTCAGCTTCTTTCGCTTTGGCGCAAAAAGTAGGTGAACCGCTGACGGGAAGAAAAAAGACAATTCATCTCTATACAATCTCCGCCAAGGAATTGGTAGACACCTACGGCGAAACGCGTTATAAGGAAATTTTGGAAGAAAACTTAATTTTGGGGTCGTATCCGGAATTGTTTAATTTAAATTCCTTGGCGGAAAAACAAGATTACTTGAGAGAAATTGTTGATTCTTATTTATTCCGGGACATTTTTGAAATTGAACAGGTGAAAAATCCCAAAAAAATAAAAGACCTTCTCACTTTGTTGGCCTTCCAAATAGGGAAAGAAGTTTCTTTGTCTGAGATTGCGAGTAGCCTTGATTTGCACGCGAATACGGTTTACCGTTATCTTGACTTGTTGGAAAAATCTTTTATTGTCGTCAATGTTCGCGGATTCAGCCGTAACTTGAGAAAGGAGGTTACGAAGACTTCCCGTTATTATTTTTACGACAACGGCATACGCAACGCGTTGATTAATAATTTTAACCCAATTGAATTGAGGGATGATATAGGAATGTTATGGGAAAACTATATCGTTATGGAACGGCTCAAGAAACAGTCATATTGCCAAATCTTGTCCAATAATTATTTTTGGCGGACTTACGACAGGAAAGAAATTGATTGGGTGGAGGAGCGGGGAGGAAAATTGTTCGGCTATGAAATAAAATGGAAAGCCGGCAGGGTTAAGGCTCCGAAAGAATGGCTTGAAGCTTACAAGAATGCTGAATATAAAACAATAAACAAGGAAAACTATCTTGATTTTATTGTTTAAGCAAATTTTGCAACAAAATTCTTGATAAGGTATAATATTAATCAATGGGAAGTTTTAAGAAAGTTTTCAATTCTTTGGACATTACAAGCCAGTGCAGGGAATATAACATTAGAATTTGGCAATGCCCGCAGTTTTTGTTTTTGGTGATGGGCTTTATAATCATTGTCGCCATCATTGCCACCAATATAGTGGCGCGCAGGTTTGTTGCTCCGGAAATTGTCGCGCTTATCGTTTTGGCGGTAACGGCCATTCTTTTCGTGTTGAGCCACATTATTATTTCTTCTTTTGAGCGCATGGCGGAATCCTCAAAGTCAAAATCCGAATTTATCTCCATAATGTCACATCGCCTGCGTTCCCCCCTTTCCGCGATTAAATGGCATCTTGACCTTTTAATTGCAAGAAAGTCTCTTTTAAGTGAAGAAGAAACAAAATCATCTCTCTCGGCGATAGAAGGGGAAAATGAAAAGATGATAAGAATTGTTAACGATTTACTGGAATTAAATAATATTGAAGATGGAAATCTTATGTTGTCTGCCTCGTGTTTTTCATTGGTAAAATTGGCGGAAGATGCGGTTCATGCATGGGAAAACGCGCTGGATAGCGCCCCAAAGAACGTTTTTGTTTCAGCTCCTGATTCTCTGCCGGATGTTTTTGCCGATAAAATAAAAATCAAATCTGTTTTATTCTGTCTATTTGATAACGCATTAAAATATGGGACGAAAGAGGGAAAGATTTCAGTTTCTCTTGAGCGGTTTTCAGATTATGTCAGATGCTCCGTCAATGATGAAGGCGCCGGCATTCAAGCGCGCAACAAAAAAAAGGTTTTCAGCAAGTTTTTCCGGGGAGACGGCATTTTACATTATCGGACTGAGGGGACTGGAATAGGTCTTTTTATCGCCAAAAATATTATTGAACAATCCGGAGGCGAAATGGACTTTAACAGTATTGGTGGTCGGGGTTCAACATTTTGGTTTACCCTTCCCGTTGCGAAGACAACGGACAGTGCCTAA
>CAJVWH010000038.1 GCA_913009575.1 uncultured bacterium
CCCGACAATTCTCACAACCTCGCAAAAATTATCTACCGGCATTGACGCACGTAATATTAGAAATATTGTTTTGATGAGGCCAATAAATACCATAGTTGAATTTAAGCAGATTATTGGACGCGGAACCCGGCTCTTTGACGGCAAAGAATATTTTACGATTTACGATTTTGTGGACGCTTACAAGCATTTTTCTGATCCCGAATGGGACGGCGAGCCAATAGACGAAACTACAGAGAAAAAACCGCGCGAGCCGAAAGAATTGGACGAACCCAAAGAGCCGCCACTGCCGCCCGAACCGTCGGAAGAGCCAAAGAGGAAGTTAAAAATAAAATTGCGTGATGGCAAGGAGCGGGAGATAAAGCATATGATTTCCACTTCATTTTGGAGCGCTGACGGAAAGCCGATTTCAGTTCAGGAGTTTATGGATAATATGTTTGGCGCAATGCCGGAATTTTTCAAGAGCGAGGAGGAATTGCGGAAAATCTGGTCAAACCCGACAACGCGCAAGGCGTTTTTGGAAAAAATTGCCGAAATTGGTTACGGCAAGGATGAATTGGAAACATTGCAAAAAATGATTGACGCAGAGCAAAGCGATTTGTTTGATGTTTTGGCGTACATTTCATTTTTAACTCAACCGATTTCAAGAGCGCAAAGAGTGGAGCAGTCAAAAGACAAGATTTTTGAAGATTTAGACGAAAAACAAAAAGAATTTTTAAGTTTTGTGCTGTCAAAATATGAAGAAAAAGGCGTTGAAGAATTGGACGAAGAAAAGTTGCCGGTTTTGTTGAATTTGAAGTATCACGCCATTGCCAACGCGGAACAATTGCTGGGCAGTGTAGAAAGTATCCGCTCAACTTTTTTTGATTTTCAGAAAAGTTTATACGCTAAAGCAATTTTAGAATAATATGAACTACATAATTTTAATAATTGTTGGAATTGTCGGGATTTGGTTGGGGTATAAATTGGCTTTGCAAGGGCGAGGCAGGGGAGGAAAATAAAAATATGCCACAAGACGAAAACAAAACTCCCGCCGACGCTGAAGCTTTGGCGGACAAGCAAGAAAAGCCGGAAATTTCTGAGGAATTAAAAGGTGAAGAAATTTCCGGCGAGCAAGAGGCCGCGCCGGCTCTGCCGGCGGTTGAGCCAATTCCTGAAATCCCCGAGCCTGCTAAATCAGCCGAACAACCAACACAAACAGAACAGACCGAAACGCCTGCTCCTGCGGAGCAGAAGCGAGAAGAAACGCCCGCCGTTGAACCTCCAGTTGAACAGATACCGCCAGAATCTCCGCAACAACCGGTTGCTGACGATTTGGCCCCTGACTTGTCCTCGCCGAGCGGGGCAAGTGAAATTGAGGAGCCATCCGCCGACAGCCGCCCTGCTCCAGTCATAGCGGACAAGCAACCGCAAGTTATTGAAAAAATTGAAATCACTCCTCAAGGTCGCACCTCTCCCGTCGCTCCACTTCGTTCCGCTCCTCCTCGAGGAACGACCTTTTCCCGTGATTTCATCCAAAATCTCTTGATCAAAGCGAGAGCAAAGATTCAAGAACGGAAACGAAAAAAGTTGGACAAGATTATGGCGCTTTTTGTAACCAAACAGCAAATTGCAAACAAAGATGTAAGAAAATTGCTCCACGCGCGAAAAAGAACAGCCACAAACTATCTTAATATCTTGGAACGGGAACAAAAGATAATTCAAGTCGGAAAGAAAGGAAAAGGCGTTTCGTACATCAAAAAACCGTAATTTCGCCGGAAATTGCGGCTTTTTATAATCGCCAATAGGGAAAAATGGTGTATTTTGCCCTATTGGCGGTGTTTTTTCGTAAAATCGACAACGGTTGTCGATTTTGATAAAAAAGAGCTTTGGTTCAGCTGTTTTTTGTGTTAGAATGGCGCTATGTCGCAGTATTATAATTCGCAGAGGACGAGGAATTTGTATGAGCCGGATTCGGAAGAGCCGTTTAATTTATCTCGCTCAAAAATTGATTTGTTTTTGGCGTGTCCGAGATGTTTTTATTTGGACCGCCGGCTTGGAGTCGGAAGGAGATCGGAAGAGCGTCGTGTAGGGAAAGAGTGTAGATCTCGGTGGTCGCCGTATCATTAAAAAAAAAAAGAAAAGAATAAACAAAATCAAAAAAAAAAAAAAAAAAGTGCAAAATACAGACATGATGCCCATCATCACTCTAGTAA
>CAJVWH010000039.1 GCA_913009575.1 uncultured bacterium
GGTGCAGGGTGGAAAGTGAGATGGGTATAAGAGGGATAAGAAAGGAAATAATACGCTTTCTAGGATATATGCTGCTTGGATGAAATATGAAGGGTGTTGTTTTTTTTTTTTTTCAAGCAGAAGACGGCATACGAGATATATCAGTGTGACTGGAGTTCAGACGTGTGCTCTTCCGATCTAAAGTGGAGGGTATTCCGATTAAAATTCTCAAAGAGGCGTTGGAGCGGGCGAAAAAGGCGAGAGAAGAAATTCTGGAAGTGATGCTTAAGGCATTGCCCGCGCCCCGCGAACTTTCCGAAAGGGCTCCCAGAATCGTGAAAATAACAATTGACAAGGATAAGATAGGAACTGTTGTCGGGCCCGGCGGAAAGATGATTAACAGCATTATTGAGAAAACGGGAGTTGAAATAGACATAGACCAAGATGGCACGATACTTATCATAGGAAAAAACCACAAAGATACCGATAGGGCGAAAAAAATAATAGAAGGACTCACGCACGAGTATGAGGTTGGCGAGATTGTCGAGGGGCCGGTTTCAAGATTGTTTGATTTCGGCGCCATGGTGGAAATCGGGCCGATGCAGGAGGGATTGGTGCATATCTCGGAGATTGCGCCGTTCAGAGTGAACAAAGTTACGGATATGCTCAAAGAGGGGGACAAAGTGAGGGCAAAAGTTATCAATATTGACGAGCGCGGGAGGGTCAATCTTTCCATTAAACAGATGGATCCGAACTATGACCCGTCTGCCGATGAAAGACGGAATGGAAGCGGAGGCGACAGGTCTAGAAACAATTTCAGAGGTGGCGGGCGCAACAACGGAGACCACAACAACTTCCGAAATAGGAGATAAAATTGTGCATGGCTCAGCCGTGCACAACCTGCTTATGAAAGAAAATTTTGAGGGAATTCAAAAATACAACGATGAAGACATTAAGTTTTTTGACGATTTGGCCAAAGAATACGGATTGGAGCAGGATGAGGAGCATTTGATTGTGAGCAAAAACGACAAAAGGGCCTTTATCCGCAAGTGGCGCGAAATTCCCACGAAAACCGGCAAAATTGGAATAGAAAAACTAATCAAAAAAACCTTGGATGAATTGGAATAATAAATTTTATTTCAACAGAAACCATTGATGTCTTATTTCTAACGAGGTAAAATTATTTTAATGACTTGGGTTAGTGTTGGGAATTATTTGAATAGATTTAAAGTTTTGAAGCCACCGGAAGAATTCGTGCGTGATGAGGTTGCGGAAGCGGTTCGCAAGGCGCTTAATGTGTCCGCCTTAGGCGGACACAATTTGGAGGCAGAATTAAGGGGCGGGATTCTTTATATCAAAACGAAAAATCCGGCCTTAAAAAACCAGATTTTTATGAGTAAACGCCAAATCTTGGAAGAACTCGGGAAAAGATTGGGAGATCGGATTAAAGAAATCCGATTTTAAGGTCTTTTCATTGGCTAAATCTAATAGGCACAGTAGTTTCTGTTTTGTTCTTTACTTTGTCGTAGGCGATTATTTTTAAAGTGGCTTTGACACTGCCGCCGATTTTAACGGGATTGCTGATTTCCACCACGCTTGCCGGCACAAAAGAAAAATTGAACGGTGCGGCGTTTGAAGAACCAAGATAAGTCCCATTCAGAAAAAAATCAATTTGCTCCAGCCCGAATTTGCTTTGCTGCGACACCTGGATATTCATTATGTTTTGCGGATTATAAATCGCGTTTTGGGTTGGAGAGATTACAGTAATTTTCGGCGCGTATTCCGGCTTATGGACATCATCGTATTCTTTGGGAATATCGGACATTGTCTGCTCGCGGATATGCTGGTTTTCCGCCCATTTCCTTACGGGCGTTTCCCATAGCGAGAATTGAGGGTCATTTTCGGGGTGTTCCAGTTTTGGGCCGAGTGGGTCTTTTTTGTTCACCCAATAAAGAATTGAATGAATTTGTGTGAGCACTTTTTCTTTTATTAATTCCGACGGGGTGAATTGTGTCGCCAGTTTAGATCGGAAGAGCACACGTCTGAACTCCAGTCACACTGATATATCTCGTATGCCGTCTTCTGCTTGAAAAAAAAAAAAAATAAAAATAAACATCATGCTCATCGAACATATCATCCCTATGACC